>CAYLUX010000005.1:22845-48555 GCA_964386935.1 uncultured Janibacter sp.
ATTTCTTCTCCTCCGAGGCATTCCTCTCCCAGGGCGCCCCGTACATCGCCGCGGTCCTGGCCTACGCGATCGGCAACCAGACCATCGCCCAGCGGCTCTTCGCCGTGCGCGAGGACCTCATCAAGCCGACCTTCGTCACCGCGACGATCGGGTACGGCGCGACCGTCATCGGCATCGGCATGCTCGGCGTCCTCGCCCTCTACGCGGGGATCGACCCCGCGGGCGGCGACCCGAACAACCTGCTGCCGCAGCTGGCCTCGAACCACCTGGCGACGCCGCTGATCGTCCTCTTCTTCGTGCTCATCATCGGCTCGCTGTCCTCGACGGCCGACTCCGACCTGGCGGCACTGTCCTCGATCGTCATGACCGACATCTACGGCGTCAGCGCCCGCCGCAGCGGCCACGCCGTCAACCCGCGCACGATGCTGCTCATCGGGCGGATGACGATGGTCCTGGCCACGGCGGCGGCGGTCGCCTTCGCCGCACTGCAGCTGAACATCCTCGACCTGCTCGTCTTCGTCGGTGCTCTGTGGGGCTGCCTGGTCTTCCCCGTCATCGCCTCCTTCTACTGGTCGAAGGTGACCAACTCGGCCTTCACCGTCTCGGTGCTCGTCGCGCTGGCGCTCTTCCTCCCGGTCCGCTTCGGCTGGATCCCCCGCACGACGGGGACGGACCTGGTGATCGAGGTCCTCGGCATCGTCGGCATCGCGGTGGTCCTGGGCCTGATGCTCTTCGGCTTCTTCGGACCCCGGGTCGGCATCGCCGGCGGCGTCATCGGCGCGGCCGTGCTCGCCCCCTTCGCC
This sequence comes from uncultured Janibacter sp., assembly GCA_964386935.1. GTDB lineage: Bacteria > Actinomycetota > Actinomycetes > Actinomycetales > Dermatophilaceae > Janibacter. The sequence goes on from CAYLUX010000005.1 coordinate 23,649, forward strand.
CTCGGGGTCATCGCGGACTACCCGGCGCTGTCCGGCTCCCTCGTGGCCTACGCGGTCTCCACCCTGGTGTGCGCAGGCATGACCCTGGCCTCCCGGGCCGAGCCCTACGACTTCGATGACATCGCCCGGCTCACCGACGACTTCGACCCGGAGGACGACCCGAAACCCGCCACCGGACTCGTCGACGACGCCGACGACGAGCACGTCACCGTCTGAAGGAAGGAACCACCATGTCCGTCACCGCACTGACCGTCTACGTCCTCATGTGGCCCGTCATCGTCGCCGTCGTCCTCGCCGTGATCTGCGTCGGCTTCGTCCGCGAGATGCGCGCGGCCCGGAAGAAGGGCGAGGATTTGGTCTGAGCACCGCCGCGCCGTGGTATCCCGGAGGGAGGACCACGGCGCATCGGCGCGCAAAAGGAGCAGAACATGGCACGAGGTATCGGCAAGGGCCTGATCGGCACCGGTGCGGCGGTGGCCGCGGTCGCCGCGCACGACCTGCTGCAGAAGAAGCACTCGGTGCTGCGCAACTACCCCGTCATCGGGCACATGCGCTACCTGCTGGAGGACCTGCGCCCCGAGCTGCAGCAGTACTTCATCGAGCGCAACTGGGACGGCCGTCCGTACAACCGTGACGTCCGCTCGGTCATCTACGAGCGGGCGAAGGGGATCCACGGCGAGCTCTCCTTCGGCACCGAGCGGGACGTGCACCAGACCGGCTACGAGCACCTCGTGCACTCGACCGCTCCCCTGGATCCCCCGACGGAGGCCCCGCGGGCGCGGATCGGGGGCCCGGACTGCAGCCGGCCCTACGACATGTCCCTGCTGAACGTCTCGGCGATGAGCTTCGGGGCCCTGTCCGCCAACGCGATCCTCGCCCTCAACGAGGGCGCCCGGCGGGGCGGCTTCGCCCACGACACCGGCGAAGGGGGCCTCTCGGACCACCACCTCGAGCGGGGCGGCGACCTCGTCTGGGAGATCGGGTCGGGGTACTTCGGTACGCGCACCACGGACGGCGACTTCGACCCGGAGCAGTTCCGGGACAAGTCCGCCCACGAGCAGGTCAAGTGCGTCTCGCTCAAGCTCTCCCAGGGGGCCAAACCCGGCATCGGGGGCGTGCTGCCCGCGGCCAAGGTCTCCGCCGAGATCGCCCGGGCGCGCGGGGTGCCCCAGGGGCAGAAGTGCGTCAGCCCCGCCCGTCACAAGGTCTTCTCCACCCCGGTGGAGCTCATCGAGTTCATCGCCCGGATGCGCGAGCTCTCCGGCGGCAAGCCGACCGGCTTCAAGCTGTGCGTCGGCTCCCGCAAGGACGTGCTGGCCATCTGCAAGGCGATCCGGGAGGTCGGCACCGCGCCGGACTTCATCATCGTGGACGGGTCCGAAGGGGGCACCGCGGCCGCCCCGCTGGAGTACGAGGACCACGTCGGCATGCCGCTGACGCACGGCCTGATGACCGTGCACAACGCCCTCGTCGGAACCGGCCTGCGAGCGAACATCAAGATCGGGGCCAGTGGCAAGGTCGCCACCGGCAACGACATCGTCCGCCGCCTCATCCAGGGCGCGGACTACACCAACGCCGCCCGCGCGATGATGATGGCCGTCGGCTGCATCCAGGCCCAGCGCTGCCACACCGGGACCTGCCCGGTCGGGGTCACAACCCAGGACCCGCGCCGGGCACGGGCGCTGGACGTCCCCGACAAGAGCACCCGGGTCCACCAGTACCACTCCTCGACCGTCGCCCAGGCCGTGCAGATGATGGCGACGATGGGCGTGCGCACGCCCGCGGAGCTCACCCCGGACATGCTGCGGCACAACATCTCCTCCCGCGAGGTGCGCTCCTACGCCGAGATGTACGAGTGGCTCTCCCCCGGTGAGCTGCTCGGTGAGCCGCCTGAGGCCTGGGCGAGCGACTGGGCCGAGGCGTCCCCGGACACCTTCGCCCCCGCCGTCGGCAGCACCCGCTGAGCCGCGCCACACCCACTCGAAGGAGTCGCCATGACCACCGTTGCCGAGATGATGATCAGCACGCTCGCCGACCACGGCGTGCGCCAGGTGTGGGGGGTGGTCGGTGACGCGCTCAACCCGGTCACCGACGCCATCCGCCGCCAGGAGGACATCGAGTGGATCGGCGTCCGCCACGAGGAGGTCGCCGCCTTCGCCGCCGGTGCCCAGTCCCAGCTGGGCGAGCGCCTCGGGGTGTGCATGGGCACGGTGGGGCCGGGCTCGGTGCACCTGCTCAACGGGCTCTACGACGCCAAGAAGTCGCACGCGCCGGTCCTGGCCATCTGCGGTCAGGTGCCCAGTCCCGAGATCGGCAGCGACTTCTTCCAGGAGGTGGACAACGAACTGCTCTTCAAGGACGTGGCGGTCTTCACCCAGACGGTCACCTCCCTGGCCCAGATGCCCTACCTGCTCGAGCAGGCCGTCAACGCCGCGTACGCCGACAGCGGGGTGGCCGTCCTGACCCTGCCCGGCGACATCGGGGACCTGGAGATGCCCGCGGGCAGCGAACGGCTCACGATCGCCCCGCCGCGGACGCCCGCCCCGGCACCGGAGGACCAGATCGCCACTGCCGCATCGGTGCTCACCGCGGCGGACAAGGTGACGCTGCTCGTCGGCCAGGGCGCCCGGGAGGCCCGCGAGGAGGTGCTCCAGCTGGCCGAACGCCTGCAGGCACCGACCGTGCTCACCCTCAAGGGCAAGCCGGGCCTGGAGGCCGACAACCCCTACCAGGTGGGCCAGAGCGGGCTCATCGGCAACCCCGGCGCGGCCAAGGCGCTGGACGAGTGCGACGTGCTCTTCATGATCGGCACCGACTTCCCGTACCGGGAGTGGTACCCGGAGGGCAAGGAGGTCATCCAGCTCGATCTCAAGCCGAGTCACATCGGCCGGCGCACCAGCGTCGACCACGCCGTCGTCGGCGACAGCGCGGGCACCCTGCGCCAGCTGCTGCCCCGGTTGGAGGCGGCTTCGGACGGCTCGCACCTGAAGTCCGCGGTCTCGACCTACCGCGACTGGCAGGAGCGGCAGGAGCCGTTGACCGAGCCCGGGCACGACCGCAGCGTCATCGGGCGCGTCCGCGGCCTGCTCGACAACCCGGACGAGCTCATCCGTCCCGAGATCGTCGCGGCCGCGATCGACCGGCACGCGGCCGACGACGCGATCTTCACCAGCGACACCGGCATGTCCACCGTGTGGCTCTCCCGGTTCATCGAGATGCGCGGCACCCGCCGCCTCATCGGCTCCTTCAACCTGGGCTCGATGGCCAACGCCATGCCCCAGGCACTCGGCGCCCAGGCACTGGACCGCGGCCGTCAGGTCGTGGCCAGCTGCGGCGACGGCGGCCTGATGATGCTGCTCGGGGACCTGCGCACCGCCGCGACCTACCGGCTGCCGGCGACCTTCGTCGTCTACGACAACGGACGCCTCGGCATGGTCAAGCTGGAGCAGGAGCAGGGAGGGATCCCGGAGTTCGGCACCGAGCTGGACAACCCGGACATCGCCGCCGTCGCCACCGCCCTGGGCCTGCAGGCCCGCCGGGTCACCGACCCCAAGGACGTCGACGGGGCCGTGCGCGAGGCCCTGGCCTCTGACGAGCCCTACCTGCTGGACATCGTCACCAACCCGGACGAAGTGAGCCTGCCTCCCAAGCCGACCGTCGCCCAGGCGTGGGGCTTCGCCATCGCGAAGTCGAAGGAGATCCTCGAGTCGCGGTGAGGTCAGGATCGGCGGCTGACGCGCGAAACCCTCACGAGCGGGGACGCTCGCTGGCGTAGAGGCGGTAGAGGCAGTAGGCGGCCACGGCGCACAGCAGGTGCCAGACCCCGTGCCACTGCAGCAGCGACGTGGGGTCGCACAGGGCCCCGCCGTCGTGGGAGGGGATCCAGACCCCGAAGGCGAGCAGCATCGCCGCGACCGCCGCGACGCCCCAGGCGTTGCGACGGCGTACCCGCGGGACGAGGACGGCCTCGCCCGCGAGGGTGGCGAGCAGCAGCAGGGCGAAGATCGCGTTGCCCGCGTGATCGACCACCGGGACCTCCCCGAAGGAACTCTCCACCACCTCGCAGAGGACGACCAGCCCGACGAAGGCGGCGGCCGCCACGCGCCCCGAGCAGCCGATGACCCGCAGCAGGGCGTAGGCGCTGGTGAAGCCGGCGATGAGGTACATCGAGAGCATGTCGAGTCGGCCGCCGAGCACGGACTCGGTCGCGTGCATGGCCATCGAGGCCGGACCGAGCAGGGCGACCACGACGGCCATCGCCGTGGCCCCGTGCCGACGCGCGAGCTCGCCCGAGGGATACCGGGCGTGCCAGGCGATGAGCAACCCGGCGGCCACGAATGCGAGGTTGCTCAGCGCATTGACCGGCTGACGCAGCACGCCCTCGTGCTCGGCCTCGCAGAAGCGGCCCCCTCGATCCACGTCGGGGCCCAGCCATCCCTGGGCCGCGCCGAGGAGGAGCAGCCCGAGGGAGCAGGCGGCGATGACGAGGGTGATCGCCACCGGAGCGAGTCTGCGGCGGGGTCCCGGCTGCTCCATCCGAGCCACGCTAGCGGGCGCCAGCATCTCCCTTCGCTCTGCGCGACAACGGATCTCGATGTACGTTAGGTGAGCCTTACGTAAGTTAGGTAAACCTAAGTTCAAGGAGTCGTTGGTGCACAGTCAACTCCTCACGCAGGACACGGCCGCGGACTACCTCGAGGGGATGTCCCGGATCACCGGCCTCGTCGCCGAGCACCTGTCGGCCGGCACCCCCTCCACCGGGGCCACCGTCGCGGACCTGACCCCGGGCGTGACGGCCGTCGACCTGGACCGTCCCGCGCCCGACCTCGACGCCGCCCTGACCGAGGTGACCGACCTCTACCTGCGCGACGCGATCTGGTTCCACCACCCGTCCTACGTCGCCCACCTCAACTGCCCCGTGGCCCTGCCCGCGGTGCTGGCCGAGGGACTCCTGGCGGCGGTCAACACCTCGGTCGACACCTGGGACCAGAGCGCCGGCGGGACCCTCATCGAGCGCCGCCTCATCGACTGGACGGCAGGCCGGATCGGCTTCGGGCGGGGCGCCGACGGCGTCTTCACCAGCGGCGGGACCCAGTCCAACCTGCAGGCGCTCGTCCTCGCCCGCGGCGAGGCGACGGCCTCCCTTCGTCGGGACGGGCGGACGGGCCGCGACCTGCACGAGCGGCTGCGCATCCTCACCAGCGCGCACAGCCACGTCAGCGTCGCCAAGGCCGCGCGGGTGATGGGGCTGCCCGAGGAGGCGGTGATCGAGGTCGCCACCGACGAAGGGGGCCGGATGTCCCCTTCGGCACTCCGCCGGGAGATCCTCGAGGCGCGCTCGCGGGGCGAGCTGCCGATCGCCGTGTCGGCGACCGCGGGGACCACCGACCTGGGCGCCATCGACCCGCTCGCCGAGCTGGCCGAGGTCTGCACCGAGGAGGGGGTGTGGCTGCACGTCGACGCCGCCTACGGCGGTGGGCTGCTCGCCTCCCGCAGACGAAGGAGGTTGCTCGCCGGCATCGAGCGGGCCGACTCGGTGACGATCGACTTCCACAAGACGTGGTTCCAGCCGGTCAGCTCCAGCGCGGTGATCGTGGCGGACGGAGCGACGCTGCGGCACGTCACCCACCACGCCGACTACCTGAACCCGCGCACCTCACCCACCCCCAACCAGGTGGACAAGTCGCTGCAGACGACGCGCCGCTTCGACGCCCTCAAGCTGTGGTTCACGCTGCGGGTCACGGGCGCGGACGCCGTCGGCGAGATGTTCGACGAGGTCATCGACCGGGCCCGCGAGGTCTGGGAGGTGCTCACCACGGACGAGCGCTTCGAGGTGGCCGTGCGGCCCACCCTCAGCACCGTCCTGCTGCGCTACCGGACGCCGGGCATGACTGCGGCGGAGGCGGATTCACTCAACCCGCGCATCCGGAGGGCGCTGCTGGACCGCGGTGACGTCATGGTCGCCGAGACGGTCCTCGACGAACGCCCGTGGCTGAAGCTGACCCTGCTGGATCCGGGGACCTCGCTGGTGCACCTGCGCGAGGTCATCGAGGTGCTCGCCGAGGTCGGGGAGGAGCTGTCGTCCTCCCTGGCCCCCGAGGGCACGTTGGCGGGGGTCGGGCGGTGAGCCGGGTGCACGACGTCGTCGGCATCGGGCTGGGGCCCTTCAATCTCGGTCTCGCCGCGCTCACCGAGGACCTCGCCGACGTCGACGCGGTCTTCCTCGAGGCGCGGGAAGGGTTCTCCTGGCACCCCGGCATGATGCTCGAAGGGGCCACGATCCAGGTGCCTTTCATGGCTGACCTCGTCACGATGGCCGATCCGAGGAGCCGCTTCAGCTTCCTGAACCACCTGAAGCAGGTGGGGCGGATCTACCCCTTCTACATCCGGGAGGACTTCAACCCCCTTCGCGCGGAGTACGACCAGTACTGCCGCTGGGTCGCCGACCAGCTCACCACCATCCGGTGGGGCCACGAGGTGACCGCCGTGGAGCGGGAGGCCGACGGCACCCACGTCGTCACGGCCCGGCGGAGCGACGGGACATGGACCTCGGTGCGCGCCCGCCACATCGTCCTCGGGATCGGGACCGAGCCGAGCCTGCCTCCCGTCGCTCAGGATCTCGCGGGTCCGGCGGTCCACAGCAGCGACTACCTCTGGCACCGGGAGGAGCTCCAGGCCCGGGAGAGCATCACCCTCGTCGGCAGCGGCCAGTCCGCCGCGGAGATCTACCTCGACCTGCTGGAGGGGATCACCGAGCACGGCTACCACCTGACGTGGATCACTCGCTCGCCCCGCTTCTTCCCGATGGAGTACACCAAGCTCAGCCTCGAGCTGACCTCGCCCGAGTACGGGCGGTACTTCCGGGAGCTGCCGATGGAGCGACGAGACGAGCTCGGCCGCGAGCAGCGATCCCTCCACAAGGGCATCAGCGCCGACCTCGTCAACACCATCTACGACACCCTCTACCGGATCCGCGTCGAGACCGGCCGCCCTGTGCCCACCACGCTGCTCACCGGCTGCGAGCTGCGTGAGGCCGGCTGGGACCCCGACCGGCAGCGCTACTCCCTCGGGATCGTCCACGAGGAGCAGCAGGAGGAAGCCGTCGTGGAGACCGAGGGGCTGGTCCTCGCGACCGGGTATCGACCCCGCAGCCCCGATTTCCTCGCCCCCGTCGCCGACCGGATCCGGTGGGACGCGCGCGGGCGCTACGACACCGGCGCCGACTACAGCGTCGACATGGACGGAAGGATCTTCGTGCAGAACGCCGAGGAGCACACCCACGGTGTGCTCGCCCCCGACCTGGGCATGGGAGCCCATCGCAACTCCGTGATCATCGCGGCCATCACCGGGCGCGAGGTGTACCCGATCGAGGAACGGATCGCGTTCCAGGAGTTCGAGTTGCGGGAGCTTCGAGGTTCGTCCCGGCCCTTCGAGGCCTCGGCCGCGGGCGGCCTGAGCACCTCAGGGACCGCGACATCGCACGTCAGGAGCCGCTCATGACCCTCTTCGCCTTGATCACGCCGGTGGGGCGGGTGACGATCGAGCCCGTCCTGCCCAACGAGCACTCCGACCTGTTGCACGCGTGGGTGACCCACCCGAAGTCCAGATTCTGGGGCATGCAGGGTCTCACCGCGGAGGAGTCGCGGGCGGCCTTCGAGCAGATCGACGCCACCGCAGGCCACGACGCCTGGCTGGGGCGGGTCGACGGACGGGCCACCTTCCTCACCGAGACCTACGACCCCGGCTGCAGCGAGCTCGCGGAGCACCTCGACGCCCGGCCCGGGCTGCTGGGGATGCACGTCCTGATCGCGCCGACCGACAGCGCGGTGCACGGACTCACCTCGCAGGTCTTCCGCGCGGTGATGCACTTCTGCTTCCGCGACCCGTCCGTGACCAAGGTCGTCGTCGAGCCGGACGTGGCCAACCACGCGGTCCACGCCAAGAACGCCGCGGCAGGGTTCACCGTCGCGCGGCGGATCACGCTGTCGGACAAGGAGGCACTGCTCAGCTTCTGCGCGCTCTCCGACTTCGCCGCCAGCCGGCTGGAGAGTGGGGAGCGGAGGCTCCCTTCGCCCGACGTCGCCCACCTCGAGCCCGGGGTCATGGCCCGCGCCCACCGGCACGTCGCGGCCAAGGCGATCGGCGAGTTCACCCACGAGCGGCTCCTCTCGCCGGAGCCGACGGACGACGGCCGCTGGGCGATCACCGCCGGCGCGGACCGGTACACCTACACCGCGACCCGACACGCCCTCGAGCACTGGCGGGTCGACCCGGCGAGCATCGAGCGCACGGTCGACGGCAAGCCAGGCGAGGTCGACGCGCTCACCCTCATCAGTGACCTGCACGAGGTCCTCGGGATCCCCGAGCAGCTCCGCTCGACCTACCTCGAGGAGGTCAGCGGGACCCTGGCCAGCCTGGCCCACAAGTGGCACCACGCGAGCCGCACGAGTCGGGAGCTGGTCGACGCCGACTTCCAGACCGTCGAGGCGGCGATGACCGAGGGACACCCGGCGTTCGTCGCCAACAACGGCCGAATCGGCTTCTCCGCCACCGACCACGCGGCCTACTCCCCCGAGGCCGGCGCCGATGTGCACCTGGAGTGGATCGCGGTGCGCCGCAGCGTCGCCCGGCTCTCCTTGGCCGACGACGTCACCGAGGAGGAGCTGTACGGCAGCCAGCTCGACCCGGCGGACCGGGAGCGCTTCTTCCGCCTGCTGGAGGCGAAGGGGGTCGCCCCCGCGGACTACCTGCTCATGCCCGTCCACCCCTGGCAGTGGGACCACAAGCTCGCGGTCACCTTCGCCGCCGACATCGCCCGCCGCGACGTGGTGCACCTCGGGCGGGGAGCGGACCGGTACCGGGCCCAGCAGTCGATCCGGACCTTCTTCGACGTCGACCGGCCGGAGCGGCACTACGTCAAGACGGCGCTGTCGATCCAGAACATGGGTTTCCTGCGCGGCCTCTCCCCCCGCTACATGGAGGGGACACCGGCGATCAACGACTGGGTCGCCGGGATCGTCGCGGCCGATCCCGAGCTCGCGGCGTGCGGCTTCCGCGTCCTGCGCGAGGTCGCCGCCGTCGGCTACACCGGCGATGCCTACCACCGGCTCGACGCGGCGAACCCGCACACGAAGATGGTGGCCGCACTGTGGCGTGAGTCCCCGGTGCCCCGGCTCGCGGACGGCCAGCGCCTCATGTCGCTGACCGGGCTGCTGCACCGGGACGCCACCCGCTCCGCACTGCTCACCGAGCTCATCGGCGCCAGCCCGCTCGGTCCCCGCGAGTGGGTGCGGCGGCTGCTGCGCGCCTACCTGCGCCCGGTCGTGCACTGCCTCGGCGTGCACGACTTGGCCTTCATGCCGCATGGGGAGAATGTCATCCTCGTGCTCGAGGAGCACTGCCCCACAGGCGTCTTCATGAAGGACATCGGCGAGGAGGTCGTCGTCATGTCCGACCGCGAGCTGCCCGCGGAGATCGAGCGGATCCGCCACCCCCTGGAGCCGCAGGTGCAGTCGCTGTCGGTGCTGACCGATGTGCTCGACGGGGTGCTGCGCTTCGTCGCCGAAATCCTCGCCGACGACGGCGTGCTGGAGGGCGAGGACTTCTGGGACCTCGTGGCCGAGTGCATCACCGAGCACGCGGCCGAGCACCCGAGGGCCGCCCGGCTGGACCTGCTCCGGCCCGGCTTCGAGCACTCCTGCCTGAACCGGCTGCAGCTGCGCAACACGCTCCAGATGGTCGACCTGGCCGACCCGGAGGGGTCACTCATCCGGGTCGGTGACCTGGCCAACCCGCTGCACGGTCGGGGCGGGCGACAGGTCGCCGCCGGGGATCAGCGTCGATCGGAGAGCGCGTAGGACGCGGCCGCCGAGACGGCAGCGACGCCGAGCACGGACGGCCAGGCGCCGACCTTCTTCGCGAGGGGGTGGGAGGCGCCGAAGCCGCCGAGGTAGATCGCCGAGAGTGCCGCGGTGGTGGCGGGGTCGGTTTTGGCCAGCCAGCTGCGGCCGGCGAAGAGGCCCGCCGCTCCGAGGACGACCCCACCGAGCGGGCGCAGGCCAGTCTCCCGGGCCACGAGGAAGCCGCCGACGAGCCCGAAGGCGGCGACGGGGGCGGTCTGGACGGTCTCGGCGCTGCGCAGTGACATGCGGCTCACGCTACCGAGGCGGCGAACCAGCGGATGCGGGGACCCGACGAGATAACTCGCGGGTACGACACCATCCTCGGACGTCCAGAACTGACGGACCCTTGATCTTCCGGCGGTCCATGACGTCGGCGACCGGGAGGGTGGTGCAGTACCCGCGAGTCACAAGCCGAGCGGACGGTGCGGACCGATGGATGCGCCCGACTCAGGGAGCCGGGTCCCACGCGCCGCGTGGGCGGAACGAGCGACCAAGGGCGCGTCCATCGGTCCGCTCCGGGAGCGGACTTCGCACGACGAGCGCCTTCGCACCTCAGGGACCGGGCAAGCGACGCCGTGGGATGCTGCCCCTGTCGCCTTCACACCCGAGCACGGAGCATGGACATGAGCACCGAGAAGATCGTCGTCGTCGACGGCGCCCGCACCCCCACCGGCAGCTTCGGTGGCATCTTCAAAAGCGTCCCGGGCTATGAGCTCGGCGCCACCGCGAGCCGGGAGGCGCTGGCGCGTGCCGGGGTGACCGGAGAGGACATCTCCGAGGTCGTCATGGGCTGCATCGGCCAGGTCGGGCCGGACGCCTACAACGCCCGTCGGGTCGCCGTGGCCGCCGGACTGCCGACGAATGTCCCTGCCTACACCGTCAACCGACTCTGCGGCTCCGGCCTGCAGGCCGTCTGGTCCGCGGCGATGGAGATGCGGTGGAACGACCTCGACTTCACCCTCGCCGGCGGTGACGAGTCGATGACGCGGATGCCCTTCTACGACTTCGGCGCCCGGAACGGCTACAAGCTCGGCGACCGGAAGCTGCAGGACGGCACCGTCCTGATGCTCACCGACCCCTTCCACGACATCCACATGGGCGTCACCGCGGAGAACGTCGCGAAGAAGTACGGGGTCTCCCGCGAGGAGCAGGACGAGTTCGCGCTCGAGTCGCAGCGCCGGGCGGCCTCCCCCGAGGCGCAGGCCGCCTTCGCCGAGGAGATCGTCCCGGTCGAGGTCGGTGGCCGCAAGCCCTTCACCGCCGACAAGGACGAGCACCCCAAGCCCGACACCACCCTGGAGACCCTCGCGGGGCTGCGACCGGCCTTCACCAAGGACGGCACCGTCACGGCCGGCAACGCCTCCGGGATCAACGACGGCGCGGGTGTCGTCGTCCTCGGCCGCGAGTCTGCCGTCGCCGAGCGGGGCCTGACCGGGCTCGTCAGCCTCGAGGCGGTCGCCACCGCGGCGATGGAGCCCGAGCTCATGGGCTACGCCCCGACCCACGCGCTGCGGGCACTCTTCGAGAAGACCGGGACCACTCCCGCGGACATCGGCGTCATCGAGCTCAACGAGGCCTTCGCCTCCCAGGCCGTCGCGGTCATCCGCGACACCGGCCTCGACCCCGCCCAGGTCAACCCCTACGGCGGGGCGATCGCCCTCGGACACCCCGTCGGGGCGACCGGCGGCATCCTCACCGTGCGCGCCGCCAAGCACATGGTCCGACACGACCTCGAGCTGGGCATCGTGACCATGTGCATCGGCGGTGGCCAGGCCCTCGCCGCGCTCTTCCGGCGGATCTGATGGCAGCCGTCGACTACTCCGTCACCGACGGGGTCGCCCACATCGTCCTCGACCGCGCGGAGGCGGCGAACACCGTCAACCTCGACCTCTCGCGCGACCTGCACTCCGCTGTCGACCGCGCCGCAGCGGACGAGGAGGTGCGCGCGATCGTGCTGAGCGGGGCGGGGAAACGCTTCTGCGCCGGTGGCGACATCGCCGCCTTCGCCGACTCCAGCGACCCCGCGGCCGACCTGCGCGAGCTGGCCGAGGTCACCGACGCGGCCGTCCTGGCCTTCGAGGCGTTGGAGAAGCCGGTCGTCACCGCCGTGCACGGCGCGGTCGCCGGCGGCGGGCTCGGCCTCATGCTCACCGGCGACGTCGTCATCGCGGCCGAGGACACGAAGTTCGTCGTCGCCTACCCGAGCATCGGCCTCAGCCCCGACTGCGGCACCTCGACGGCGCTGCCGCTGGCGATGGGGCGCCAGCGGGCGCTCGCCTTCGCCCTGTCCGACCGGCCGCTGACCGCGGACGAGGCACGGGAGCAGGGCCTGGTCGCCGAGGTCGTCGCCGACCCGCTCGCCCGGGCCAAGGAGCTCGCCGCGACCTGGGCGGCCGGCGCCTCCGGATCCTACGGCGAGGCGCGCCGGCTCATCCGTGCCGGCGCCGAGCGCCCGCGCGGCGAGAGCAGTCGCGACGAGGCCGAGACGATCGGCCGGCTGGCGGGCCTTCAGGAGACGCAGGAGCTCTTCGCGAAGTTCCTCAAGCGCTAGCGCGTCCGCCCCAGTCGAAGAAGAAGCGCCCGGACCTCCGGGCGCTTCTTCTTCGAATGACCGGGGCCGGAGCGCGGCTCGCACGGTCGTAGGCTGCCGGACATGGACGGTGGCAGCCGAGCGGCACAGGCCCTGGTCGACAGCGGCATCGAGCACACGATCACCCGGCACGGTCGGGTCGGCTCCCTCGAGGAGGCGGCCGCGGCTCGAGGGGTCGAGCCCCGCGACATCATCAAGACCCTCGTGGTGCGAAGGGGGCAGGGCGACTTCCTCTTCGTCCTCGTGCCCGGCGGCCGGCAGATCTCCTGGCCGAAGCTGCGCGCCCACCTGGGCGTGAACCGGATCTCCATGCCGGACAAGGAGACCGCCCGCGAGGTGACCGGCTACGAGCGGGGCACGATCACCCCCTTCGGCTCCTTGAGCACATTGCCGGTCATCGCGGACACGACGGTGACCGGCCGGACCATCTCCATCGGGGCCGGCGACCACGGGGTCGCCGCCACCGTCGACGCCGACGCCGCGCTCACCGCCCTCGGGGCGGAGATCGCCGACGTGACCGACCCCGCCTGACCCCTACCTGTCGGAGATCAGCGCGGCCAGGCGACGGATCGCGAAGTCGTACCCCTGCGTCCCGCAGCCGAGGATGACCGCGGCCGCGATGTCCGAGAGGTAGGAGTGGGCCCGGAAGGGCTCCCGGGCGTGGACGTTCGAGATGTGCACCTCGACGAAGGGGGCCTCCACCGCCGCGAGGGCGTCCCGGATGGCGACCGAGGTGTGGGTGTAGGCACCGGCGTTGACCACCAGGCCCGCGCTGCCCGCGCGGGCCCGGTGGATCGCGTCGATGATCTCGCCCTCGCCGTTGCCCTGGAAGCACTCCACCGCGAGCCCCAGCTCCTCCGCGACCGCGGCACAGCGGGCCTCGACGTCGGCGAGGGTCTCGGTGCCGTAGATGTCGGGCTCGCGGGTCCCGAGCAGGTTCAGGTTCGGGCCGTTGATGACGGTGATGGTCGCTGCGCTCACGGCAGGCTCCCTTCGGGCAGGAGGTCGATCAGCGCGGGGCCATGCGCAGGGCGCCGTCCATGCGCACGACCTCGCCGTTGAGGTAGTCGTGGTCGATGAGCGAGAGCGCCAGCTGCGCGTACTCGTCCGGGCGGGCGAGTCGCTGCGGGAAGGGAACTCCCTTCGCCAGGCCCTCGCGGAACTCCTCCGAGACGGTCGCGAGCATCGGGGTCTCGACGATGCCGGGGGCGATCGTCATCACGCGGATGCCGTGCTGGGCGAGGTCGCGGGCGGCGGGCAGCGTCAGGCCGATGATGCCGGCCTTGCTCGAGGCGTAGGCGGCCTGCCCGATCTGGCCCTCGTAGCCGGCGATGGAGGCGGTGTTGATGATGACGCCGCGGGCGTCGTGCTCCAGCGGCTCGGTCTTGGCGATCTGCTCGGCAGCGAGGGTGAGCACGTTGAAGGAGCCGATGAGGTTGATCTGGACGACTTTGGCGTAGAAGCCCAGGTCGTGCGGGCCCTTGCGGCCGAGGATGCGCATCGACGGACCGATGCCCGCGCAGTTGACCACGGTGCGAAGGGGGACACCGGCACCGGCCGCGGTGGCGACGCCTTCGCGCACCTGCGCCTCGTCGGTCACGTCCACCTCGACGTACTGCACGCCGTCGACGGCGGGCGCCTTGGCGATGGAGTCGGGGAGGTCGAAGGCGAAGACCTTGGCACCCTTGCCGGCGAGCTCGGCCGCGGTGGCCGCTCCCAGCCCGGAGGCGCCCCCGGTGACGATCGCGGCGGTGTCCTTGACCTGCATGTGCATGCTCCCTCAAGTCGTAAGTGGCTTTGTCCAGAGCCTAACGGCGCGCCCACGCCCGCGGATGAGACGCCCTGCGCAGCAGGTCCAGGCCCCGGATAGCGTGCAGCCATGTCCTTCGATCCTCCTGCGACGCAGCACGTCGGCGGATCCTTCCCCGGCCCCAGCAGCAATCCGCGCGAGGTGCTGCTCTTCGGACTGACCCCGCCCCGGGTGAGCACCGACCCGGAGCGCCTGCCGGAGATCGCCGAGCGCACCATGAAGCGGGTCGAGGCCCTCCCGGTGGACGCCCTCGTCCTCTACGACCTCGTCGACGAGTCGGACCGCAACCACGCACCCCGGCCCTTCCCCTTCGTCGAGACCCTCGACCCGACCGACTACCTGCTGGAGCACCTGACCCGATGGGACCGGCCCGCGGTCGTCTACCGCTGCGTCGGAAAGTACGGGCAGGACGAGCTCGGCGACTGGCTGGCCCGGGCACCCGAGCGACTGCTCACCGTCTTCGTCGGGTCCTCCACGCGCGGCACCCCGATGCGCACCACCCTGCAGGAGGCACTCGAGCTGCGCCGACGGATGCGCCCCGACCTGCCGCTGGGCGCCGTGACCATCCCGGAGCGGCACACGCTGCGCGACGACGAGCACGAGCGGCTGCTGGCCAAGCAGCGCGCGGGCGCCGGCTTCTTCATCAGCCAGGTCGTCTACGACATCACGGCGGCGAAGAACCTCGCCTCTGACTACCGCTACTCCGTGGTCGAGGAGGAGGGCCTGGAGGCAGCCCCGCTGATCTTCACCCTCTCGCTGTGCGGGTCCGCGAAGACCCTCTCCTTCCTCGAGTGGCTCGGCGTGAAGGTCCCGGCGTGGATGCGCAACGAGATCCTGCACGCCCCCGACCCGCTCACCTGGTCCCGCGAGCACGCCCTGAGCGCCGCCCGTGAGCTCGCCGGCTTCTGCCGGTACCTCGGCATCCCCTTCGGCTTCAACGTCGAGTCGGTCTCCGCGCGCCGCGTGGAGATCGAGGCGGCGGTCGAGCTGACCCACGAGATCTCGGAGCTGCTCGAGCGCGGCTGACTAGGCTCGTGGCCATGCGCGCCGAACGCCTGACCGACTCGATCACCCACCACGGCGAGGGCGCCTGCTGGTGGCCCGACTGGGGAGGCCTCGCGTGCGTCGACATGCTCGCCGGCGACGTGCTCCACCTCGCCGAGTCCGGGCAGGTGACCCGCACCCACGTCGGTGCCGTCGCCGCGATGGTCCGGCCCCGTGCCGTCGGTGGCGCCGTCGTCGCCGTGGAGCGGGGGTTGGCGCTGCTCGACGACGAGGGCGGGGTGGACCCCCTTCGTCCCATGTGGGAGAGCCCCGCGATCCGGATGAACGAGGGCGGGGTGGCCCCCGACGGGAGCCTCTACGTCGGGTCCATGGCCTACGACCAGGCGAAGGGGGCCGCCCGGCTGTACCGGGTGCGGCCCGGCTCAGAGCCGGAGACCGTCCTGGACGCGGTGACGATCTCCAACGGCATCGACTTCTCCCCCGACGGCCGGCTGGCGTACTACAACGACACCCCGACGGGGCAGATCGCCTGCTTCGACTTCGACCCCGAAGGGGGCCTGACCGGCCGCCGGGTGCACGCCCGCGTCGACGGCAACCCCGACGGCCTCACCGTGGACGCCGAAGGGGGCGTGTGGACCGCGGTCTTCGGCGGCTCCCGGGTGGAGCGCTGGTCCCCCGAGGGCGAGCGCGACGCGGTCATCGACGTGGGCGCGGCCCAGGTGACCTCGTGCGCCTTCGGGGGGCCGGACCTGGACCAGCTCTTCATCACGACCTCGCGGGAGAACCTCGCCGACGGCGAGGACCCGGCCGCCGGGTCGCTCTTCGTCGCGCGGCCGGGCGTGCGGGGGAAGGCGGTCACCCCCTTCGCCGGATGACGGGGAATGATTCCGCTGGCATAATGGTTGAACGGTCAACAACCTAGCGAAAGGCGGGAGACCATGCAGTTCGGGATCTTCACGATCGGCGACGTCACCACCGACCCGACCACCGGGCGCACCCCCACCGAGGCCGAGCGGATCGACTCGATGACGAAGATCGCCCTCAAGGCCGAGGAGGTCGGCCTCGACGTCTTCGCCACGGGCGAGCACCACAACCCGCCCTTCGTCCCCTCCGCCCCGACGACGCACCTGGCCTACATCGCGGCGCAGACGAAGCACCTCAAGCTCTCCACCGCGACCACCCTCATCACGACGACCGACCCGGTCCGCATCGCGGAGGACTACTCCTTCGTGCAGCACCTGTCCAAGGGCCGGGTCGACCTGATGATGGGCCGCGGCAACACCGGCCCCGTCTACCCGTGGTTTGGCAAGGACATCCGCCAGGGCATCCCCCTCGCGATCGAGAACTACCACCTGCTGCGTCGTCTCTGGCGGGAGAAGAACATCTCCTGGAAGGGGCAGTTCCGCACCCCGCTGCAGGGCTTCACCGCCACGCCCTTCCCGCTGGACGACACCCCGCCCTTCGTGTGGCACGGCTCGATCCGCTCCACCGAGATCGCCGAGCAGGCCGCCTTCTACGGCGACGGCTTCTTCCACAACAACATCTTCTGGAACATGGAGCACACCGCGGCGATGGTGAACCTGTACCGGCGCCGCTTCGAGCACTACGGCCACGGCGCCGCGGACCAGGCCTTCGTCGGGCTGGGCGGCCAGGTCTTCATGGGCGAGTCGGAGGCGGCGGCCAAGAAGTTCTTCCGCCCCTACTTCGACAACGCGCCCGTCTACGGCCACGGCCCCTCCCTGGAGGACTTCACCGCGCAGACGCCGCTGACCGTCGGCACCCCCGAGATGGTCATCGAGCGCACCCTCGGCTTCGCCGACCACGTCGGGGACTACCAGCGCCAGCTCTTCCTGATGGACCACGCCGGCCTGCCGCTGGACGTCGTCCTCGAGCAAATCGAGATGCTCGGCACGCAGGTCGTGCCGACGCTGCGCGCAGAGTTCGAGCGGCGCCGCCCCGAGCACGTGCCGAGCGACCCGCCCACGCACGAGACGCTCGTGGCCCAGGGACCGGAGAGCCCGCACCGGCAGGTCATCTCCTCCCCCGTCGCCGTCGCCCAGCAGCAGGCGGCCGCGGAGGAGGCGACCGTGGGAGCCGCCCGATGACCCGGCGCGTCGTCGTGGTCACGGCCGGTCTCTCCGAGCCCTCCAGCACACGACTGCTCGCCGACCAGCTGGCCGACGCCACCCGGGCCGCGGTCGGCGGTCGGGGCGAGGAGGCGCAGGTCGACGTCATCGAGCTGCGCGAGCTCGCCGTCGAGATGGCCCAGACGATGGTCTCGGGCAACCGGCCGACGCCCGGGCTCGTGGCGGCGCAGCGGCTGGTGGCCGACGCCGACGGCATGATCGCCGTCACGCCGGTCTTCACCGCGAGCTACTCGGGGCTCTTCAAGACCTTCTTCGACCTGCTCGGCAAGGACGCGCTCATCGGGATGCCGGTCCTGATGGCCGCGACCGCAGGCACCCCGAGGCACAGCCTCGTGCTCGAGCATGCGCTGCGCCCGATGCTCGCCTACCTGCGCGCCGTCGTCGTCCCCACCGGCGTCTTCGCCGCGACCGACGACTTCGGCGACAGCGGCCTCGAGGCCCGGGTCCACCGCGCCGCGAGCGAGCTGGCCGCGCTCGTCGTCGCCGACGCCGCCGGCTCGGCAGGCTTCGCACCAGGCACGGCCGACGAGCGCTCCAGCGCCCACGGCCTGGGTCCGGTGACGGACTTCTCCTCGCTGCTGCGCGGGCACGACGGTCGGGGCTGAGCGGGGAACGGTCGGCCGAGCCGCTCCCCAGCGGATTGGCAGATTCTCCCCAGCCCTTCGTGAGGCCGGTGGGTCACAGTGGTCCTGGGCGCCGCAGTAGCCACTCCTCCCCCATCGGCGCCCGTGCCGGGCCCGCCACCACCCCTCCCCCTGCGATGGCGGGCCCGGCACCATTCGTCTCGAGCGAGCCGTCAGCGGCGCCGACGCAGCGAGGCCGGCAGCCCCGCGATCGCCGCGACACCGAGGGCGGTCTTCGGTTCGTAGCCCACGCGCCACAGCCCGCCGTGCGCGGCCGCGTCGCTGAAGAGCTCCTCCGGGTGCGAGCGCTGCGGCGTCTCGCGCACCAGGTCCCGCACGAGCAGCGCCGCCATGAGCGGACGGACGGTCTCGGGCTGGAAGACCTCGACCCCGAAGCGGTGCGCACCGCCGTACGCCGCGCCGAGCACCGGGTTCTTCGTCACCGACCGGGTCCACGTGGCCGGGGCGACGTTGAAGGAGACCCGCTGCCCCGAGGCCTCGGCGTCGACCCCGCGCCAGCGCTGCAGCCGCTTGGCGATGACGTAGTTCGGGCCCTGCTGCGGCACGATGACGTCCGCGATGCCGAGCTCGCCGTCCTCCGCGCTCCGGTACGCCGGGGCGAAGAGCCTTCCTCGGGCCATGGCGCGGGTCGGCGCCTGCACCGCCTTGATCCCGAAGCCGCGACCGGACCACCGGGAGCGCGCCTCCGCGACGACCTCGGGCGGGACGACGAAGGCATCCGTCGGCGTGGCCAGCCAGGCGAGCGCGGTCCGGGGATCGTCCCCGGTCAGCCGCGACATCAGCGCGTCGACGGCCGCGGACACCCGCACGTGCACCCCGGAGTCGGCGTAGGCGTGCATCCCGACCGCGAGCGGCGCCTCGCCACGCTCCCGGCGGACCCACTCCAGGACCTGACCGGGCTGGTGGACGACGTCGGCGCCCTCCTCGCCGTCCTCGTCGACGGGGAAGGTCAGGGTGCCCGAGCCCCGGTGGGCCATGGCCTTCTTGTACCGCCAGGCCTTGCTCCGGGGCAGGTCCACGGCCATGACGTCCGCACCCCAGGCGAGCAGCGTCTCCAGCGGGCCCATCTCCGCACCGGCGCCGACGAGCAGCACCCGGTGCCCGCCCGCGTCGAGCCACTCCGGGTGGTCGATGACCTCGCCGACCGCGGCCGCGAAGGTGGGCTCGACGACCCCGGCGTCCACCCACGCGGCGAGCTGGCCACGCAGTCGCTCGCCCTCGAGCACGCTGCCGCGGTAGGGCACCTGCAGCGTCTCCACGCGCGCAGCGGTCCCGCGCACCGACTCCGTGGCGAAGGGGGCACCCTCGGCCTCGAATTCGGCTGCCTCCAGCGGCACCTCGCCACCGTCCCCCTCGACGAGGACCATCCGCGAGCGCATGGAGGCCAGCCCGTCGGCAGCGATCCGGCGGGCGGCGTCCGTGGAGGTCGCACTCGCCGCCGTCGTCTCGTGGACGAGGTCGACGTAGCCCTTGCGCCAGTCGGCTGCCACCTCGATCCGGCCCGCGAGGTCGGGGTCGACCCCGCGCACGGAGTCGGCGAGGACCCCCTTCGTCGTGGCGGTGGTCCCTCGCCTCCCCTCGCCGTCGGAGGGGAAGTGCACGCCCGGTGAGGTCTCGCTCATACCGTCATTGTCCGTGACGCGGCTCACAGCGGGGAGGTGGGTCAGCCGAAGTGCCCCCAGGGCCGACCGCCGCGGCGCAGGATCTCGGCGATCTCGTGGATGGCCCGGTCACTTCCGGCCCAGCCGACGACCGGCGTCTCCCACGCGAACTTCCACCCGTCGCGCACCTCGACCGGCCAGGGGTGACCCAGGAGCCGCGCGAGCAGGGCGAATGGCAGGACCAGCAGGAGCAGCAGCATCTCGAGGAGGATGACCACGCTCCACAGCATCAACGGCAGGATGAGCACGACGAAGATGATGCCGTCGATGATCTCGATCCCGGTGTTGTAGATGTCGAGGACGGAGTCCGGGTAACGGCACTTCCGCCGCCAGGGCATCCACCGGCGGCTCACCCGCCAGGTGCGGCGCTGCTCGTCGTGCACCTTCATCCGCGACCTCCGGGGGTCAGCTCGGCGACGACGGTGGCCGCATCGGTCCCGCCCGTGAGCCGCTCGACTCCGACTCCGGCGTAGAGCGGCACGTAGTCGACGTCGCCGCGCTCGCGACCGGCCGCGTGCTCGGCCCGGGCGGCCGCGCCCATCTCGTGCTCGCGGCCGGCCCACTCCCGCACGAAGGGGGTGGCCACCGCCCGGCCGCCGAACTGCGGCGGCCAGGCCAGCTCCTGGGCGACGTCGTGCACCCGCGAGTACCTCGTGGCCGTGGCCTGCGCGAGGGCGGCCCGGGCGGCCTCGGTGTTGTCGGCCTCGCGGCAGGTGAGGAAGGCGGTCCCGCACCAGGCGGCGGCCGCACCGGCAGCGAGCACCCTCGCGACGTCGTCGGCGGTGGCGATACCGCCGGCGGCCAGGACCGGGCGGTCGGTCGCAGCGAGCGCGAGCCGGAGGATCTCCTCGGTGGGCATCGCGTCCCGGCCGTGGCCACCCCCTTCGCCACCGCGGGCCACGAGGCCGTCCACGCCGGCCGCGAGCGCCTCCTCGATGTCCGCCTCGTCGCCCACCTGGCTCACCACCGGCAGGCCGCCCTCCCGCAGCCGGGCGACCGGCTCGGCGAGCGGGCCGAAGGAGACCGAGACGAAGGCCGGGCGCCGCTCACCCTCGAGGGCCAGCACCGCCTCGACCTGCTCGGTCACCGAGGGCACCCACGCCATCAGCCCGATCCCGAAGGGGGCGGCCCCGGCGATCCCCGCCTGCTCGGTGATCCACGCCGGGGAGGAGGCGCCACGGGTGCCGATCATCCCGAGACCGCCGGCCGCGGAGACGGCGTGGGCGAGCCGGCCACCGGCGACTCCCGCCATGGGGGCGCAGACGATCGGGGAGCCATCGAGCAGAGCGGCGAGCGAGGACATGGGCTCATCATGCCGTGCCTGCGGCGGCGAGCCCCGGACCTTCGTAGACTCACGCCCATGACGCTCCGCCGCCTCGCCCCCGTCGCCGCTGCCGCCGTACTCGTCCTCGCCGGGTGCGGCTCGGGTGGGGATGACACCGGCGACTCCTCGAGCAGCTCGGCGAGCGGCTCCTCCAGCGCCGACTCGGCGAGCGGGGAGACGAAGTGCCCCGCCGAGGACGGGTCCTCCAAGCGGACGACGAGCTTCGAGCAGGCGCCGCCGATGTGCATCGACACCAAGAAGAAGTACACGGCGACGCTGGAGACCGACGCCGGCGACATCGAGATCGCCCTGGACGCCAAGAAGGCGCCGAAGACGGTCAACAACTTCGTCGTGCTCTCCCGGTACCACTTCTACGACGGGCTGACCTTCCACCGGGTCATCACGAACTTCATGGCCCAGGGGGGCGACCCGGAGGGCAACGGGACCGGCGGGCCGGGCTACTCCTTCGAGGACGAGCTGCCGAAGAAGGGCGACTACGAGATCGGCTCCGTCGCCATGGCCAACAGCGGGCCGGACACCAACGGCTCGCAGTTCTTCATCGTCACCGGGCAGGCGGGGGTCTCGCTGCCGCCGGACTACAGCCTCTTCGGGAAGGTGACCGACGGCCAGGACGTCCTGCAGCGGATCGCCGAGGACGGCTCGAACGGCGAGGGCGCCCCGAAGGTCGAGCACACGATCGAGAAGGTCACGATCGAGCAGGGATGAGCATGGACGAGGTCCTCGTGGAGAAGGTGCTGCGGGCGGTGGAGCTGGTGCCCTCCGGCCGCGTGGTCTCCTACGGCGACCTCGCCGAGCTCGTCGGCACCGGACCACGTCACGTCGGGGCGATCATGCGCGAGTACGGGTCCGGCGTCGCCTGGTGGCGGGTGGTCAACGCCGCCGGGGACCCGCCGAAGTTCAAGCGGGAGGCGGCCTTCGAGCACTGGGCGGACGAGGGGCTGCTCGTCAAGAAGAACGGGCGCGGCTGCCGGATGGCGGAGTACCGCGCCGACCTGGAGCAGCTGGCACGGGCCCACGCCGAGGCGGTCGCCGACCTGACCTGACGGGCGCCTGCTCAGCGCTCGTGGCGCATCTGCTCCAGCGCTGCGGCGGCGAGGGTCCCGAGGACCAGGACCGCGGCCGGGAGCAGCATCGACTCGGCGAAGGCGGAGGAGAGACCCTCGGCAACCTGCGGTGGGATCGGCTGTCCCCCACCGGTACCCGCCGCACCGCCGCTGAAGCCCTCGGCCGCTGCCGGCCCGAGGTGGGCGGAGATCCGGGCGGTCATCAGGGCTGCGATGGCGGCGGAGCCGATGACCGCGCCGACCTGCCTGGTGGTGTTGTAGACCCCCGCACCGGCGCCCGCGAGCGGGAGGGGCAGGTTGCGGTTGGCCGTCGTCGAGAGCGGCCCCCAGATGCAGGCGCCGGTGACGCCGACGAGCACGAAGACGGCGATGACCGCCCACAGCGGGGAGTCCGGTGTCATGAGGAGGGAGAGCAGGAGCAGCGTCAGCGCGAAGCCGCCCAGACCGAAGGTCGGCAGGATCCGCGGGTGCAGCCGGTCGATGAGACGCCCGACGGGGCGGGCCAGGAGGATCGAGGCGATCGCCTGCGGGGCGATGACGAGGGCGGCCTCGATCGAGGAGAAGCCGCGCACCGTCTGCAACCAGACGAGCATCGGGAACATCATCGCCGTGATCGCCAGCCCCATCGTCGTGATGGCGAGGTTGGCCAGGGAGAAGTTGCGGTCGCGGAAGAGGCGAAGGGGGACCAGCGGCTCCCGCGGGCCCCGCGCCTGCCAGCCGACGAAGACGACGAGGACGAGCACGCCCGCGCCGATGAGCTCGGGGATGGTGATCGGCCCGAGGATCTCGCCCCAGTCGTGGCCCTCCCCCTCCTGCAGCCCGAAGATCACGAGGAAGAGGCCCACCGCCGAGAGCAGCACGCCGACCCAGTCCATGGCGTGCGCGTGCCGACCCAACGACGGGACGAGCCGAACCGCAGCGACCAGACCGATGAGGCCGACGGGGACGTTGATGAAGAAGATCCACTCCCACCCGAGGGTGTCGATGAGCACCCCGCCGAGCAACGGGCCGACGAGGAAGGCCGCACCGGCGGTGGCACCCCAGAGCGCCATCGCGGACCCGCGACGGTGCTGCGGGAAGGTGCGGGTGATGACGGCCATCGTCTGCGGCGTGAGCAGCGAGGCCCCGAGGCCCTGCACGACGCGGGCGGCGATGAGCGCGTGGATGCTCGTGCTGAGGCCGCACCACAGCGAGGCCGCGGTGAAGACCGTCAGGCCGACCAGGTAGACCCGTTTCGGCCCGAAGCGGTCACCGAAGCGTCCGGTGATCAGCAGCGGAACCGCGTAGGCGAGCAGGTAGGCGCTGGTCACCCACAGCACCAGCTCGACGCTCGCGTCGAACTCGCTCATCAGCGCCGGCGTCGCGATCGCCACGATCGAGGCGTCGACGAGGATCATGAAGAAACCGATGACCAGGGCCCACAGGCCCGGCCACGGGTTCTCGGGGAGGTCGGCCCCCTTCGCCTCCGTGCTCTGCTGTGTCGTCACGGGAGTCCACGCTATCCCGCCCCGCCGACAGCCTTGCATCGAAACTGAACAAGGGTTTAGCCTGCTGAACATGAGTTCAGTCGATGACCGTACCGCCCGGGCACGCATCCGCGACACCGCCCTGGAGCTCTTCGCCGAGCACGGCGAGGGGATGGTCACGATGCGCCAGATCGCCGAGCAGGCGGGCGTCTCGCCGGCGCTGGTGGTCCACCACTTCGGCTCCAAGGACGGGCTGCGCGACGCGGTCGTCGAGCACGTGCGGGCCTGGCTGGACGACCTCATCGACCGCAGCGTCCAGCCCGAGGTCACCACCGACATCGCGGCCGGGAACTGGGGCTCCATCGCCGAGCTCATCGCCCCGGAGGCCCTCGACGGCACCCTCGCTGCGATGCCGCGCTACCTGCGCCGGCTGCTGCTTGCCGGTGACCCGGTGGGCACCGACCTCATCCGCAGCTGGCACGCCCGCACCGTCGAGGTCTTCAAGGCCTGGGACGCCGCGGGGATCATCCACGCCGGGGACAACCCCCGCATCCGCGCCGCGGTCTGCATGACCGCGGACTTCGGCCTCTTCCTCCTCGCCGACCAGTGGCGGGAGGTCCTGGGCACCGACCCGCTCGGCGACGGTCTGGCGCAGTGGGCGGCTGAGTCCATGAGCGTCTACGGCGCCCTCTTCACCGGCAACACCGACCCCTCCACCCAGGAGTAGGACATGAGCGACACCTCGATCATCCACGCCGCCGACCTGCACAAGACCTACGGCCGCACCCACGCCCTCGACGGGCTCGACCTCGACGTCACGCGCGGTGAGGTGCACGGCTTCCTCGGCCCCAACGGCGCCGGCAAGTCCACCACCATCCGCGTGCTGCTCGGCCTCACCCGCGCCGACAGCGGCGCCGTGGAGCTCCTCGGCGGCGACCCGTGGCGCGACGCCGTCGAGCTGCACCGGCGCCTCGCCTACGTCCCCGCCGGCGTGACCCTCTGGCCCGGGCTGACCGGCGGCCAGTGCATCGACGTCCTCGGGCGGGCGCACGGCGGGCTGGACGAAGGGAGGCGCGCCGACCTGGTCGAGCGCTTCGACCTCGACACGAAGAAGAAGACCCGGGACTACTCGACCGGCAACAAGCAGAAGGTCTCCCTCATCGCCGCCCTCGCCGCCGACGTCGACCTGCTGCTGCTCGACGAGCCGACCTCGGGGCTGGACCCACTCATGGAGCAGGTCTTCCAGGACTGCGTGCGCGAGCGCGTCGAGCAG
>CAYLUX010000005.1:48655-53423 GCA_964386935.1 uncultured Janibacter sp.
GGACCCACTCATGGAGCAGGTCTTCCAGGACTGCGTGCGCGAGCGCGTCGAGCAGGGCACCACGGTGCTGCTCTCCAGCCACATCCTCGGCGAGGTCGAGGCCCTCGCCGACCGGGTGACGATCATCCGCGCCGGGCGTGCCGTGACGAGCGGGACGCTCGCGGACCTGCGGCGCAGCACGAGCAGCCAGGTGCACGCCGTGACCGACACGGCAGTCGACCTCGACGGCCTCCCCGGGGTCACCGGCCTCGCGGAGTCGAGCAGCGACGGCCGTCCCGAGGTGCGCTGCCACGTGGACGCCACCGCGGTCGCCGCGGTCGTGGGCCGGCTGCACTCGGCCGGCGTGCACACCCTGACGATCACCCCGCCGAGCCTGGACGACCTCTTCCTCGAGCAGTACCGGGGGGACGCCCTCGCATCCCGGGAAACGGAGGCAGCCCGATGAGCAGCATCAGCACCACCGGCGTCGGGACGAGCCTGCGGGTGCAGTGGCGCACCGGGTGGAAGGGAGCGTCCGCCTGGGTCCTCGGCCTGGCCGCGGTCGTCGCCCTCACCGCCAGCTCGATCACCGACCTCTACGACACCCCGGCGAAGCTGCGCAGCTACGCCGACTCGAGCGCCACCCCCGCCATCCGGATGCTCAACGGCGACGTCGCCGGACTGGGGACCCTCGGCGGGACGCTGGCCAACGAGCTCGGCTTCGTCTTCGGCTTCGGCCTGCCCGTCATGGCCATCGCCCTGACCGCCCGTGGGACGCGGAGGGAGGAGGAGGCCGGGCGGCTCGAGATGCTGCTGGCCTCCCGGATCGGACGGCAGGCACCGCTCGTGGCGGCCGTGCTCGTCGCGCTGCTCTCCTTCGTCGCCCTCGGCGTGCTCACCGCGGCGATCTTCCTCGTCAGCGGCACCGAGACCTCCGGCGCACTCGCCTACGGGGCCGCGATCCTCGGACTGGGCGCGGTCTTCGTCGGTGTCACCGCCGTGCTCGCGCAGACCTTCGGGCACAGCCGCTCGGTCTGGGGCGCCGGCCTCGCGATCATGCTCGCGGCCTACATCGTGCGTGGGGCGGGCGCCATCGACCACACCTGGGTCGTGTGGCTCTCGCCGCACGGGTGGTACGACGAGGTGGCCGCCTTCGGGCAGACGCGGGTGACCCCCTTCGTCGTGAGCGCCGTGGTGACCGTCGCGCTGCTCGGTCTGGCCCTCGTGCTCTCCGCCCGACGGGACGTCGGCGCCTCGCTCGTCGCCCCGAGCACCGGCCCGGACCGGGCCACGCCGGCCCTGCTCCGCCCCTTCGGCCTGGCCGTGCGCGACCGTCGTGGCGGGATCCTCGGCTGGGCGCTGCTCGTCGCGATCCTCCTGGGCACCTACGGCGCACTGACCCAGACGGTCATCGACGCCGTGAAGGGGAACCCTGACCTGGCCGCCTTCCTCGCCGGCGGCGAGGAAGGTGTCGTGAAGTCGATGAGCGCGATGTTCGTGCTGCTGCTGTCCATGCTCATCAGCGGCCACGTCCTGCAGTCCCTCGGCTCGTTGCGCACCGAGGAGACCTCCGGACGGCTGGAGCTGCAGCTGAGCGCACCGCGCGGCCGGGTCGCCTGGCTGGCACCGCACCTCGTCGTCGTCGCCATCGGCACGCTCGTCGTCGCCGCGGTGGGCGGGGCGGCCCTCGCCCTCAGCACCGCCGCGGCGCTCGACGACTCGGAGTGGATCGGGACCCTGCTCACGGCCACCGCCGAGCACCTCCCGGTGGCGCTGCTCTTCGGCGGCCTGTCGGTGGCGCTCTTCGGCTGGCTGCCGCGCCTGCAGCCGGTGGTCTGGGTTGTCTTCGCGGTCTCGGCCGTCATCGGCTACATGGGCCCCGGGCTCGACCTGCCGGACGCGCTCGTCGAGTGGTCACCCTTCGGGCTCGTCGGCAACGTCCCGGCCGAGTCCCTCGACGTCACCGGTGCCCTCGTCGCCGGCGGTCTCGGGCTGGGGCTCATCGCGCTCGGTCTGGTCGGCGTCGTCCGCCGGGACGTCCCGCACGCCTGACCCGCGCACCTGCTGACGCAGCTCGTCCTGCTTGCGGCGTCGCGTCACCTCCCGTCGGGCCCAGATGACCCCGAGCAGCACGGGCATCACGTACTTGAGGCGGTCGATGACCCACTCGAGCCACCCGGGCAGCTGCCAGTCCGGCCAGGGGATCGCGGGCAGGTCGATGTCCGGCCACGGGATCGAGGGCAGATCGATGTCCGGCCACGGGATGGCGGGCACGTCCGGGAGCACGTCGGAGGGGATGCGCGCCAGCAGCCAGACGAGCACCGCGACACCGACGATCGGGAGGAGCACCTTGGCCGCCCCGATGGCCACGTGGCGGCTCGCATAGAACACCGGCCGGGCGCGCATCCGCTCCTCGCGGAGGGCGGCGGGGCTGCCCGGCTCCGGCTCCAGGTCGAGGCCGTGACGGTTCAGCAGTGCGGCGAAGAGCGCGTCGGCGCGTTCCCCGGAGAAGTGGGTGGCCCGCAGCGGCGAGCCGGTGGCGGTGAAGCGCACGACGACGGCGCCGGCGATCTCGGCCAACGGATCGTCCTCCTCCGGAGAGAGCCTGAGCTCGCGCTCGGCCTCCTCGAGCGTCGCGACCTGCTCGCCGTCCCGCCACCAGGTCGCGGAGTTCTTCCACTTGCGCCCCACGGTCGCCTCGACGCGGTGGTGGTGCCCGTCGACGTCCATCCGGAAGACCTGCTGCGTCACCCCGGTAGTGAACCAAGCATCGTCCCCCTTCGCCCAGCCCCGGTGCGCCCCCCGGGTGATCCCGCCCCCGTCCACTACCCTCGGAGCGGAATTGCCACACTCAGGGGAGCTGCTTTCGTGAACACCAACAACGAGTCCGCCGACACCGGGCGCCGACGGATCGCGCTCGTCGTCGCGGTCGCCGTCGTCATCGTCCTGCTGCTCGCCCTGTGGCGGGTCGTCACGGCCGTCGACGACGGGGGTGACCAGCAGGCCTCCGCCAGCTCCACCGCCTCCCAGACCTCCGGCAAGAAGGACGAGGACGCGAAGAAGAAGGACGCCTCCTCCTCGCCGACCACCCCCGACAAGGTGGAGTCGCCGGCGCCGAAGGAGACCCCGGTGGACAAGATCGGGGCCGAGGCGAAGCCCGCGAAGTCCGACCTGATCCAGGTCCAGCGGATCTCCGGCGAGCTGAGCCCCAAGTCGGTCGTGGCCTCGGACAAGGGCCAGGTCTTCGCGCAGAACATGATGTACACCCACACCATCAGCGTCTTCACCGCCGCCGGTGCGCTGCAGAAGACGATCAGCGACACCGTCGAGCTCGCCGACTTCGGCATCAAGGGCCACCCGGGGCAGAGCCAGGGCGCGCCGGTCGAGATGGCCTTCAGCCCCGACGGTGACACCGCGTGGGTGAGCAACTACTCGATGTACGGGCAGAACTTCCTCCCCGAGGGTGCCGACGCCTGCGCCGGCCCGCAGGGCATCTCCAACTCCTACCTGTACAAGATCGACACCAAGAGCCTGCAGATCGAGGACGCCATCGAGGTCGGCGCGGTGCCGAAGTACGTCGCCGCGACCCCCGACGGCAAGCAGGTGCTCGTCACCAACTGGTGCTCGATGGACCTCTCGGTCGTCGACGTGAAGAAGGGCAAGACCGTCAAGACGATCCCGCTCGGCGGCGACAACCCGCGCGGCATCGAGATCACGAAGGACAGCAAGACGGCCTACGTCGCGCTCATGGGCGCCGACCACACCGTCAAGGTCGACCTGGCCTCCGGCAACGTCACCGACTTCGTCTCGACCGGCGACGGCCCGCGCCACCTCGTGCTCTCCCCGGACGGCAAGGACCTCTACATCACCAACAACGGCGCGAACACCATCAGCAAGGTGGACGCGAAGAGCGGTGAGGTGCTCGACACGGCGAGCGTCGGCAACCGGCCCCGATCGATGACGATCAGCCCCGACGGCGCGGCCGTCTACGCGGTCAACTACGACGACTCCACGATGAGCAAGATCCTCACCGACGACATGGAGGTCGTCCAGACCGTGCAGACCGACGCCCACCCGATCGGCATCACCTACGAGCCGACCAAGAAGCGGGTGTGGGTCGCCTGCTACGGCGGCACGATCCTCGTCTTCGACGACGCCCACGAGAAGAAGTGAGCCGACGCCGGTGAGGACGGCGATCATCGCCAATCCGACCCGGGCCGGGTGGGAGCGGGCGCTGGACGGCCTCGCCGACGCCGCCGTGGAGGCGGGCTGGCCGGAGCCCGGGGTGGCGCTGACCAGCCGGGAGGAGACCGGGCGCTCGCAGGCCCGGGCGGCCGCGGAGGCCGGCGCCGAGCTGGTCCTCGTCGCCGGGGGTGACGGCACCACCCGGGCGGTCGCCCAGGGACTCGCGGGCACCGGCACGGAGCTCGCCATCGTCCCGATCGGCACCGCCAACCTGCTCGCGCACAACCTCGGTCTGCCGACCGACGTCACCGGCGCGCTGCGGACCGCCCTGGACGGCACCCCGCGGGCGCTCGACCTCGGCCTCGCCCGGATCGACGAGGAGGAGGACGAGCAGCCCTTCGTCGTGCTGGCGGGGATGGGACACGACGCGGCGACCGTCGCGGCGACCCGTCCGGAGCTGAAGGACCGGCTCGGCTGGCCCGCCTACCTCACGCCCGCGGCCCGGCACGCGCTGCGCCGGCCGGTCCCCGTCACGGTCCGCCACGACGGCGGCGACCCGCGGGAGATGCTCGCCTGGAGCATCCTCGCGGCCAACTGCTCCCGG
>CAYLUX010000006.1:0-52611 GCA_964386935.1 uncultured Janibacter sp.
ACGAGGGGCGGGTCTCGCTCGCGGTGGCGCTGGTCAAGGCGCTGGGCGACTGAGGGCTCCTGTGTCACCCCGTGCGCACCTGTGTCACGCCATCTGGTCACACAGGCGCGCTCTGAGTGACACGGCCGCGCCGAGAGCGTGCGCGAGCCTTCCCAGCGGCGACCTTGCGTCGGACGACGCGAGGATCGCCGAGGTCCGCCCACGTCAGACGCACGACCTCGTATCCGAGGTCGCGCAGCGCATCCTCACGCAGCTTTTCGGCGCGCACGTCACTCCTGTCGCGGTACTTGCCCATCCCGTCGACCTCGATGACGACGCCGAGGTCCTCGATGAGGAAGTCCAGCCGCGCCCAGACCTCGCCCCACTCGTCAAAGAGACGGAACTGGGGCGTCGGCTGCTCGATCCCCGCGAGGTGGAAGGCATACCGGGCGCGAGACTCGGCGGCCGACTCGATGCGGGCGTCCGCGAGCTCGAGTACCAGCCGCGGGGCGCGCGAGGTGCGGGCCACGCCGAGATCCGCGACGGCTGCCGCGAGGTCGTCCGGAGTGATCAGCTCGCGGTGCAGGGCATCGTCGGCACTGACGAGTCCGGCCTCTGGCCCGGAAAAGGCCGCCACCTGAACGCAGGCCGCCGCGATCGTCACGACACGATGGCCGTCGCACAACACCTCGTGGGCCGCAGGCAGCGGCCGGTGGACCCGCACGAGAGATGAGGTACGTCCGCGGCGGCCATCGGCCCAGGCCAGGTGCACCCGGTCGTCGACGCCGTAGAGCGAGACGCCGTGGACGGCGAGCGCGCTGTGATGCGTGAGCACGACCGGGCAGGACGTCGCCGTCGTCAGGCCCGCCGCCACGGCCTTGGCGCGCAGGACGTGCCGCTCCCAGGGCTTGACGGTCCGCCACAGCATGCCGTCGACGAGCGCGTTGCGGCGCAGGCGCACCAGCTGCCCGCCGCCCACCGCGCGCTCGATCTCCCGGCGGGTGACACCGGCAGCCGTCAGCGCCGTCGCGGAGGTGGCTCCGGCGGCGGCGTCGAGGGCACTCGTGATCATCGGGTTCACCCGGACATCGTGGCCCCGTGGCCCGCATCGGTGGTCCGCGTTGTCCACAGGAGGGGGCCTGTGTCACAACGCGCGCACCCGTGTGCCAAGACAGCGGCACACGGGTGAGCACTGGGTGACACGGGCAAGTGAGACGGTGGAGGCATGGCCAACCGACTTGCCGAGAGCCTCTCGCCCTACCTGCGTCAGCACGCGGACAACCCCGTCGACTGGCACGAGTGGGGCGAGGATGCCTTCGCCGAGGCGCGACGCCGTGACGTGCCGATCTTCCTGTCCGTCGGGTACGCCGCCTGCCACTGGTGCCACGTCATGGCCCACGAGTCCTTCGAGGACGCCGACGTCGCGGCCGCGCTCAACAGCAGCTGGGTGAGCATCAAGGTCGACCGCGAGGAGCGGCCCGACATCGACGCGGTCTACATGCTCGCCACCCAGGCCCTCACCGGGCAGGGCGGCTGGCCGATGACCGTGCTCATCACGCCCGACGGTGAGCCCTTCTTCGCCGGGACGTATCTGCCCAAACCCCAGCTGCTGCAGCTGCTCGACGCCGCCGGGACCGCGTGGCGGGAGGACCACACGAAGCTCACCGAGTCGGCCACCCACATCGCCACCCGGCTGCGCGAGATCTCCGACCCGGGCCCCGGCTCCCCCGTCGACGAGGAGGCCGTGGCGGCGTCCGTGCGGGCGCTGCGGGGGAACTTCGACGATGCCCGCGGCGGCTTCGGCGGCGCCCCGAAGTTCCCGCCGTCGATGACCCTGGAGCACCTGCTGCGCCACCACGCCCGCACCGGCGACCGCGACGCCCTGGCGATGGTCGAGCGCACCTGCGAGGCGATGGCCCGCGGCGGTGTCCACGACCAGCTGGCGGGCGGCTTCGCCCGCTACAGCGTCGACGCCGACTGGGTGGTGCCGCACTTCGAGAAGATGCTCTACGACAACGCTCTCCTGCTGCGGGCCTACACCCACTGGTACCGCGACGCCGGCTCCCCGCTGGCCGGCCGGGTGGCGGGGAGTACTGCGGACTTCCTGCTGCGGGACCTGCGCACCGCCGAGTCGGGCTTCGCCTCCGCGCTCGACGCCGACACCGTGGTCGACGGGCACTCCGTCGAGGGCGCCACCTACGTCTGGACGCCCGCGCAGCTGGTCGAGGTCCTCGGCGAGGAGGACGGCGCCCGCGCGGCGGAGCTGCTCTCGGTGACCGCCGCGGGGACCTTCGAGGGCGGCGCCTCGACGCTGCAGCTGCGCGAGGACCCGGACGACCCGCAGTGGTGGGAGCAGGTGCGCGCCCGGCTGCTCGCCGCCCGGCAGGAGCGGCCCCAGCCCGCGCGGGACGACAAGGTCGTCACGAGCTGGAACGGTCTGGCGATCGCCGCCCTCGCCGACGCCGGCGTCACGCTGGCCCGCCCCGAGCTGATCGAAGCTGCCACCGAGGCGGCCCGGCTGGTCCTCGAGACCCATCTCGTCGACGGCCGGCTCCGGCGGACCTCGCTGGCCGGCCGCATCGGAACCGCCCCGGGCGCCCTCGACGACCACGGCAACCTCGCCGAGGGGCTCCTCGCCCTCCACCGTGCGACCGGCGACACGCAGTGGCTCGAGCACGCCGGGCGGATCCTCGCCCTGGCGATCGAGCTCTTCCACGACGCCGACGGCTGGCACGACACCCCGGTCGACGGCGAAACCCTCATCACCCGGCCGCGCGGCATCACCGACAACGCCGAGCCCTCCGGTGTCTCCGCGGTGGCGGCCGCGCTGCTGACCCACTCCGCCCTCACCGGCGACACCGAGCACCGCCGGCTCGCCGAGGAGGCGGTCGCGGCGCAGGGCCGGATCATCGGGCAGGACCCCCGCTTCGCCGGGTGGGCCCTCGCGACGGCGGAGGCGATGCTCGCCGGCCCGGTGCAGGTGGCGATCGTCGGCGAAGGGGGCGCCGGCCCCCTTCGTCACGTGGCCGAGGCGGCCTCCTCCCCCGGTCTCGTCATCGCCTCCGGCGACCCCGACGCACCGGGCGAGCCGCTGCTGGCCGACCGACCGCTCGTCGACGGCGGCCCTGCGGCCTACGTGTGCCGCGGCTTCGTCTGCGACCGGCCGGTCACCGGTGCCGAGGCGCTGGCCGGGCAGCTGCGGGGCTGACCCGTCACGACGCCGGTGTGACCACCCCGTGCTCGTAGGCGAAGACGACCGCCTGGGCACGGTCGCGCAGCGACAGCTTCGTCAGCACCCGGGAGACGTGGGTCTTGACGGTCTGCTCGGCGAGGAAGAGCCGCCCGGCGATCTCCGCATTGGACAACCCCTGGGCGACCAGCTCGAGCACCTCCCGCTCCCGGCCGGTCAGCCGCTCGAGCAGGTGGGAGTGGCGCGGTGGCCGGCCGTGCCTGGCGACCGCCTCGGAGATGAGCCTGCGGGTGATGCTCGGGGCGAGCAGCTGGTCCCCGCCCGCCACGACCCGGACCGCCCGGGCGAGCTCCTCGGCCGAGGCGTCCTTGAGCAGGAAGCCGCTGGCCCCGATGCGCAGCGCCTCGTAGACGTAGTCGTCGATGTCGAAGGTGGTGAGCATGAGCACCTTCGGACGCGTCGGGCTCGGACCCCCGAGGATCGTCGCCGCGGCCTCCAGCCCGTTGACCTCCGGCATCCGCACGTCCATGAGCACGACATCGGGCTCCAACCGGGCCACCTGCGCGACCGCCTCGACGCCGTCCGCGGCGTCGCCGACGACGGAGATGTCCGGCTGGGCGTCCAGGAGGGCGCCGAAGCCCGCTCGCACCATGGCCTGGTCGTCGGCGATCAGCACGGTGATGCTCATGCGGCCTCCCCTGCGCCCGGTCGACCGGTGAGCGGGAGGCTGGCGCGGACCTCGAAGCCACCGTCGGGGGTCTCCCCGGCGCTCACCCTGCCACCCACGGCCCTCGCCCGGGCGTGCATGCCCTCGATGCCGTGACCACCCCCGGCGGAAGGTGACGGGGTGGAGCCCGGGGAGTTGCGGACGCTGAGCTCGGCGTGGCCGGCGCGCTCGTGCAGGTCGACGACCACACTCGCCCCCGGGGCGTGGCGGGCCGCGTTCGCGAGCGCCTCCCCGAGCACCCGGTGCAGCACCAGGGCGGTCCCGGGCGGGCACTCCTCGAGGTCGAGGGTCCACCGCAGGTCCATCCCGGCGGAGCGGGAGCTCTCCAGCAGCGCGGGCAGGTCGGCGAGCGAGGGCTGCGGCGCGGTCTCCGGGTCGGCCCGGTCCTCCCGCAGCACCCCGAGGACGCCACGCACCTCGGTCAGCGCCTGCCGCGCCGCGCTCTCGATGCCGGCGAACTCCTCCTTCGCCTCCGGGGAGACGGCGTTGACCCGGTAGGGCGCGCTCTGGGCCTGCACGACGACCATCGACATGTGGTGCGCGACGACGTCGTGCAGCTCGCGGGCGATGCGGGATCGCTCCTCGAGCACGGCGCGGCGGGCCCGTTCGGTCTCGGCCTCCTCCTCGCGGCTGGCCAGCTGGCGGCGGGCGGTCCGCAGCCAGCGGGCGAGGAGCGCGAAGGCGACGATGACGAGCACGCCCAGGGCCCAGGGCTTGAGCTCGATCGGCATGACGACGAGGAACCAGCCCGCGGTCACGGCGGTGGCGACGGCCACCTGCCGGGCGGGCGCCAGCAGCGCGACGACGACCACCGTCAGCAGCAGCACGAGGAAGTGCATGGTCGGCCACGGCATCGGCCAGTCCCCGACACGGGGCACGAAGAACCAGATGAGGCTTCCCACCGTGCTCACCGCCCAGGCGATGAGCGGCTCCCGGCGCAGCAGCACCAGCGGCGCGACCGACATCAGCGCGAACACCGGCTGCAGGCTGCTCGGCAGCCGATGGGTGACGTGGATCGTCGGCCAGGCGATGGCGAGCGCGAGCGCCGCGAGGAGGACGAGCGCGGCGTCCGGGTGGCGGGTCACCCCCTTCGCCGCCCCGGCGGTGCCGCGACCGAGTGCGGCGACCACCCGCCGGGCGCGGGACGGGGGTGAGCTGGGCATGGTCCCAAGGCTAGGCGGGCGGGCGCCCCACGTCGTCGTACCGAAGGGGGATCCCGTATCACCCGGTCGTACTGCACGAGCGGTCCACCACCACCGATGAGGTACCCGGAATCGCCACTCACAGGCGATGCCTGCTCCGGTGGCCGATTCCTAGTTTCCGGGGCATGCAGCCGCTCCGACGTTCCGCCACAGTCCTGCTCATCGCCGTCACGACCGCGACGACGACCGCCGTCCTCGACGCCCCGGAGGCTCCGGCGCCGGACCCCGCCGCCCGGGCGGCCGTCGCCGCGCTCCTCACCGGTTCGGCCACGGCTGCGCAGGCGGCGGTGCCGGAGGACTTCGCCGACACGCTCGGTTATCGGCCCGTCCTCGACGGGGACCACATCACCAACCCGACCGGGTCCTGCTCCTCCCCCGTCGCGCTGCCGAGGTCCTTCACCGTGGTGTGCCGGCAGCACGACTACGGCTACGACCTGCTCCGGTACGCCGAGGCCGTCGGGGGCCGGCTCCCCGGGAGTGCCCGGGAGGCGCTGGACGACCAGTTCGAGCGGGAGGCGATGCGTTCCTGCGCGGCCGGTGCCGGCCACGAGCACTGCATCCGGTGGGCGCACATCGCGGCCGCCTTCGTGCGGGCCAACTCGTGGCGTCAGCACGAGTCCGTGCCCGACCCCGAGGACGCCTGGTCGGTGGCGACGGCGGGTGCGGCGCTGCTCACGCTCGGCTCGGCGATCTCCCTCCTGGCTCGGGGCGTCGGCACACTGGCCGGGCGACGTCGTCGGGTCGTCGGCCCACCCGAGGCGGTGGCGGCATGAGCACCGAGGCAACGCTGACGGCGTCCGACCACGACCTGCTGCCGAGGGTGTCCAGCTCGTTCGCGGCGGTGATCGGCTTCTACCTGTCGATATCCCCCACCGCGCTGCCCCACGGCGCGCTGCTGCAGGGTGCGGTCTCGGCGTGCTTCGTCACGATGTGCGTCCAGGCCTCCCGCACGATCCGCCGGGGATCTCCGTCGGCCCGAGGAATCGCCCGGGTCGTGGGCCTGGCCGGGGTGGCGGTGCTGGCCACGGCCGTCGGACTATGGGGACACCGGGTCCTCGGCGGCGCCCGGGACCGCGCCGGGATGGAACCCCTGGGTTGGCACTACTGGGCCGCGGTGCTCGGAGTCGTCGCGGCCGCCCTGCTGCTGCGCCACGCCGCCGAGCGGGCCCGGCGGGGTCCGGCCCGCTCCCGCAGGGTCTGGCGACCGGTCCTCGTGGCGGTGGTCTGCATCGGGCTCGTGCTCGTCGGCGCGCCGGCGCACGGCATCGAGCCCGACGGGCGGATGTGGGTCATGCAGAACCCCTCGCCCGTCGGTGCGGTGCGGGCCTATGCCCGAATGGTGCCGGGTGAGCCGGCCCCGGACAGGGCCGAGCGAGCCGCCCGGCACCTCGTGGCCGAAGGGGGCCTGCAGCGCTCCCGGGTCGTCGTGGTCCTGCCCACGGGCAGCGGCTGGGTGGACCCGCAGTTCCTCTCCGGGGTCGAGCACCGCTTCGGGCGCGACGTGGCGACGGTCTCGATGCAGTACGACGCCTCCCCGAGCTGGTGGTCCTGGCTCGTGCACCGCGAGCGCTCGGCCGAGTCCGCGCAGGAGCTCTTCGACGCGGTGGCGGCGCGGATCCGGGCACTGCCACCGCGGGAGCGACCCGACCTGCACGTCTACGGCGAGAGCCTCGGCGCGGACGCCGGGCAGGCGGTCCTCACCGGCCCCGACCGGGCAGGGGCACGGGCCGAGGTGTGCTCCGTGCTGTGGGTCGGCCCACCGGGCGGGCACCGGGTCGGGCTGCCCCGGGAGGCGGTCGTGGCCAACCCCGACGACCCGGTGGTCCACGCCAGCTGGCGGGACGCCCTTCGTCCCCCGCCGGACGGGACCCGGTGGCTACCGCTCGTCGGTGGGGTGCACGACCTCGTGGACTTCGTCGGCTCCCTGCGGGTCCCGGAGGGCACGGGTCACCGGTACGGCACGGACCAGGTGGCGCGGTTGCGCACCTGCTGAGCCGGTCAGCCCAGCTCGCAGGTCGTGACCGACCCGCGGGCCACCGGCTCGTCCCAGTCGATGTCCCGCCAGGACTGCTGGCGCAGCCATGCCAGCGCGGCGCGGATGGTGTGCTCGTGGCTGACGACGAAGAGGTGCCGCGGCTGGTCCATCAGCGCGGGGGCGAACCAGTCACCGACCCGGGTGTAGACGTCCTGCATGGATTCGCCTCCGCCCCAGCGGACCTCGCTGATGTGCACGCCCGCCGGAGGCGCCTCCGCACTCAGCGCGTCCGCCGGCTGCCCCTCCAGCGCGCCGAGGTGCTGCTCGCGCAGCCCTTCCTCCGCGCGCACCGAGGCGACCCACCCGACCGGGCGCAGCGTCACCGAGATGATCTCCGCGGTCTGCAGGGCGCGGGCCAGGTCGCTGCTCCACAGGTAGATGTTCGGCGCGGTCGAGGGCGAGCCGAGCAGGGACTGGATGGTCCGACCGGCCCGGACGGCCTCGGCGCGCCCGCCCTCGGTGAGCCCCGGCTCGTCGGTCCCCCGGTAGGCGCCCTGAACCCGTCCGTCACGGTTCCACGTCGACTCGCCGTGCCGGACCAGGTGAACCTGGGTCTTGATCACGAGATCACCGTAGCCATCTCTTCCGTAGAGTGGGCGTTCGTGAGCGGACTGCTGGTGACGGGGACCTCCTCCGACGCGGGCAAGTCCCTCGTCGTGACGGGCCTGTGCCGTGTGCTGGCGCGCCGGGGCCTCGCGGTCGCCCCCTTCAAGGCGCAGAACATGTCGAACAACTCCATGGTCTGCCGCGACGGCGCCGAGATCGGGCGGGCGCAGTACCTTCAGGCGCAGGCCGCCCGGGTCGAGGCCACCTCCGCGATGAACCCGGTGCTGCTCAAGCCGGGCAGCGACCGCCGCTCCCACGTCGTCGTCCGTGGCCGGCCCGCGGGCGAGCTCATGGCCGGTGAGTACGCCACCGGCCGGAGGCACCTGGCCGAGGCCGCCGCCACCGCCTACGAGGAGCTCGCGGCGGAGCACGACGTCATCGTCTGCGAGGGCGCCGGCTCCCCCGCCGAGATCAACCTGCGTGCCGGTGACTACGTGAACATGGGTCTGGCGCAGCGCTTCTCGTTGCCGACGGTGCTCGTGGGCGACATCGACCGCGGTGGTCTGCTCGCCGCGCTGTACGGCACCTGGGCGCTCGTGGACGACGCCGACCGGTCGCTGCTCGCGGGGTACCTCGTCAACAAGTTCCGCGGTGACGTCGAGGTGCTCCGGCCGGGGCTGGCGGAGATCACCGCCCGCACCGGGATGCCCTCACTCGGCGTGCTGCCGTGGCTGGACGGGGTGTGGCTGGACTCCGAGGACGCGCTCTCGGTGGGCGACTCGCCGACCGGGGACGAGGTGCCGGAGGACCGCCGACTCACGGTGGCGGTCATCGCGCTGCCCCGCACCTCCAACGCGACCGACGTCGACGCCCTGGCCGCGGAGCCCGGTGTCGACGTGCGGGTCACCCGGCGGCCGGAGGTCGCGCGGGAGGCGAACCTGGTCGTGCTGCCCGGGTCGCGGGCCACCGTCTCGGACCTGGGGTGGCTGCGCCGCAGCGGCCTCGCCGACGTCGTGCTCGAGCGTGCCCGTCGCGGCGCTCCGGTGCTCGGCATCTGCGGCGGCTACCAGATGCTCGTGGACGAGATCGTCGACGAGGTCGAAGGGGGCGGGGCCGGCACGGCCGTCACCGGCCTGGGGCTGCTGCCGGGCCGGGTCGTCTTCGAGCAGGAGAAGGTGCTCGCCCGACCGAGCGGGAGCTGGCGGGGGCACGTCGTCGAGGGGTACGAGATCCACCACGGGGTCGTCTCGCCCGACGGCGGCGAGGACTTCCCCGGTGGTCACGCGCTCGGCCCGGTGCGTGGCTCGATCTGGCACGGGACCCTCGAGTGCGACGACTTCCGCAGGGCACTGCTGGCCGAGGTGGCCGCCGTGACCGGGTCCGGGTGGGCCCCGCAGGTGGGGGCCGCCCCCTTCGCCACCCGCCGGGAGGCCATGATCGACACCTTGGCGGACGCCCTCGAGGCCCATGCCGACGTCGATGCGCTCCTGTCCCTGATCAAGGAGAACCGTTGAGCACCCGTCGCATTCATGTCATCGGGATCGGGGCCGGCTCCCCGGCGCACGTCACTGCCGATGCCGCGGCCGCACTCGCCGAGGTCGACGTCTTCCTCGTCGCGGACAAGGGAGGAGCGAAGGACGAGCTCGTCGCCGTGCGGCGGGCGATCTGCGACCGCTTCATCCCCGCAGAGCACGAGTACGAGTTCGTCACCGTGCCGGACCCGAAGCGCGGGCCGGACGCCGAACGCGACTCCGCCCAGTACGCGCAGGGGGTGCGCGACTGGCACGCGGCACGCACGGATGCCTACGTACGGATCATCGATGAGCTGCCCGCCGGGGCCGTCGTCGGGTTCCTCGTCTGGGGCGACCCGGCCTTCTACGACAGCACGATCCGCATCGTCGACGCGATCGGTGAGCGCATCCCGACGAGCGTGCGGGTCATCCCGGGGATCTCGGCCTTCCAGACCCTCGCCGCCGCGCACGGGATGGTGCTGCACCGGGTCGGCGAGCCGATCCACGTCACGACCGGGCGACGGCTCGTCGAGGAGTGGACACGCGCCGAGGCCGCCGGGCTGGGTCTGGGAACGGTCGTCGTCATGCTCGACGGCCAGCTGCACTGCCGGGAGCTCGCGGGCAGCCACCCGAACACCGTCATCCACTGGGGCGCCTACGTCGGGATGCCGCAGCAGGAGCTGCGCTCGGGACGTCTGGCCGACGTCATCGACGAGATCACCGACCTGCGAGCACGGCTGCGCGAGGAGCACGGTTGGGTCATGGACGTCTACGCGCTCGAATCCGATGGCTGAGCGAGCGCAGGCCGACGCCGACGACACCGCGTGGGCGAGGACGCAGCAGGCGTACCTGGAGGCTGCCACCCACTTCGAGGCAGTCGTCGCCCGGGTCGGTGACCGCTGGGAGGACCTCGCCCTCGGCACGTGGTCCGTGCGCGGTCTCGTCGGTCACGTCACCCAGGGCATGCAGCTGTGGGAGCGTGCCCTGCAACACCATGTGGACGTCGCGGGCATCGGCTCGGTCGTCGACTACTTCCGGGCCGCGGAGCGGATGGACCCGGAGGTGATCGCCAGTGCCGGTCGTGAGGTCGGCGACCGGCTGGGCCCGGACCCGGTGGGTGAGGTGCGCCGGGTCGTGGGCCGACAGCCGGGGACGGTCGCGGACGACCACAGCGAGGAGCTGGTCCTCACGCCGGTGGGAGGCATGAGGGCGGGGAGCTATCTCAATACCCGTGTCGTCGAGCTGACCATCCACACGGCCGACCTGGCCGTTGCTCTCGAGTTGTCCCCGACCCTGCCGACGCGCGCCTCCAGGATGACGCTGGGCGTACTCGCCGACCTGGCCATCGACTCCGGGACCACCGCACCACTGTTGCGCGCGGCCACCGGCCGCGGACAACTGCCCAGGGGTTTCACCGTCCTGTGACCCACTGGTCGCTCACCCCGCGCGGTCCTGCAGGCTCCGGACGACGGCCTCGATGACCGGGCCGACGAACTGGTGACCGCCCTGCTGGTGGCGGACCACCCGGGCCCGGGGCAGTCGGGCGGCGAGCTGCTGCACGTGCTCGACGGGCACGACCTCGTCGTCCAGACAGTGGTGCAGCTCGACCTCGAGCGCCTCGGAGAGCCTCTCGTCCGCATCCTCGGGCAGCGCGAACTCGGGGACGTCCCAGCCGTCCGGGCCCCAGTCGGGAGCGGCGAGGAGGATCAGCCGGCGGACCCCGGGATCACGCTCGGTGAGCAGCCGCAGGACGCACGAGCCGCCGAAGGAGTGGCCGACCACGACGTCGACCCCAGCGCCCAGGTGCTCGACGATCCGTCGCGACCAGGCCTCCTGGGTGGTCGTGATCCCCTCGTCCAGATTCGGTGCCAGCACGTCGCCGTCGAACCCGGCGCGCAGGGCCTCGAGCATCGGCCGGTCCTCGACGAACCCACCGGCTCCGTGCAGGAAGAGAGCCGCCATCCACCGAGCGTAGCGACGTCAGCGGGTGCGCGCGGTGGAGCGGCGGACCGCGAGCCCCTGCAGGACGAGGGAGGCGGCGAGGCAGGCACCGACGCCCTCCCCGGCGCGCATCCGCAGCGAGAGCAACGGCTCCAGGCCGAGCTCACGCAGCACGAGGGAGTGCGCACGCTCGCGGCTGACGTGGCCGGCGAGCAGGTGGCCCTGGACGCCCGGCTCGAGTCGCGCGGCGATGACGCCGGGCAGCGATCCGGCGAGCCCGTCGAGGACGACCGGCGCACCGGCCCCGGCAGCACCGAGCGTAACCCCGGTGAGCAGCGCGATCTCCGGACCGCCGACCGCCGCGACGAGGCGAAGGGGGTCGGTCTCCCCCTTCGTCCGGGCCAGTGCGGCGGCGACGACCTCGCGCTTGCGGGCGACCATCTGCGCGTCGGAGCCGGCCCCGAGGCCGACCGCGTCCTGGGGCTCGAGATCGAGCAGGGCGCAGGCCAGCGCGGCAGCGACGGTGGTGTTGCCGACCCCGACCTCCCCGAGGCAGACGAGGCCCCTCGCCGACGCCTCGGCGCCGATCTCCCGCCCGGCGGCGAGGAGCGCCTCGACGTCGGCCGGGGTCATCGCGTCGGTGCTCTCCAGGTCACCGCGCGCGCCCGTCGGCCTGGCCTCGTGCGCGCCCGGGACCGGCTGCGCCACACCGGCATCCACGCCGATTGCGGTGAGGCCAGCCCCCTTCGCCGTGGCTGCCCCCAGGGAGGTGCCCGCGACCGTCGCCGCGAGGACGTCCCGCGTCGTGCCGGCGGGGAAGGCACTCACCCCAAGACCGGTCACCGGGTGGTCGGCTCCGGCGAG
Organism: uncultured Janibacter sp.; assembly: GCA_964386935.1. Taxonomy (GTDB): domain Bacteria; phylum Actinomycetota; class Actinomycetes; order Actinomycetales; family Dermatophilaceae; genus Janibacter. Next base: position 11,996 of record CAYLUX010000006.1, read on the forward strand.
CACGAGGGTGCCACCGGCGAGGTCCTCACCGCCGAGCGCGAGCACCCGGTTGAGGGCGCGGTCGAGCACACCGAGGGACTCCGGCGGTGAGAGCAGCTCGTCGGCGGAGTCGGTCGCCCCGACGAGCCGGGAGGCCTCGGGACCGCGCAGGTGCGAGACCGGCTGCTGCGGCGCGGTCTCGTCGGCGGGCCAGTGCTCGCGGATGACGACGTCGGAGAGCGGGGCCTTCCTCGACCAGGCGGCCCGCTCCAGGCCCGGGGACGGAGGCCGCTCGTCGGGCCAGCCCAGGCACATCCACCCCAAGGTGACCACGCCCTCGGGCAGCCCGAGCAGGTCGGCCAGCTCGTCGGGGTCGAAGAGCGTCACCCAACCCATCCCGAGCCCGTGGGCGCGAGCGGTGAGCCACATGTTCTCGATCGCGGTCGCGCAGGACCACATGTCCGCGTCGGGGAAGGTCGCCCGCCCGAGGACACCGGTGGCGGGGGTGCGGCGGTCGCACGCGACGACGACGCCGACGGGGGCCTCGCGCAGGCCCTCGAGCTTGAGGTCGAGCATCCGCGCGGCCCGTTCGGAGGCCAGGTGTGCTGCCTGGTCGAGCCGCGCCCGGTCGGCCATCGCGGCGGCACGGTCGCGGGTGGCCGGGTCGGTGACGACGACGAAGCGCCACGGCTGGGAGTGCCCCACGCTCGGTGCCCGGTGGCCCGCCTCGAGCACCGAGGTGAGCAGCTCCTCGGGCACCGGGTCCGGCCGGTAGCGGCGGATGTCGCGCCGGCCGGCGACGACCTGAGCGAGCGCCTCGGTCACCGCCTCCCCCATCGCCCAGCCGGCGGGGTCCTCGCGTCGCTGGGAGGCACTGCTCCTGTCCCCGATCGTTGGGACAGGCCGGGCGTATCGGTCGGTCACTCCACGTCCTCCAGGTCCCCCTCGATGTCGAGGTAGACCTGCTGCATCTGCTGGACCACCTCGGGGTCGGGTTCCTCCCACAGGCCCCGGTCGGCGGCCTCGGTCAGTCGCTCGACGATACCTCGCAGCGCCCACGGGTTGGCGCGGGTCATGAAGGCCCGGTTGTCCTCGTCGAGGACGTAGTCGCGGGCGACCCGGTCGTACATCCAGTCGTGGACGACGCCGGCGGTCGCGTCGAAGCCGAAGAGGTAGTCGACGGTCGCGGCGAGCTCGAAGGCGCCCTTGTACCCGTGCCGCTGCATCGCCGAGATCCACCGCGGGTTCACGACGCGGGAGCGGAAGACGCGGTTGGTCTCCTCCTGCAGGGTGCGGGTGCGCACCGCGTCCGGGGAGGTCGAGTCGCCGACGTAGGCACGCGGTTCGGCGCCGGTGAGCGAACGCACGGTCGCGACCATGCCCCCGTGGTACTGGAAGTAGTCGTCGCAGTCGAGGATGTCGCTCTCGCGGTTGTCGACGTTCTTCGCCGCGACCTGGATGCGCCGGTAGGTGCGCTCCATGTCCTCCGCGGCCGGCTTGCCGTCGAGGTCGCGGCCGTAGGCGTAGCCGCCCCACTGGGTGTAGACCTGCGCGAGGTCCTCGTCGCTGCGCCAGTTGCCCGACTCGACCACCTGCAGGATGCCCGCGCCGTAGGAGCCCGGCTTGGAGCCGAAGATCCTTGTCCGGGAACGCCGCTCGTCACCGTGCTCGGCGAGGTCGGCGGCGGTGTGGGCACGCACGTGGTTCTCCTCCTCCGGCTCCTCGAGGTCGGCGACGAGCGCGACCGCGTCGTCGATGAGCGCGATGACGTGAGGGAAGGCGTCCCGGAAGAACCCCGAGATGCGCACCGTGACGTCGACGCGGGGCCGGCCGAGCTCGGCGAGCGGGATGGGTTCCAGACCGGTGACGCGGCGGGACTGCTCGTCCCAGACCGGCGTGACACCGAGGAGCGCGAGCACCTCGCCGATGTCGTCGCCGGAGGTGCGCATCGCGGAGGTGCCCCACATAGAGAGGCCGACCGAGCGCGGCAGCTCGCCGGTCTCCTCGCGGTAGCGGGCCAGCAGCGACTCGGCCATCGCCGTCCCCGTCTGGTAGGCGAGGCGTGAGGGGATGGCCTTCGGGTCCACCGAGTAGAAGTTGCGCCCGGTGGGCAGCACGTTGACGAGGCCGCGAAGGGGGGACCCGCTCGGCCCGGCGGGCACGTACCCGCCGTCGAGGGCGTGCAGCACGACGTCCAGCTCGCGGTCGGTCGCCGCGAGGCGTGGCACGACCTCGGTCGCGGCGAACTCGAGCACCGAGGCGACCTCGGTGGCCGCCGCCGCGTCGAGCTCGGGCTCGAAGTCGGCGACCAGCTGCGGTGCGGCAGAAGCGCTCCAGTCCGCTTCGGCGAGGCCCTCGACGAGGCGACGGGCTCTCCCTTCGACCTCGTCGGTCTCGGTGGAGGTGGCCTCCTCGCCCAGGCCGAGGGCGGCGCGCAGGCCGGGCACGGAGCCGACGCTGCCGGAGAAGACCTGCGCCGCGCGCAGGATCGCGAGCACGAGGTCGACGAGCTCCGGCCCCTTGGGCGCCTGCCCGAGGACGTGCAGGCCGTCGCGGATCTGGACGTCCTTGATCTCGCAGAGCCAGCCGTCGACGTGCATGACGAGGTCGTCGAAGCCCTCGGCGTCGTCGAGGTCGACGTCCTCCAGCCCGAGGTCGACGTGCATCTGTGCGGCGTGGATCAGCTGCCAGATCTCCCCTCGCAGTGCCGGCGCCTTGGCCGGGTCCATGACCTGGACGTTGCCGTACTCGTCGAGCAGCTGCTCCAGCCGGGCGATGTCGCCGTAGGACTCGGCGCGGGCCATCGGCGGGATGAGGTGGTCCACGATCGTCGCGTGGGCGCGGCGCTTGGCCTGGGTGCCCTCCCCCGGGTCGTTGACGAGGAAGGGGTAGATCAGCGGCAGGTTGCCCAGCGCCGCGTCGGTGCCGCATGAGGCGGACATCGCGAGGTTCTTGCCGGAGAGCCACTCGAGGTTGCCGTGCTTGCCGGCGTGGACGATCGCGTGGGCGCCGAACTCCTCCTCGATCCACCGGTAGGTCGCGAGGTAGTGGTGCGTCGGCGGCAGGTCGGGGTCGTGGTAGATCGCGATCGGGTTCTCCCCGAAGCCACGTGGCGGCTGGATGAGCAGCGCGACGTTGCCGCGCACGAGGGCGGCGGTGACGATCTCACCCCGGGCGTCGTGGGTCGTGTCGACGAAGACCTCGCCGGGTGCGGAGCCCCAGTGCTCGGTCATCGCCTCGCGCAGGTCGGCCGGGAGGCGGTCGAACCACTGCTGGTAGCGCTCGGCGGGGATGCGCACCTGGGCACCCTCGACCTGGGCCTGAGTGAGCCACTCCTCGTCCTGCCCGCCGGCGGCGATGAGCTCGTGGACGAGCGCGTTGCCACAGGTCGTGTCCGGCTCCTCGCCCTCGACCTCCGGCAGCGGGTCCATGCCGACGAAGCCCTCACCGAGGTCGTAGCCCGCGTCGCGCAGGGCCCGCAGCAGCCGCACCGTCGAGACCGGGGTGTCGAGGCCGACGGCGTTGCCGAGACGGGAGTGCTTCGTCGGGTAGGCGGAGAGGACGACCGCGATGCGCCGCTGCTCCGGCGGGGTGGAGCGCAGCCGGGCGTGGTTCACGGCGAGGCCGGCCACGCGCGCGGACCGCTCCGGGTCGGCGACGTAGTGCGGCAGTCCGTCCTCGTCGAACTCCTTGAAGGAGAAGGCGACCGTGATCAGGCGGCCGTCGAACTCGGGGACCGCGACCTGGCTCGCGACGTCGAGCGGGCTCATGCCGTCGTCGCTCGCCTGCCAGTCGGCGCGCCCCCAGGTGAGGCACAGCCCCTGCAGGATCGGGATGTCGAGGGCGGCGAGCCGCTCGACGTCCCAGGCCTCGTCGTCCTCGCCGGCACCGGCGGTGGCCGGCTTCGTGCCGCCGGCGGCGAGCACGGTGGTCACGAGGGCGTCGAGGGTGCCCAGGTGTGCGATGAGGTCGTCCGGGGCGTCACGAAGCGAGGCGGCGTGGATGATCTCGCCGTGGCCGCCTGCAGCGTCGATCGCGTCGGCGAGCGCGTGGGCGTAGGCGGTGTTGCCGGCGGCGTACTGCGCCCGGTATATGAGCACGCCGACCTTCGGTCGGGCGCCGTCGGCGAGCGGGGCCGGGGCCTCGCGCTCGAGGACGCCCCAGGTCGGCAGGGTCTGCGGCGCCTCGAATCCGACCCCGGTCAGCAGCAGCGTGTCGGCGAGGAAGGCGTGCAGCTGGGTGAGGTTCTCCGGGCCACCCTCGGCGAGGTAGCAGTGGGCCTCGGCGGCGGTGCCGGGCGGGGCCGTGGAGAGCTCCATGAGGGCGGCGTCCGGCTCCTGGGTGCCGCCGAGGACGACGAGCGGCGCCGCACTCCCCGTCCGCAGGTCCTCGAAGCCCTCCCACAGCCCCTGGGGCGAGCCCAGGTAGCGCACGACCACGACGTCGGCGCCGGTGACGCGCTCGGTGATCTGCTCGCGGGTGAGGCGGGCCGGGTTGCCGACGACGTAGTCCGCGTCGGTGCCGCGTGCGCTCAGCAGGTCGGTGTCGGAGGTGGACAGCAGAGTGATGGTCGGCACGTGGTGCACTCCTCGAGCGGGGTTCCTCGCCCGCTCCTCGAAGGGAGGACCCGACCGGTCTCGACCGGGCCGGTCGGCAGTGCGTGTCTGACTCGCGAAGGGGCTTCGCTCACAGTGGCGGGACCGTCCCGGACTTGCACCGGCTTCCGTCCTGCGCGACCACGTGCAGCCTAGCGCCCACGTATGCTGCGGCCGCGTGAGCACCCCTTCGCAGCGACGCAGCGGCGCTGACCGCTGCCCGGGACTGCTGGCCCCCTTCGTCTCGGCGGACGGGGCGATGGTGCGGCTGCGGCTCCCCGGGGGCCGCATAGACCCGGGAGTGCTCGCCGAGATCTCCTCTCTCGCAGGGCGTTTCGGGAGTCCGGACATCACGCTGACCTCGCGCGGGAGCCTGCAGCTGCGTGGCCTGCCCGACCCGCTGCCCCGTGAGCTCGTCACCGCGATCGACCGGCTGGGTCTCGTGCCCTCCGGTGAGCACGACAAGGCGCGCAACATCGTCGCCGACCCGGGTACCGGTCTCGACCCCCTCGTGCGAGACCTCGACGAGGCACTGCTCGCGGACCCGGAGCTCGCCGGGCTGCCGGGGCGCTTCCTGCTCGCGGTGGCCGGCCCGGGTGGGCCCGTGCTGGCGGAGCCGTGGGACGTGGCGATCGTCGACGAAGGCGGTGTCCTGAGGCGCGACGGAGGAGCCTCGAAGGAGGGCACCGCCCGCGTCCTCGTCGACGGGCGCTCCGTGGTCGTGCCCCGCCCCGAGGCGCCGACGGTGGCCCTGGACGTCGCCCAGCGGTTCCTCGCCGTCCGCGGTGACGAGCGGACGTGGAACGTGCGCGACCTGCCGGAGGTCGAGCGGGCGGGGCTGCTGCCGGGGGGCGCCCCCTTCGCTCCGACCGTTGCTGATCCGCCACCGCCGGGGCCTGTCGGCGAGGACCTCGTCGCACTCGTGCCGCTTGGGCTGCTGACGCCGGTGATGGCCCGGGCGCTCGCGGACGAGCAGGTCGTCGTCACTCCCTGGCGGTCGGTCGTCGTGCGCGGGGGTGCGGCTCGGGCCGAGGAGCTGGCGGACGCCGGGCTCATCACGGCCCCCGACTCGCCGTGGACGGTGCTGACCGCCTGCGCCGGAGCACCGTCGTGCGGGCGGACCACGACGCCCACGCGGGACCTCGCGCGGGCTGCGGCCCCCTTCGTCGACCCCGCCGGACCCTTGGTCCACGTCATCGGCTGCGAGCGTTCCTGCGGCCGCCCCGCCCGCGCCCACGCCACCGCGCTCGACCCGACCTCCGTCGCGGACATCGTTGCCGCGCAACGCTCCCCACTCGAAGAGGACTTATGACCGATCTGCGCCAGCCGCCCCGGCTGTATGACTACGTCACTGACGGGCAGGAGATCTACCGCCGCTCCTTCGCCACGATCCGGGACGAGGCGGAACTGTCCGGCCTGCCCGCTGACCTGCGCGGGGCCGCGGTGCGGATCATCCACGCCGCGGGCGACGTCGGGATCACGGGCGAGATCGCCGGGCACCCCGACGTTGCGGGGGCGGCACACGCCGCACTGGTTGCGGGAGCGCCGATCCTCACCGACAGCAACATGCTCGCGAAGGGGGTCACGCGGCGACGGCTGCCGGCCGACAACGAGGTGATCTGCACGCTGCGCGAGGACTCCGTGCCGGACCTGGCCCGTGAGTGGGGCACGACCCGCGCCGCGGCCGCGGTGTCCCTGTGGGCCGACCGGCTCGAGGGTGCGGTCGTCGCGATCGGCAACGCCCCGACGGCGCTCTTCCACCTGCTCGAGATGCTCCACGACGGGGCGCCCAGGCCCGCGGCGATCGTCGGCATGCCGGTCGGCTTCGTCGGGTCGGCGGAGTCCAAGATCGCCCTGGCAGAGCACGACCTGCCCGGCGGGCCAGTGCCGTGGGTCGTGGTCCACGGCCGCCGCGGCGGGTCCGCGATGGCGGCCGCGACGCTCAATGCCCTGGCCAACCGGGACGAGCTGGCATGAGCGAGAACGCGATCGGGCACTTCTACGGGGTGGGCGTGGGCCCCGGAGACCCCGAGCTCGTCACGCTCAAGGCCGCTCGGATCATCGGTGCGGCCGATGTCGTCGCCTACCACGCGGGCACCGGCAAGCAGTCGATGGCGCGCTCCATCGCCGCGGACCTCATCCCCGAGGACGCGGTCGAGGAGGAGCTGCGCTACCCGGTGACGACCGGCTTCGCCGATCACCCGCAGGGCTACTACGGGGCGCTGGGCGAGTTCTACGACGAGTGCTCCGACCGGCTGGAGGCCCACCTCGCGGCCGGGCGCACCGTCGTCGTGCTCGCCGTCGGCGACCCGCTCTTCTTCGGCTCCTTCATGTACGTCCACGACCGGCTCAGCCCGCGCTACCCCACCGAGGTCGTGCCCGGCATCACCTCGTTGTCTGCTGCCACCGCGGCCGTGGCGACCGGGCTCTGCCGCCACGAGGACACGCTCACCGTGCTGCCCGGCACTCTGGCCGTCCCCGAGCTCGCCCGGCGTCTCGCCGACACTGACGCGGCGATCATCATGAAGCTCGGTCGTACCTTCTCCGGCGTGCGCGAGGCGCTCCGGCAGGCGGACATGCTGGACCGGGCCGTGTACGTCGAGCGCGCCTCCGGCACAGGGCAACTCGTCATGCCAGCCGCCGAGGTCGACGAGGGTCGGGTGCCGTACATGTCCCTCGTCGTCGTGCCCGGGCTCGGGCTGCGCGACGACGCCGCGGGGAGGGCGGCGGACTTCGCGCGCATCACGACTTCGGACCAGGAGCGACGAGCGCCGGCGAGCAGCCTCGAAGGACCCGGCACCGTGCACGTCGTCGGACTCGGCCCCGGACCGGAGCACTGGCTCACTGCCGAGGCGAGCGAGGTCCTCGAGCAGGTCGCGCACGTCGTCGGCTACGCGCCGTACGTGGCACGGGTGCCCCAGCGCGAGGGCCTGACCCGCCACTCCTCCGGCAATACCGTGGAGCTGGACCGGGGGCGTCTCGCCCTCGACCTGGCGCGCGGCGGTGAGGACGTCGCCCTCGTCTCGGGTGGTGATGCGGGGGTCTTCGGGATGGCGACGGCCCTCTTCGAGTCCCGAGAGGCCGCAACGGCCGAGGAGCCCTCGTACGCAGACGTGCCCGTGCACGTCGTGCCCGGCGTGACGGCGGCCCACGCGGCGAGTGCCCTCGTCGGTGCGGTACTCGGCGGCGACCACGCCCTGGTCAACCTCAGCGACAACCTCAAGCCCTGGGAGGTTCTCGCCGACCGGCTCACCGCCCTCGTCACCCGCGACGTCGTCCTCGCGCTCTACAACCCCCGCTCCCGCTCACGTCCGAACACCCTCGGCGCCGCGCGCGACCTGCTCGTCGAGGCGGTGGGCCCGGACCGGGTGGTCGTCGTCGCGCGGCACGTCGGCCGTGACGAGGAGTCGGTGACGGTGACGACGCTGGGCGGGCTCGACGTCGAGACCGTCGACATGGGCTGCCTCGTCGTCATCGGCGCCTCGAGCACCCGGGTGACCGACGACGGCTGGGTCTGGACGCCGCGATCGGTTCAGGAGCAGTCGGCTCCGCGCGAGAGGTAGTCCCCGGTCAGTTCCAGAAGGGGGCCGGCCCGGCCGGTGCGTCCGCGCGGGGCGAAGGGAGCCGCGTCCCCTCACCCCATGCGCTCGCCCACTCGGGCACGCGGCTCGGGGGCGGGTCGATCCGCAGCATCTCCCACAGCCGCTCGGTGTCGACGCCCTTGCCGCGTTGGAGGAAGCGGGTGCGGGCGAGGACCTGCGCACACACCTGCCCGTCGACGACGAAGCGCTGCTCGTAGAAGACGCTCACCCGGTCCCACCCGACGAGGTGGGAGTGCAGCTCGAAGGCCTGCAACGGCTTCAACGAGGTGCGGAAGGTGATCGTCTCCTGCATGATCACCGGCGCGACGCGATGGCGCACCTGCCGCGGGATCCATCCCGACCGGATCGCCAGGTCGATGCGCCCCAGGTCGGCCATCGTGAGGTAGACGCCGTTGTTCATGTGCCCGGCGAAGTCGATGTCGTTGGGAAGCACCCGCAGCGGCAGCACGGCGGCGTCACCCGTACCGACGCGGCCGCGGCGGCGCGCGGTCAGGGCCGTCCAGACGATGCGCGGGGCACGATTCATGAGGTGTTCCTTCGACTTGGGTGAGGCACGTTGCTACCGAAGGGTAACTCCACGACGGCTGTCGCCTCCGACTGGCACCCTCTCGGCATGGCCACCATCTACTGCACCGCGACCAGCCTCGACGGCTTCATCGCCGACGATGAGGAGAGCCTGTCCTGGCTCTTCGGAACCGTGAACCACGAGTCCGACCCCGGCGGCCGCTACGGGGACGGCAACACCCTGGACTTCGACCACTTCATGCCCGAGGTGGGGGCCGTCGTCTGCGGGGCCAACACCCACGCGTGGGTGCACCGGGAGCTGACGAAGGGGGGCGAGGAGTTCGTCTGGCCCTACGAGCAGCCCTCATGGGTGGTCACCCACCGCGATCTCGACCTGCCGACAGGGGTCACCTCCTTCGCCGGGGACGTCCGCGAGCTGCACGCGGCCGCGACCGATGCCGCGAACGGCAAAGACGTGTGGATCGTCGGTGGCGGTGACCTCGCTGGTCAGTTCGCCGACGCCGGCCTGCTCGACGCCGTCTGGATCCACCAGACGCCCGTGACCCTCGGCGCCGGGTCTCCCCTGCTCCCCCGGCGACTCCGCCTGCGCCGCAAACACCTTGAGCGCGACGGTCAGTTCACCGCGATGCTCTTCGACGTCGTCGGGCCCGAGCCACGAGACGGTACCGTCGCGGGATGAACCCCCACCCCCACGAGCACGAGGTGGGTTTCGACCTGCCCGCCCGCGAGCAGCTGATCGCCTTCGTCGACGAGCACCGCGCGGCTCTCGCGGCGAGTCTCGACGGGTTGACCGAGGAGGAGGCCAGGGCACGTCTCGTGCCGTCGCGCACGACGCTGCTCGGTCTGCTCAGGCACGCGACCTTCGTCGAGCGGGTGTGGTTCGACGAAGCGGTCACCGCTCGCTCGCGCTCCGACATCGGGATCCCGAACACCCCGGACGAGTCCTTCGAGCTGGCTCCGGACGACACGATCGCGTCCGTCCTCGCGGCGCACCGGCAGGCCTGCGAGGACGCCCGGGCCGCCATCGACGGGCTCGGTCTCGAGGACCTGCTCACCGGCAACCGACGCGGGCCTCTCCCCCTTCGCTGGGTGCTCACTCACGTGCTGCGGGAGCTGGCACAGCACGCCGGACACGCCGACATCCTCCGGGAGCAGGTCCTGGCTGCGCGGGAGTCCTGACCCGGCGGCTCGACAAGAGAAACTGCCCCTTCGCAAGAGTTTGAAACTCATGCAGAGGGGCGGTTTATCGGGTGACCCGAGAATCGCGGTGCAGATGGGGCGCCCCACCCAGCGCGCTCGCCACCTCCGCGGGCGTCCGCGGCCAGCCGACGGCCGCCGGGTCGACCCCCAGCTCACGCAGCAGCTGCACCGACCACGGCGGGCGAAGTCGGGCCGCCTCCACGAGGTCGACGTCGGTGAGCGCGTCGGTGACCTCCCCCTGGTGGACGACGTGGTCGACGACGAGTGCGACCTCGTCGGCCCAGCGCCAGGCGAGGTCCACGTCGTGGGTCGAGAGCACGACGGTCGTGCCGTGCTCCTCGAGGGCGGCGACCGCGGCGAGCATCTCCCCCACCCCGGCGGGGTCGAGGCCCGCTGTCGGCTCGTCGAGGAGCAGCACCTGCGGGTGCATCGCGAGCGCCCCCGCGACGGCGACCCGCTTCCGCTGCCCGAAGGAGAGGTGGTGCACCGGCCGGTCCTCGAGCGCGGCCAGGGAGAGCACCGCGAGGGCCTCGTCGACGCGTGCGGTGATCTCGTCGGCTCCAAGCCCGAGGTTGGTCGGTCCGTAGGCGATGTCGCTGCGCACGTCGGCGCTGAAGAGCTGGTCGTCCGGGTCCTGCATCACCAGCTGCACCTGCTGACGGTGCGCGGTGAGCCCACGACGGTTGTGCCGCAGGACTTCTCCGCCGGAGACGACGCTCCCCTCGGTGGGTTCGTGCGCCCCTGACAGGACGCGCAGCAGCGTCGTCTTGCCGGAGCCGTTGGCGCCGAGGATCGCGATGCGCCGACCACCACCGATGGTCAGGCCGACGCAGTCGAGCACCCCCGGCGTCCCCGGGTACCCGGCGTGCACGCCTCGCAGCGCGAGGACGGTCGCCGCGCCGTCGGGTGGGGTCCAGGAGCCGAGCCGGTGGGTCATGTCAGGGCCGTCCACAGCGACAGTCCGGCGAGTCCGAGCACGAGCCCGCCTCCGGCGAGGACGAAGGGGGCCGACACGGCCCGGGCGGGGACGAGCGGGACGCTCCCGACTCCCCCGCGCCCGGCGAGCCCGTCCTCGAGGCGGCGCGCCCCGTCCCACGCGGTGACGAGCACTGCGGCGCAGAGCAGTCCGACCGATCGACGAGCCGCGCGCCCCGAGGCGTACCCGAGCCGACCTGCCTGCGCGGTGCGGATCGCCGAGGCGGCGTCGAGCAGGGTGAAGATCATCCGGTAGGTGACCGCGGCGACGTCGACCGCGACCTCGGGCACCCGAGCGCGGCGCAGTCCCGCGAGCAGCTCGACCATCGGTGTGGTGGCCGCGAGCAGGATCATCGCGGAGGTCGCCGCCAGTGCCCGGGTGGCGACGAGCACGGCGCGGGAGGCGCCCCCTTCGTCCACACCGATCGGGCCGAGGGTCACCAGGTCACCGGGACCGACGGTGAGCGCGATCGTCACGGCACCGAGGGTGATGAAGACCAGCGGCCCGAGCATGGAGCGGACCCACACACCGATCGGCACCCGGGCCACCACGGCCAGCCCCACCGAGCAGGCAGCGACGACGGCCGCGAGCACGGTCGAGGTGCTCGTGGCGGCGACGAGGAGCAGTCCGAGGCAGAGGAGGGACTTCTCCAGCGTCGATCGGGTGCGCCACCGCGAGGACCACGCTGCGTCGTCAAGGGTCGGCCTCACGACCGGGGCGCCGGCTCCGCGCGACGACGCCCCCGCAGCCGGCCGACGACGTAGCCGAGGACGAGACCACCGGCGCCGGCCTGCAGCGCGAACAGGCCGGACTCGATCTCGCCTCCGGCGGGCGGCATTAGCGGCTGGAACCACGGCTCGTGCCCGGACTCCTCGAGCTGGGCGGTCGCCGCGGCGTCGGTGCCGCCGAAGGCCTCCTCGTCACCGGACGCGACACGCCCGCCGAGCCACAGCGCGACGGCGAGCAGCACGATGACGGCAGCGACCACGAGGGCGATTCCCCTGCGACCCAAGGTCTGGGTGGTCTCACGCACTGACGGCCTCCTGGGTCTCGGCGGGGACGACGTCGAGGTCCTCCATCTCGGGGCGGGCCCACGTCAGGAGCGCGTTGATCAGCAGCACCCCGACGAGCCCCTCGACGATCGCGAGCGGGATCTGGGTGACGGCGAAGATGCCGAGGAACCGGCTCCACGCGGCGAGGAATCCCCCTTCGGGGTAGGCGAGGGCCAGCTGCGTGGCGGTCGTGACGTAGGTGGCCAGGTCAGCCATCGCGACGCCGACGAAGACGCGCACGACGAAGGGGGTCGCGGCGAGCAGCCAGAAGAGCCCGTAGCCGACCCACGGGCCGACGACCGCCATCGAGAAGACGTTCGCACCGAGGGTCGTGATGCCGCCGTGGGCCAGGAGCAACGCCTGGAAGAGCAGCACGATCGTCCCGAGCAGCGCCATGACCGGTGGTCGGAAGATGATCGCGCCCACGCCGGTGCCGGTCGGGTGCGAGCTGGACCCGGTGACCGAGGGCAGCTTGATCGCCGACATGACGAAGGTGAAGGCACCGGCCGCGCCCAGCAGCAGCCGGGCATTCGGGTTCTCCCGGACGATGTGGGCGGCACTGCGCGTGCCGTGGATGACGAAGGGGGCGGCCACGAGTGTCCACGCGGCGGCGTGGACCGGCGGCAGGAAGCCCTCGGCGATGTGCATTGCTGCGCTCCATCTCCGGGATTGCGCGTCCCGGGCGGCGCCATCGCCCTGGAGTTCCTGACTCGCGGATGACCCGCTCACAGTGGCGCGACCGTCCCGGACTCTCACCGGGTTCCCCCACCTGGAGACGATGACCGCTCGAGGCTAGCGCAGCCTGCCCGGGATGTCAGTGGCCGTCCGCGCGGCGGCGCGGGTGCAGGAGTAGAGGTGGGACTCGACGAAGTCCTCCGCCCGCAGCGCCCACCCCACGACGATGATCGCGGCCTGCCGCAGGTCGTGGGCCTCGACCTGCTCGGCGATGTCGGCGAGTGTGCCACGCAGAACCAGCTCCTCGGCTTGCTCGACGCGGTAGGCGACGACGACGGGGCAGTCGCTCCCGTAGTGCTCGGCGAGGCGCCCGGCGAGCTCGCGGGTGCGGCGGACCGCGAGGTGGAGCACCAGCGTGGCGCCGGTGGCGGCGAAGGCCTCGAGGCTCTCCCCCGTCGGCATAGCGGTCGAGTCTCGCTGGGCCCGGGTGAGGACGACGGACTGGGCGACTTCCGGCACGGTCAGCTCACGGCCGAGGCGTGCGGCGGTCGCGGCGTAGGCGGCGATGCCGGGCGTGACGTCCCAGGGGACGCCGGCCTCGTCGAGCCGACGGGTCTGCTCGGCGATCGCCGAGTAGACGCTCGGGTCACCGGAGCACAGCCGGGCGACGTCCTCGCCCCGCTCGTGGGCGGCGACGCACTCGGCGGTGATGGCGGCCAGGTCGAGGCCCTGGGTGTCGACGAGCCGTGCCCCGCTCGGGCAGTGTTCGAGCACCTCGGCGTCGAGGTAGGTGCCGGCGTAGAGGCAGACCGTGCTGGCGGCGAGCAACCGGGTGGCGCGCACGGTGAGCAGGTCGGCGGCGCCGGGGCCGGCTCCGATGAAGTGGACGGTCATGCTGCTCCCGGGTCGGTGGGGCGGATGGCGGCGAGCTGGACGACGGCGCGGGCGGGGGTCCACGAGAGGTACCTCCCGAGGGGCACGGCCCGCTCGACGGTGAGCCGGGTCAGCTCGCCCCCGGTGCTCGTGCGAGCGGACGTGAGCGCGGCCTCCCCCTCCAGTGTCACCGCGTGCGCCACGAGGCGACCACCGGGGCGAAGGGAGGACCAGGCCTGCTCGAGCACGTCACCGCTGAGTCCGCCCCCGACGAAGACCGCGTCGGGCGCGGCGAGGGAGGCCGGCTCGGTGGCGGAGGTGTCGCCCTCGAGGACCTCGACCCGGGCCGCGAGGCCGAGGGCCGCCGCGTTGTCCCGGATGCGCTGCGCCCGTGCACCGTCCCGCTCCACGCAGGTCGCGGTGGCCCGCTCGGCGGCGAGGCACCACTCGAGGGCGACCGACCCGTTGCCGGCGCCGAGGTCCCACAGGTGGGCACCGGGGGTGGGCCGCAGCCGGGCGAGCGCGGAGGCGCGCAGGTCGCGCTTGGTCAGCTGTCCGTCGTGGTCGATGAAGTCCTCGGGCCGTCCCGGGACGGGGCCGGCCGTGGTCGCGACCGCTGCCGGGTCGTCGGCACGGACGTCGAGGCAGCAGAGCACGAGGTCCGGGCTCTCGCCGGTGAAGCGGTCGGCCCGGTCAGCACGCGCCCCTTCGTCAGGGCTGCCGAGGTGCCAGCGGGCGGTGAGAGTCGTTGCGCCCCAGCCGTTCTCGGCGAGGAGGGTGGCGAGCTGGTGGGGGCCGCGTCCGTCGGAGCAGAGCACGACGATCCTGGCTCCCGGGGCCAGGTGGGGACGGACGGCTCGCAGGTCACGCCCCACGGCGGTGACCACCGTGCTCTCCTCCGCGGACCATCCCTGGCGGGCGCGGGCGAGGGTGTCCGCGGAGACCGCGGGGTGGACCCGGACGGCGTCCCCGCCGAGCAGGTCGATGAGCGTCGTCGCGACCCCCGAGCGAAGGGGGTCGCCGCTCGCGAGGACGACGACGCCCTCGTCACCTGCCTGCTCGAGCAGTGCCGGGAGGCCCTCGCGCAGCGGGCTCGGCCACGGGAGGAGCTCCACGTCCTCGCCGACGTGGCCGGTCACCATCCCCAGGTGCCGCCGGCCCCCGATGATGGTGCGCGCCGCGAGGACGAGGCCGCGGCGCCCTTCGTCCAGGCCCGCCCAGCCGTCGTCCCCGATACCCACGACGTCGATCACGGACGCCAAGACTAGGCCCACGGGTGGTGTGGCATGCTGAGCCTCGACACGGGCTGAGGAATTCCGGTGCGAATCCGGAGCGGTCCCGCCACTGTGAGCGACGAGTCGTCGCGAGCCAGGACATCGGCCGTGTCCATCGGGGCGAACCCGCACCGATGTCACCGACGGCGAGCGCGGACACTCGCCAGGAGGCACGAGATGAGCGTCCCCACCGCCTCGACGGCGGCCACCACTCCTGCCCTGCCCTTCACCGCCCTCGTCGGCGCCGAGGACCTCACGAGCGCGCTGCTGCTGAGCGCCATCTCCCCCGGCATCGGCGGAGTGCTCGTCCGCGGCGAGAAGGGCACCGCCAAGTCCACGGCCGTGCGCGCCCTGGCCGCGGTGCTGCCCGACCAGCGGGTGAGCCCCGGGTGCCGCTTCGGCTGCGACCCCGACCGTCCCGAGGGATGCCCCGACGCACCCCACACCGGCTCTCCCGCAACGCGTCCGGCACGACTCGTCGAGCTGCCGGTGGGCGCCACGGAGGACCGGGTCGTCGGCTCGCTCGACCTGCGCAAGGCGCTCGGCGACGGCGAGACCGCCTACCAGCCGGGCCTGCTCGCCGAGGCCCACCGGGGCATCCTCTACGTCGACGAGGTCAACCTGCTCCAGGACCACCTCGTCGACGTGCTCCTCGACGCAGCGGCCATGGGGCGCAACAGCGTCGAGCGGGACGGGCTCTCGATCTCCCACCCGGCGCGGATCACGCTCGTCGGGACGATGAACCCCGAGGAGGGCGAGCTGCGTCCGCAGCTGCTCGACCGCTTCGGCCTGACCGTGCACGTGGCCGCCAGTCGGGACCCACGTGAGCGGGCCGAGGTGGTGCGACGACGACTCGAGGCCGATGCCGACCCGGTCGGGCTGGCGCGGCGCTTCGCCGACCGGGAGGCCGCGCTCACCGCGCGCATCGCCGCCGCCCGTGAGCTGCTGTCGCAGGTGGAGCTGAGCGACCGGGCGCTGCGCACCATCACCCGGGTGTGCGCCGGCTTCGACGTCGACGGCATGCGTGCCGACATCGTCACCGCGCGGACCGCCGTGGCGCACGCCGCCTGGCGCGGGTCGACGGAGGTCCTGCGCGAGGACATCCGCGCCGCCGCGCTGCTGGCGCTGCCGCACCGGCGGCGCCGCAACCCCTTCGACGCCCCGGGCCTCGACGAGGACCTGCTCGACGCACTGCTCGACGAGGAGGACCCGGACGACGACCCGCCCGGCGGCGGCTCCGACGACGGCTCCGACGGGGACTCCTCGGACGACCACGGCTCTGATCCATCCGGTGAATCACCCGAGGACGGTCCGGGTGATTCGCCCGAGGCACCCCCTCAGGGTCCGTCGGGTTCCGCGGACCAGTCGCCCCCGGACTCCCCTGATCCATCCCGTGGATCAGGGCCGGAGGGCGCGGAGGACGCCCCCGCCGGCGAGGAGGACGCATCGCCCGGAGCAGGTGGCGTTGCGCCAGAGGCCACGGCCAGCGCTGCCGCGCCCTACCGCACCCGCCGCCTCGAGCTGGCCGGTGTCGGCGCCGGTCCGAGCGGCCGCCGCTCTCCCGCCCTCAGCCCCCGCGGTCGCACGATCGGGGTGCACCCGGCCGGCCGCGAGCCCGGCGGTTCCCCGATCCACATCACCGGCACCCTTCGTGCCGGGGCCGCCCGCCGCGCCTCCGGAGTGGAGCCGGACCGGCGGATCGCCCCCGCCGACCTGCGGCACTCGGTCACCCGCGGGCGGGAGTCCAACCTCGTCCTGCTCGCCGTCGACGCCTCGGGGTCGATGGCCGCCCGCAAGCGCATGGGCGAGGTCAAGACGGCCGTCCTCTCGCTGCTGCTCGATGCCTACCAGCGCCGTGACCGGGTCGGCCTGATCACCTTCCGGGGGAAGGGAGCCGAGGTCGCGCTGCCGCCGACCTCCTCCGTCGACGCCGCCGCCGCACGGCTGGCGGAGCTGCCCCACGGCGGTCGCACCCCGCTGGCCGAGGGGCTGACCGAGGTGGCCAAGGTCGTTGCGAGAGAGCGCATCCGCGACCGCAACCAGCGCGCCCTCGTCGTCCTCGTCACGGACGGCCGGGCGACCGCCGGTCCGGACGCCCTCGCCCGTGCGCAGGCCATCGCCGACGCCTGGGGCCACACCGCGGAGACCGTCCTGGTGGACTGCGAGTCCGGCCGTTTCCGGATGGGGCTGGCCCTCGACCTCGCCGCGCGCATGGGCGCCGAGCACATCCCCCTCGAGCAGGTCGCCGCGAGCGGCCTCGTCGAGATCGTCACCGACCGCACCACTGCCCGAAGGAGCGCAGCCTGATGCCGCAGGGACAGACTCCGGTCACCCCGGACGACGGACTCACCACTCGCCAGCGTCGCCACTCCCCCCTCGTCGTCGTCCACGGCGGCACCGGGAAGGGCAAGTCCACCGCCGCCTTCGGGCTGGCGCTGCGCGGGTGGAACCAGGGCTGGCCGATCGGGATCTTCCAGTTCGTGAAGTCCGCCAAGTGGAAGATCGGCGAGGAGCAGGTCTTCACCACCCTCGGCCGGTTGCACGAGGAGACCGGCGAAGGGGGTCCCGTCGAGTGGCACAAGATGGGCTCCGGCTGGTCGTGGTCGCGCAAGGCCGGCAGTGAGGAGGACCACGCCGCCGACGCGCTCGAGGGCTGGGAGGAGATCAAGCGCCGCCTGGCCGAGGAGCGCCACACGCTCTACGTGCTCGACGAATTCACCTACGTCCTCAAGTGGGGCTGGGTCGACATCGAGGACGTCGTGGAGACGCTGACGAACCGGCCCGGCTACCAGCACGTCGTGATCACCGGGCGTGACCCGCACCCGCGGCTGCTCGAGATCGCCGACGTCGCGACGGAGATGACCAAGATCCGCCACCCCTTCGACCGAGGGCAGAAGGGGCAGAAGGGGATCGAGTGGTGATCCGCCCGTGAGCGCGCTCCCCCGGCTGCTCGTCGCCGCACCCGCGTCCGGGCACGGCAAGACGACGATCGCGGTCGGGATCATGGCCGCCCTCGCCCGCCGCGGCCTCACGGTCGCCCCGGCGAAGGTCGGACCCGACTACATCGATCCCGGGTACCACGCGCTGGCGACCGGCAGGCCCAGCCGCACGCTCGACCCGTGGCTCGTCGGCGAGGAGCTCGTGGCTCCCCTGCTGCTGCGGGGAGCCACCCACCCCTCGCCCGCGGACGTCGCGGTGCTCGAGGGGGTCATGGGGCTGCTCGACGGGCGACTCGGGTCCGATGGCTTCGCCTCGAGCGCGCACGTCGCCACGCTCACCCGCACCCCCGTGGTGCTCGTCGTCGACATCTCCTCGACCTCCCGCACCGTCGCGGCGACCGTCCGCGGGCTGGCGACGATCGACCCGGGGATCGAGGTCGTCGGCGTCGTGCTCAACAAGGCCGGAACGCCCCGGCACGGCGAGGAGGCCCGACGCGCGGTCGAGGCCGTCGGCGTCCCCGTGTGGGGCGTCCTCCCCCGCGACGCGGCGATGCACGTGCCCTCGCGCCACCTCGGGCTCGTCCCGGCCGCCGAACGCCCCTCCGCCGCAGCGTCCCTGGACCACATCGCCTCGGTGGCGGAGGAGCACATCGACCTCGACTCGCTGCTGGCCGCAGCCCGCACCGCCCCGGATCTGGGCATCGAGCCGTGGGAGCCGGCGGCGAGACCGTCTCGAAGGGACGCCCCGGTCATCGCCGTGGCCGGCGGGCGGGCCTTCACCTTCCGCTACCCGGAGACCGTCGAGCTCCTCGAGGCGGCGGGCGCGCGGGTCGTGGAGTTCGACCCGGTCCGGGACGAGTCGCTGCCCGAGGGTGCTCGCGGGCTGTACCTCGGCGGCGGCTTCCCCGAGGTGCATGCGCGCACGCTGGCGGCGAATCTCCCTCTCGTGCAGCAGATCCGCGCGGCCGTCGCCGACGGCATGCCGACGATCGCCGAGTGCGCCGGGATGCTCTACCTGGCCGATGCGCTCGACGGGCACCCGATGGTCGGGGCCCTGCCGGCACGTGCCTCCATGGGCAGGCGCCTCACGCTCGGCTACCGGGAGGCGACCTCCCTCGTCGACTCCGTCCTCGGACCGGCCGGTACCCGGGTGACGGGTCACGAGTTCCACCGCACGGTGACCGATCCCCCCTTCGGCACCTCGGGGGCGTGGGAGCTGGACGGACGCACCGAGGGCTTCGCCCTCGACCCCGCCGGCACCGGCCGCGCGACCGTCGTCGCCTCCTACCTGCACACCCACTGGGCCGGCTCCCCTCAGGTCGCCGCCGCCTTCGTCGATGCGGCGAGCGCCTGGGCCGACCACTGGAGGCAGGGGCGAGGAGAGAGTGCCGCAACTCAATGGCTGCCCTGCTCGCCCCTGCCGACAGGTGCCGCGCCCGACCCTCTTCGTCATCATGGCGACGCCGAGGTCGGCGACGACCTCGTCGACCTCGCCGTCAACATCCGGCTGGACCGGCCGCCGAGGTGGCTGGCGGATGCCCTCGTGGACGAGCTGGCCGGCCTCGCGGCCTACCCCGACGCCTCCCGGGCCAGGGAGGCGATCGCCGCTCGCCACGCGCTCCCCCGGGAGCAGGTGCTGCCGACCAGCGGTGGGGCGGAGGCATTCACGCTCATCGCCCGGGCGTTCGAGGCCCGAGACCCGGTGGTCGTGCACCCCCAGTTCACCGAGCCGGAGGTCGCCCTCGCCACGGCCGGGCACTCCGTGCGTCGGGTGCTGCTGCGACCCGAGGACGGCTTCGCCTTCACCGACGCCGCGGTCGAGGAGATCGGCGACGCCGACCTCGTCGTCATCGGCAACCCGACCAACCCCACCGGCGTGCTGCACCCGACCGAACGGGTCCAAGCACTCGCCCGGCCGGGGCGCGTCCTCGTTGTCGACGAGGCCTTCATGGATGCCGTGCCCGGCGAGCCCGCCTCGTTCCTCGGCGGCGACCTCACCGGCGTGCTCGTCGTCCGTTCGCTCACCAAGACCTGGGCAGTCGCGGGCGTCCGGGCGGGCTACCTCGCTGGTGACCCGGACCTGATCGCCCGCTGCGCGCAACAGCAGCCGCACTGGTCGGTCGGCTCGCTCGCGCTGCGGGTGATGACCGAGACCGCGACCCCGCACGCCCTCACCGAGGCCCGCCGGGCCGCCGAGGAGCTGCTGCGCTGGCGGGAGCACCTCGCGACCGGGCTGCGCGACCTCGGCGTGCCCGCCGTGGCGGGCGTCGCTCCCTTCGTCCTCGCCCGCCCCGGAGCCGGGGTGCGCGAGCAGCTGCGCGCGGCCGGCTGGGCGGTGCGTCGCGGGGACACCTTCCCCGGCCTCGGCCCGGACTGGGTCCGCGTCGCCGCCGCCGACCCCCACACCATCGACGGGCTGCTGCGGGCGCTGGCCCGGATCCGCCAGGAGGAGCCACGGAGCGCATGAGCACCACGAACCAGACCGGACGGGTCCTGCTCGTCGGCGCCGGACCTGGCGACCCGAGGCTGCTGACCCTCGCCGCCCGGGACGCTCTCGCCGCGGCCGACGTCGTCGTCACCGACCGGCTCGTGCCCCTCGCGGCGATCGACGAGCACGCCCCGCAGGCCGAGGTCATCCACGTCGGCAAGATCCCCCGCGGCGCCTTCACCCCGCAGGAGCGCATCCACGAGCTGCTCGTCGAGCACGCCCGCGCCGGACGGACGGTGGTGCGCCTCAAGGGCGGCGACGGCTACCTCTTCGGTCGCGGCGGGGAGGAGTGGCAGGTCTGCGCCTGCGCCGGCATCCCCGTCGAGGTCGTCCCCGGCGTCTCCTCGGCGCTGTCCGTCCCCGCCCTCGCCGGCATCCCCGCCACCCACCGCGGGCTCTCCCAGGGCGTGGCGGTCGTCTCCGGCCACGTCACCCCGGAGGACCCCCGCAGCGAGGTGGACTGGGCGGGCCTGGCGACCTCCGGCCTGACGATCGTCGTGCTCATGGGGGTGGCGACGCTCGGCGCGATCGCCGAGGCGCTCGTCGCGGCCGGCCTGCCCGCCGACACCCCGGCCGCTACGATCGCCGACGGGGCGACACCGCAGCAGCGGGTGGTGCGGGCCCCGTTGACCGGCATCGCCTCCGCTGCGGACGAAGGGGGCATCGCCCCGCCCGCGATCACCGTCATCGGGCCGGTCGTGGCGGCACTGGAGGAAACCAAGGGATGAGGATGAGCGGGCTGCGTCTGGCGGTGGGGACCTTCACGCGGATCCCCAGCGGGCGTGTGGACACCGGTCCCGCGAGCGCCCGGTCGGCGCTGCTGCTCGCGCCCGTCGCGGTGCTCCCGCTCGCCGCCGTCGCCGGTCTGGCCGCAGCGCTCGTCGAGCTGCGGGTCCCAGCACTGGTCGCTGCCGCCCTGGCGCTCGTGGTCCTGGCCCATGGGTCACGCGGCATGCACCTCGACGGCCTCGCCGACATCATCGACGGGCTCGGCGCATCGGCAGGCGGGCGGGCGCGCGCGCTGGAGGTCATGCGCCGCGGGGACGTCGGCCCGATGGGAGCGATCGCTCTCGTGCTCGTCCTGCTGCTGCAGGGCGCGGCGCTGGCCGACCTGCTGCGCGAGGGCTGGCCCGGAGCACTGCTCTTCGCGGTCGCGGTCCTCCTCTCGCGGGCCGTCCCGGCCGTCGTGTGCGCGCACGGCACTCCTGTGGCGGAGGGATCGAGCCTCGGGGCGGCCTTCGTCGGGACGGTGCCCGCCTTCGCCGCGACCTGCCTCTACATGGTCCTGACCATCGCCCTGGCGGCGGTCGGCCTCGTCCACGGCCTCGCCGCCCCCGTCGTCACGGTCCTCGCGGCGCTCGCCGGCCTCGTCGCCGCGCTGTGGCTGCGGCGGCAGGTGATCCGGGGTCTCGGGGGTGTGGGAGGCGACGCCATCGGTGCCACCATCGAGGTCGCGCTGACCGTGGTGCTCGTCTGCCTGACGGTGGCATGGTGAGCGGCGTGCGGACCCTCGTCACCGGCGGCGTGCGCTCGGGCAAGTCCCGGCACGCCGAATCCCTCCTGCTGCCCCCGAATCTGCCCGTCGACGCCCCCGTGAGCTATCTCGCGTGCGGACCCCAGCGTGACGACGCGGACTGGGCGCTCCGGGTGGCCCGCCACCGCGAGCGCCGGCCGTCCTCGTGGTCCACGGTCGAGAGCACGGACGCGGCGCGGGCGCTGCGCGAGGCGACCGGCCCGGTGCTGCTGGACTGCCTCGGTACCTGGCTGACCGGCCAGCTGGACCAGCTGGACGCCTGGGAGGCGCCCGAGGAGCACTGGGGACCCGAGCTGGACTCCCGGGTGGCCGACCTGGAGGCGGCGTGGCGCGAGGCGCCGCACGCCGTCGCGGTGACGAACGAGGTCGGCTGGGGCGTCGTGCCCGCCCACCGCTCGGGACGCATCTTCGCCGACCGGCTCGGACTGCTCAACCAACGGATCGCCGCCGCCTCGGGTCGGGTGCTACTCGTCGTCGCCGGGCAGGTGCTCACCGTCAAGGACAGCGCCGACGGCGGGGCGGCAGCCGGATCGTGAGGGCCGCCCCGATCAGCCCGGAGGCCGTCGGGATCCTCGCTGGCTGGGTCGCCGACCGCGTCCTCGCCGACCCGCGCCGGGGGCACCCGGTGGCGCTCTTCGGCTCCTGGGCCTCCCTCGTGGAGTCCCGCACCCACCGTGACTCGCGGGCTGCGGGGCTCCTCACCGAGACGGTCGTGCTCGCCCCGGTCCTGGTGCTCGGCCTCGCCGCGTCCCGGCTGCCGCCGAGGGGCCGAGCCGTCGCGACCGCCGGCCTGACGTGGTCCGCCCTCGGGGGCACGAGCCTCGGGCGGGAGGGCACAGCGGTGCACGACCTGCTCGCGACGGGAGACCTGGCCGCGGCGCGGGTGAGGGTGCAGCACCTCGTCGGCCGGGTCACCGACGACCTCGGCGCCGACGACGTCGCCCGTGCCGCGGTCGAATCGGTCGCGGAGAACACCTCCGACGCGGTCGTCGGCACCCTCGTCTGGGGCGCCCTGCTCGGGCCCACCGGGATCGCCGTGCACCGCGCCGTCAACACCCTGGACGCCATGCACGGTCACCGCTCGGCGCGCTACGCCCGCTTCGGTTGGGCGGCCGCCCGGCTCGACGACGTGCTCGGCTGGTTGCCCGCACGCGTGACCGTGCTCGCCACGGCGGTGGCAAGCCCCCTTCGCGCCGGTGAGGTGGTGCGCACCGCGCGCCGTGACGGGCGCCGGCACCCGAGCCCGAACGCCGGTCCCGTGGAGGCCGGCTTCGCTGCCGCCCTCGGGATACGGCTCGGCGGGCGCACCGTCTACGCCAGCGGCGGGGAGGACCGGGCGGTCATGGGCACAGGCCGGGCCCCGACCTCCGTCGACCTGCCCCGGGCCGTGGCTCTCTCCCGCGGCGTCGGCATGGTCGCGCTGGCCGGGGCACTCACGCTGCGGGTCCTGACGGGGCGCTCGCGGAGGCTACGGTCCTGACCCGTGTGGCGGGTCATGAGTCGTCACACGGGTCAGGACCGTAGTCACCCGAGGGTCGTGGCCCAGGCCGCCGCTGCGGCTGCGTCCTCGACCGCGGTCACGCCCTCCGGCCGTGGCGGGCGGGCGACCACCACGACCGGGATGCCGAGGTCGCGCGCCGCGGCGAGCTTGGCCTCGGTGTACCGGCCGCCGGAGTCCTTGGTGAGCAGCACACCGATCCCGTGCGCGCGCATGAGCTCGCGCTCACCGGCCACGTCGTAGGGCCCGCGGGAGCGCAGCACGGTCCACTCCTCGGGCAGTGGCTCCGCGGGCGGCTCGACGAGCCGGACGACCACCTCGCGCCCGGCCCAGGGGCCGGTGTGGTGGTGCAGGGTCTGGCGACCCGTCGTGACGAAGGGGGTCCCCCCGACCTGCTCCGCCGCCTCCCGAGCGGCCACGTGGTCGGTGACCCAGATCCACTCCCCCGCGTCCGGACGGCCCCGCCACCCCGGCCTGGCCAACCGCAGCAGCGGCAGACCCAGCCGCGAGCACGCCTGTGCCGCATGGTTGCCCATCGTCTCGGCGAAGGGATGCGTCGCGTCGACCACGGCGGTGACGTCCTGCTCCACCAGCCACGCGGCCAGACCGTCGACGCCACCGAACCCCCCGATCCGCACCGGGCCCTCCGGCAGCCGGGGCCGCGAGACGCGGCCGGCGAGCGAGGAGGTGAGTGGGACCCCCTTCGCCACGAGGCGGGCGGCGAGGTCGCGGGCTTCGGCGGTGCCGCCGAGGATGAGGACGTGGGTCATGACGCCCGTCAGCCTGCCATGCCCGCGGAGCCGGGCCACAGCACGTCCATCTACCGTGACCCTGTGCTCGAGGAGATCCTCGCCCGTCTCGCCCCGGCTGCCGCGCCCGACCTCGACGGCACCGGGGTCCTCGTCGTGCTCGCCCTCTCCGCCGTCCTCGTCGGCTGGTGGCCGGCCTGGCGCACGCTGCGCCTCGTCGTCACGCTCGTGCACGAGCTCGGCCACGCGGTCGTGGCGGTGCTCTCGGGGCGGCGCTTCACCGGCTTCGTGCTGCGCTCGGACATGTCGGGTCACGCCGTCACCGTCGGACCCGCCCGCGGCCCCGGGGCCATGGCAACCGCCTGGTCCGGCTACCCGGCACCGGCAGTGCTCGGGGCCCTCACGGTGTGGCTGTCCGCGCGGGGTTGGGCCGCACCCCTGCTCGGCCTGCTGCTGCTCGGGCTGCTCGCCTCGCTGATCCGGGTCCGCTCGGGATTGACCGCCCTCGTCGTGCTGACGAGCGGCGCCGCCCTCGCGGCCCTGTGGTGGTGGCGTGACGACGCGCTGCAGCAGCAGGTGCTGCTCGGCGCCGGGATCGTCCTGCTCGTCGGCGCCTGGCGTCACCTCGGCGCGGTGCTCGCTCGGCCCTCGCCGGGCAGCGACCCGGCCGAGCTGGCGCGCCTGACAGGTGTGCCGACGTGGTTGTGGCTGGCCAGCTTCGTGCTCGTCCTCGCGGCCGCCAGCTGGCTGGTCGTCGCCGAGGTGCTCGCGCTGCTCTAGCCCTCGAGCCACCCGTCGACGATGTCGAGCACGTCGAGCAGCTCCTCCGCCACGGCATCGGGCGTGACCTCGACCGTCACCTGCTGCTCGGGCGGGATGTCGCTGTGCGGCACCCAGATCGCGCGCATGCCGAGCTCCTGGGGTCCGAGGACGTCCTCGAAGAGCCGGTCGCCGACGTAGACCGCACTGGTCGGCTCCACCCCGAGCTCGTGGCAGATGGTCTCGAAGGCCTTCGCGTGCGGCTTCACCACGTGCATCTCGGAGGAGTACACGTCTCCGTCGATCAGGTCGAGCACGCCGTCCCGCTCGAAGATCTCCCGGTGGTACTCGCGGCTCCAGATCGTGTTCGAGAGGACGCCGACCCGCAGACCCCGCTTCCGCAGCCCCTCGAAGAGCGGCCGCACCTCGGGGTCGGTGTGGGTGTGCGGCTCCCAGAAGCGCCGGTACGCGGCGAGTGCCACGTGGTGCCGGTCGTCGCGCGGGTCGACCCCGGCCTCGCTCAGGATCTCGTCCAGGTGCGCGCTGCGCTGGTCCTCCCGGCCACGCCGCCAGGCATTCGCCTCGGCCTCGTTGATCCGCTCGGCCAGCTCCCACGCCCGGCGCAGGTCCTCCTCCGGCACCTCTGCGGAGTCCACCGGGATGCCGTGCACCTCTCGGGCGAAGACCCGCCACTGCTGACCGAGGTCGATCGCGTGCCACGGCGTGAGGGTCCCACCCCAGTCGAAGACGACGGCCTGCACCGCACCCGCCTCCGGGCGCTCGTTCACGGTCAGCGGGTGACGTATATCCCCGGCCATCATGACGCTCCTCCGCCGCCTCTGACCTCGGCGAGCACCTCGGCGGCCGCGTCCGCGACCGCGACCTCGCGCCGCTCACCGGTGCGACGGTCCTTGATCTCGACGACGCCGTCGGCCAGACGCTTGCCGACGACGACGATCGTCGGGACGCCGACGAGCTCGGCGTCCTTGAACTTCACGCCCGGGCTGACCTTGCCGGCCCGGTCGTCGTAGAGGACCTCCAGCCCCTGTCCCTCGAGCTCACCCGAGAGGTCTGCGGCGGCGGTGAAGATGTCCTCGCCCTTCCCGGCGGCCACCACGTGCACGTCGAAGGGGGCGACCCCCCGCGGCCATACGAGGCCGAGGTCGTCGTGGTTGTCCTCGGCGATGACGCCGACGGCGCGGGTCACGCCGATGCCGTAGGAGCCCATCGTGACCGTGGCGAGCTTGCCGTTCTCGTCGAGGACCTTCAGGCCGAGCGCCTCGGCGTACTTGGTGCCGAGCTGGAAGATGTGGCCCATCTCGATGCCGCGGGCCAGGGTGAGCGTGCCCTCGCCGCTCGGGCTCGGGTCACCCTCCCGGATCTCGGCGGCCTGGATGGTGCCGTCCGCGGTGAAGTCACGGCCGTGGACGAGGTCGATGACGTGCTCGCCGTGCTCGTCGGCGCCGGTGACCCAGGCGCTGCCCTCGGCGATCGAGGGGTCGAGCAGGTACCGGATCTTCGAGGCGTTCTCCGAGCCGAGCACCCCCGGGCCGATGTAGCCCTTGGCCAGGCTCGGGTGGGCGGCGAAGTCCGCCTCCTCGAAGGGGGCCACCTCGGCCGGCGAGACCTGGGCCTCGAGGCGCTTGTCGTCGACCTCCCGGTCGCCGGGCACACCGATCGCGAGCGGCTCGCGCCGCCCCTCCGGGTGCTCCTCGTCGGCGGGGTGGACCAGGGTGACGAGGACGTTCTTCAGCGTGTCCGCCGCCGTCCAGTCCCGACCGTCGCCGCGGGCGTGCTCGGCGTTGAGCTTGGCCACGAGGGTCTCGATCGTCGGGGTGTCGGGGGTGTCCTCGACGTGTGCGGGCCCGCAGCTCACCTCGACCGGCGGGGCCTGGGGCACCTCGACGGCCTCGACGTTGGCCGCGTAGCCGGACCCGTCGCGCACGAAGGTGTCCTCCCCGTTCGGGCTGACGGCGAGGAACTCCTCGCTCGCGCTGCCGCCCATGGCGCCGGAGTCGGCCTCGACGATGACGTACTCGAAACCGAGCCGGTCGAAGATCCTGATGTAGGCGCCGCGGTGCGCGTCGTAGGAACGGTCCAGCCCGGCCGCGTCGACGTCGAAGGAGTAGCTGTCCTTCATGATGAACTCGCGCCCGCGCAGGATGCCGGCCCGCGGGCGGGCCTCGTCGCGGTACTTGTTCTGGATCTGGAAGAGGGTGAGCGGCAGCTCCTTGTAGGAGTTGTACATGTCCCCCACCGTCAGGCAGAACATCTCCTCGTGGGTTGGGCCGAGCAGCATGTCGGCCTCCTTGCGGTCCACGAGCCGGAAGAGGTTGTCCCCGTACTCGGTCCACCGGCCGGTCGCCTCGTAGGGCTCCTTCGGCAGCAGCGCGGGGAAGGAGAGCTCCTGCCCGCCGATCGCCTCCATCTCCTCGCGCACGATCGCCTCGACGCGGCGCAGCACCCGCAGGCCGAGCGGCAGCCAGGTGTAGATGCCCGGGGCGGCACGGCGCACGTAACCGGCCCGCACGAGCAGCTTGTGGCCCGGCAGCTCCGCATCCGCCGGGTCCTCCCGGAGGGTACGGAGGAAGAGGGAGGACATGCGCGTGACCACGGGGGCGACTCCTGGAGAGGGGGCGGACGGAACTGCCGCCCAGCCTATCTGCCGGGTCCTCCTCCGACGGCGCCGCCGACCTGCGCGAGCGTGCGCGTGACGAGTCGGACCGCCGCCCGCTCCGCCCGGTCCGGCCGGGCGAGCGCGACGACCCACCGGGAGGCGGGGACGTCCAGCAGCGGACGAAGGGCGAGTCCGTCCCCTTCGTCGGTCGTGAAGCGGGGCAGGAGTGCGATGCCCTCCCCGGCCGCCACAAGTGCCGCGATGAGCCGGTTGTCCCGCATCCGCAGCCGGGGGCTGATCGTCACGTCGCAGGCGGTGGAGATCCGGCGCAGCACCGTGTCGAAGGGGTAGTGCTCGGGGACGCCGATCCACCGCTCCTCGACCACGTCTCGGGCCCGAAGGCTCTCCCGGGCCGCGAGCGGGTGGCCCACGGGGAGGGCGACGTCGAGGGGCTCGCGGGCCAGGACGGTGCGGACCAGGCCCTCGGAACCGGCGGGGACGTCGCTGACGAGGGAGTGCGCGACGATGACGTCCGCGTCCGCAGCGGCCGCCGCGTAGTCGTGCTCAGCGAGGTCCCGATCCACGACCTCGACGCTCACACCGAAGTCACGCAGAGCCGCGAGGGTGCCCGGCAGCAGGAAGGTCAGGGCGCTCGGGAGTCCCGCGACGAGGACCTTCCCGACCGGCTGCCCGCGGTGCTCCTCCAACCGGGCCTGCACCCTCGCCAGGGCTGCCGCGACGTCGTCGGCGCCGTCCGCGAGCAGCTCGCCCGCCCCGGTGAGCCGCAGCCGGCGCCCCTCCTTCTCCACGAGGCCGGTGCCGGCCGCCCGCTCCGCGGTCCGCAGCTGCTGCGACAACGCCGAGGGGGTGCGGTGGGTGGCCGCGGCGACGGCCGCCAGACTCCCCCGCTCCCGCAGCTCGCGCAGCAGCTCGAGATGCCTCACGTCCATGCAGGGACCCTAATGGATTTGTTCAGAAGGATTCGCTTGTCCTGCGCTTCTGATCGGCGGAGCATCGTCGGCATGCCCATCCGTCACCGCCTGCTCGCCGTGGCCGTCGCCGTCATCTGGGGCGCGAACTTCCTCGCCATCCACGCCTCGCTCGAGGTCTTCCCTCCCTTCCTCTGCGCGGCCCTGCGCTTCACCCTCCTGGCGATCCCGACGATCCTCCTCGTGCCGCGACCGCAGGTTCCGACCCGCTGGCTCGTGGGCTACGGCGTGGGCTTCGGCATCCTGCAGTTCGCCTTCCTCTACCTCGCGATGGACGTCGGGATGCCCACGGGCCTGGCCTCCCTCGTCCTGCAGAGCTCGGCGCCCTTCACGGTGGTCCTCGGCGCGGCCCTCCTCGGCGAGCGGCTCACCCTCCGTGCGGGCTCGGGGGTGCTCGTCGCGGCGCTGGGCATGGCCGTGGTCGGCAGCCAGCGGATGGACGGGGAGGCCGGGCTGCTCCCCTTCGTCCTCACGCTGATGGCCGGTCTCGGCTGGGCCTTCGGCAACCTCGCCTCCCGCCTCGCGGCCGCCCCGAAGCCGCTGCACCTGACGATGTGGATGACCGTGGTCCCGCCGGTCCCCCTCCTTCTCCTGTCCCTCCTGACCGAGGGCCCGGAGCGGATCGGCGCGGCCCTGGCCGCGTCCCTGGCCGGTGACGCGCTGCTGGCGTGGGGTGGGCTGGCGTACACGACGGTCGTCGCCACCGTCATCGGGTCGGGCATCTGGACGTGGCTCATGGCCCGGCACCCGGCCGGCTCGGTGGCTCCCTTCTCGCTGCTCGTGCCGGTCACGGGTCTGGCACTCGCCTGGCTGCTCCTCGGCGAGGTACCCGCGCCGCTCGAGCTCGCCGGTGGGATGCTCGTCGTCGGGGGCGTGCTGTGGGCCTCCACCCGCCCCCGGCGCCGGGCACCGGTCGAGCCGGAGCCGGTCCCCGCGCCCGCGGTCGGCCCACGCTAGTCAGGCCTCGACGACCTCCCCCTCGCGTGGGACGCGCACGCCGTCGGCGGTGCGGAAGGCGAGGGGCACCCCCTTCGCCCGCTCCCAGTCGGAGGTGTCGCTCACCTGGAGGTGCAGGTGGGGCTCCGTCGAGTTGCCCGAGCAGCCACACTCCCCCACGACCTCGCCGGGCGCCACCGACTGCCCCCGACACACCCGTAGGGAGCCGCGGCGCAGGTGGGCGAGCAGCACGACCCGGCCACGATCGATCCCGATGACGACGTGGTTGCCCGCGATCGCGTTGTGGCCGGCCCGGACCCGGGAGGCCTGGGTGAGGGCGTACGCAGCGAGGGCGAAGGGAGAACGCCGCGCCTCGTGGTCCGGCTCCCCGTCATGGGTGGCCAGGACGGTGCCGGCCACGGGAGCGAGGACCTCCGCGCCGAAGCCGACGAAGTCCTCCGGCGACTCGGTCCCCAGCCGGCTGCGCCAGGTGATCGGTGCACTGCGGTCGTCCGCACCCACCGCGACGAAGTCGATCGCATGGCTCGTCCCGTAGGCCACGGTCCCGTGGCTCGGCACCCGCCGCGCGGGACTCATCTCCGTGCGCCACCGCCCCCGGAAGGGCAGGTCGAGCACGACGGGGTCCATGTCAGCCGAGCGCCGCGACGATCCGCGGGAGCACCTCGGCCGCAGTCCCCCGCACGACGTGGTGGCACATGTCGGAGATCTCGGTCTCGACGGGGTTGACCTCGATCACCGTGGCGCCCTCGGAGCGGGCCATGGCCGGGTACCCCGCTGCGGGGAAGACGAGCCCGGAGGTGCCCACGACGAGGCAGACGTCCCCCGGCTCCAGCGCCTCGAGCGCCGCCTCGGTCGCGGTCACCGCCTCCTCCGGCAGCACCTCGCCGAACCAGACGACTCCCGGCCGCACGTCCCCACCGCACTCGGGGCAGGCCGGCGGGTCGAGGCGCTCCACCGGCTCCTCGGGCAGCTCCGGCTCCCCGGCGAAGGGGGTCTCGCAGTCCCCGCACCGCAGCGCCAGGATCGATCCGTGCAGGTGCGCGTCCACCGACGAGCCGGCGCGTTCGTGCAGGTCGTCGATGTTCTGCGTGGCGATGCTCACCTCGCGCAGCCGGGCCAGCTCGGCGATCGCCCGGTGACCGGCGTTGGGCTCCACCGCCCGCACGAGGTGCATCCGCCACGCGTACCAGGCCCAGACGAAGGGCGGGTCCTCCGCCCACGCCTCCGGCGTCGCGAGCCGCATGGGGTCGAACTCCTCCCACAGCCCGGTCTGCGCGTCCCGGAAGGTCGCGATCCCCGACTCCGCGCTCATCCCCGCCCCGGTGAGCACGAGGACGCGTCGAGCCTCCCGCACCGCGGTGATGACCTCGGCGGGCAGCGCGTGGTTCTGCCCGGTCACGCCGACCCCCTTCGCCCTCGGCCGGCGGCCCGGGCCGCGACCCGGATCATCGGCCACTGCAGCGGGAGCCGTGCCACGGTGCCGGCGAGGAAGGCGAACGACCCCGGGGTGCGGCGTCGCTGCGCGCGACGCCCGGCGTCGATGCTCATCTGCACGTTGGCGGGGAAGACCGCCGCCAGCAGCGCGACGCTGCCCGCGCCTGCCACCGGGCGGGTCGCGGGGACGAGCAGCCCGGTGCCACAGGCGATCTCAACCACTCCGGAGACCTGGACCAGCGCGCGATCGTGCTCGCGCAGCGGGGCGGGGATGATCGGCTCGAAGGTCCGGGGACGGACCAGGTGCAGGGTTCCCGAGACGAGGAAGGCGCCGGCGAGGGCAGCCGTGGGCAGGTCGGGACGGGACATTCGGCTCCTAGTGGTCAGAAGATCTGGCGCAGGTTCGCCCGGGAGAGGTCGAGCAGCTCGTCCCCGCGCCCGGACATCACCGTGCGCAACGCGTACAGCGTGAAGCCCTTGATCTGCTCCGCCGAGATCGCCGGCGGGATGGTCAGCTCCTGGCGCTCGGTGACGATGTCGACCAGTGCCGGGCCGTCGTGGGCGAATGCGGCCTTGAGCGACTTCTCGACGTCCTTGGACTCGGTGACCCGCCACCCCTTGATGCCCATCGACTCCGCGACGACGGAGAAGTCCGGGTTGTCCAACCCGGTACCGAAGTCGGGCAGACCGGCGGCCTTCATCTCCAGCTCGACGAAGTTCAGCGAGGAGTTGTTGAAGACCACGATCTTCACGGGCAGGTCGTGCTGGCTGACGGTGAGCAGGTCACCGAGGAGCATCGCCAGGCCGCCGTCCCCGCTGAGGGTGACGACCTGCCGCTTCGGGAAGGCGGTCTGGGCGCCGATCGCGTGCGGCACGGCATTGGCCATCGACCCGTGGACGAAGGACCCGATGATCCGACGGTCACCGTGGCAGTGCAGGTACCGGGCCGCGTAGACGACCGGCGAGCCGACGTCGGGGATGAAGACGGTGTCGTCCTCGGCGAGCTCGTCGATGATCCGGGCGACGTACTGCGGGTGGATGGCCCGGCGCCGCTTGGCGGGCACGGCGAGCTCGTCGAGGTCCTTGCGGGTGCGCTGGTAGTGCTTGACCGAGTCCTCGAGGTGGGAGCGGCGCTTGTTCTCCTTCAGCAACGGCAGCAGCGACCGCACGGTCTCGGACACGTCCCCGAGGAGCGCCAGGTCCAGCGGCGTGCGCTTGCCCAGCTGCTCACCGCGCACGTCGACCTGGATGATCTTCGCGTCCTCCGGGTAGAACTGCCGGTACGGGAAGTCCGTGCCGAGCATGAGGATGGTGTCGGCCTTCTCCATCGCCCGGTACCCGGAGGCGAAGCCGAGCAGCCCGGTCAGCCCGACGTCGAAGGGGTTGTCCCCCTCCACGTGCTGCTTGCCCCGGAGGGAGTGGACCACGGGCGCGGCGAGGGTGTCGGCCAGCCGCAGCACCTCGTCCTTCGCCCCCTCGGCGCCGACCCCGACGAGCAGCGTGGTGCGCTGCGAGGCGTTGAGCAGGTCCGCGGCCGCCCGGATCTGGTCGTCATTCGGCACGACGCTCGCCCGCGCCCGGTCGATGACGGTGACCCGGTTGTCCAGCGCCTCGGCCTGGGCGACGTCGCCCGGCACGACGAGCACCGCCACACCCCGCTGCTGGATGGCCGCCCGCATCGCGGTCTGCAGCATCCGCGGCATCTGGTCGGCGGAGGAGACCATCTCGCAGTAGACGCTGCACTCCTGGAAGAGGTTCTGCGGGTGGGTCTCCTGGAAGTAGCCGCTGCCGATCTCCGCACTGGGGATCTGCGCGGCGATCGCGAGCACCGGCACGCGGGAGCGCTGGGCGTCGAAGAGCCCGTTGATCAGGTGCAGGTTGCCCGGGCCGCAGCTGCCGAGGCAGACCGTGAGCTCACCGGTCAGCTCGGCCTCGGCCGCGGCGGCGAAGGCGGCGGACTCCTCGTGCCGCACGAGCTCCCAGGAGAAGGTCCCGTCCCGGCGCATCGCCTCCGTGAAGCCGTTGAGGGAGTCGCCAGGCACCCCGTAGGCCCGGGTGACGCCGTTGGCGCGCAGGGTGGCGATGACGTTGTCCGCGATGGTGGCCATGTGCTGCTCCTCGCTGCTGGGATGTCCTGCGCCACGCTATCCCGTCCATCCTCACGGCAGCGGCGCGACCGACGCTCCTAGAGTGAGGGGGACCACAGTCCCCCACCGAGGAGTTCACGTGCGCGCCGTCTACGCCGAGAGCATCACCCCCGACGACCCGCTGGCCGGCCTCGTGGTCGGTGAGCGTCCCGAGCCGCAGGTCCCGGACGGGTGGACGCGGGTCACCGTGCGGGCCGCCGCCCTCAACCACCACGACCTGTGGTCCCTGCGCGGGGTCGGGCTCGGTGAGGACCGGCTGCCGATGATCCTCGGCTGCGACGCCGCCGGGCTCGACGAGGACGGCAACGAGGTCGTCGTGCACTCGGTGATCCCCTCCCCCGGCTTCTCCGGGGACGAGACCACCGACCCGCGTCGCTCGCTCCTCTCCGAGAAGCACCAGGGCACCTTCGCCGACACCGTCGTCGTGCCACGGGCCAATGTCGTGCCGAAGCCGGCGTCCCTGTCGATGACCGAGGCGGCCTGCCTGCCGACCGCGTGGCTGACCGCCTACCGGATGCTCTTCGTGCGCGGCGCGATGCGCCCCGGCGAGACCGTCCTGGTCCAGGGCGCCGGCGGTGGTGTCGCGACCGCGCTCATCACCCTCGCGAGCGCCGCCGGCCTGCGGGTCATCGCCACCTCGCGCAGCGAGGAGAAGCTGACGCACGCCCGCGAGCTCGGCGCCCACCTGGCCGTCCCGAGCGGGGAGCGCCTCCCCGAGAAGGTCGACGCGGTCATGGAGTCCGTCGGGCAGGCGACGTGGTCGCACTCGATCCGCTCGCTGCGCCCGGGCGGGCGGCTCGTCGTGTGCGGGCACACGAGCGGCCCGAAGCTCGACGACGCCCAGCTGACCCGGATCTTCTTCCTCCAGCTGAGCGTCATCGGCTCCACGATGGGCACGAAGGGGGAGCTGGGTGACCTCGTGAACTTCCTCGAGTCCACCGGCACCCGCCCGCTCGTGGACCGCACCATGCCCCTGGAGTCCGCCCGCGAGGGCTTCGCCGCGATGGAGTCCGGCGACCAGGTGGGGAAGATCGTCTTCACCCTCTGACGAGGGCCTCAGAAGAGGATCGTCGCGAATGTGCCGACCTGCTCCATGCCCACTCGACGGTAGGTGGCCAGGGCGGGCGCGTTGTAGTCGTTGACGTAGAGCGTGGCGAAGGGGGCGTGCTCGGCGAGCGTCTGCTCCAGCGCCGAGGCCATGAGCGCGGAGGCCATCCCCCGTCCCCGCAGCTCGGGCGCCAGCCACACCCCCTGGATCTGGCAGGCCCCCAGTGCGACCGACCCGACGTCGGCCTTGAAGATCACCCGGCCGTCCTCGACGGCCACATAGGTCCGCCCGGCCCGGATGAGGCGCCAGATGGAGTCCCGGTAGAAGGCCGGGCTGCCGGTGTAGGGCCGGTAGCCGATCTCCTCGGTGAACATGTGCTCGGCGGCCGGGAGGACGAGGTCGACCTCGTCGAGGGTCGCCGGCCGCACCCGCGGGTCGAGCTCGAGACCGAGCACCGACGGGGGCGTGCGGGTGGCCATCAACGGCTGCTCGGAGCGCAGCGAGCGCGGCGCGGGGTAGCTCCCGCCGACCTCCCGCCACAGGCCGAGCACCTGCTCCTGCGGGCCGAGGAAGGAGGCGCACCGCCGCCGCATCCGCCGCACCTTCTCGGAGAGCGCCAGCCGACTCTGCACGTCGGTGCCGACGGGGATGACGTTGGCGACGGCCCAGATCAGGGACGAGAGCTGCCCATCGCGGAAGTACCCGTGGGCGGCCGAGGAGCCGTGCCCCAGACCCCCGTCGAGGATCCTGCTCGCGACGAAGACATTGGCCGCCGGGTCCGCCGCACACAGGTCCAGGGCGTCGTCGACGTCATCGACGCCGAGGAGCCGGATCGGTTGGTTGCGGGTGCGCAGCACCCCCTCAGCCTAGTCAGCCGACGCTGACCTGTGCGCCTGCGGTCTCCCCGTCCGCGGGCTCGCCCATCTCCTCGGCGATCCGGGTGGCCTCCTCGATGAGGGTCTCGACGATCTGGGACTCGGGCACCGTCTTGATGACCTCGCCCTTGACGAAGATCTGTCCCTTGCCGTTGCCGGAGGCGACACCGAGGTCGGCCTCGCGGGCCTCGCCCGGCCCGTTGACGACGCAGCCCATGACCGCGACACGAAGGGGGACGGTCATCCCCTCCAGTCCGGCGGTCACCTCGTCGGCCAGCTTGTAGACGTCGACCTGGGCCCGGCCGCAGCTCGGGCAGGAGACGATCTCCAGCTTCCGCGGGCGCAGCCCGAGGCTCTGCAGGATCTGCTGGCCGACCTTGACCTCCTCGACCGGCGGGGCGGAGAGGGAGACGCGGATGGTGTCGCCGATCCCCTTCGACAGCAGGGCGCCGAAGGCGGTGGCGGACTTGATGGTCCCCTGGAAGGCCGGGCCGGCCTCGGTGACGCCCAGGTGCAGCGGCCAGTCGCCCGCCTCGGCGAGCAGCTCGTAGGCCCGCACCATCGTCACGGGGTCGTTGTGCTTGACCGAGATCTTGAAGTCGTGGAAGTCGTGCTCCTCGAAGAGCGAGGCCTCCCACACGGCGGACTCGACGAGCGCCTCGGGGGTGGCCTTGCCGTACTTCTCGAGCAGCCGCTTGTCCAGGGAGCCCGCGTTGACGCCGATTCGGATGGAGGTGCCGTGGTCCTTGGCGGCCTGGGCGATCTCCTTGACCTGGTCGTCGAACTTGCGGATGTTGCCGGGGTTGACCCGCACCGCGGCGCAGCCGGCCTCGATGGCGGCGTAGACGTACTTCGGCTGGAAGTGGATGTCCGCGATCACCGGGATCTGGCTGTGCTGGGCGATCGCCGGCAGTGCCTCGGCGTCGTCGGCGCTCGGGCACGCGACGCGCACGATGTCGCACCCGGCGGCGGTCAGCTCCGCGATCTGCTGCAGCGTCGCGTTGACGTCGGTGGTGTTGGTCGTCGTCATCGACTGCACCGAGATCGGGCTGTCGCTGCCGACACCGACCGAGCCCACCTTGATCTGGCGGGTCTTGCGGCGAGGGGCGAGCACCGGGTCGGGGGCCTTCGGCATTCCCAGGGAGACACTCATGCCCCCCATTATGGCTCCCGCTCCCCGGATCAGGTCAGCCGCACCGGGGAGACGATGTCCGCGTAGACGAGCAGCAGCGTCATCCCGATGAAGGCGAGGGCCACCACGTAGGCGAGCGGCAACGCCTTGGCGACGTCGACGGGGCCCGGGTCGGGGCGCTTGCGTGCCCGTGCCCAGCCGCGCTTGACCGCCTCCCACAGCGCGCCGGCGATGTGGCCGCCGTCGAGCGGCAGCAGCGGGATGGTGTTGAAGGCGAAGAGGACGAGGTTGAGCGAGCCCAGCAGGCTCACGAGCAGGATCGCCTTGTCCGAGGTGTCACCGAAGACGTCGGAGCTGGCGACCTCGCCGGCGACCCGGCCCACGCCGACGACCGACATCGGCCCGTTGGGGTCCCGCTGGGCGTCGCCGAAGGCGGCTTGGGAGACCCCGACGAGCTTCTGCGGGATCTTCACGAGCAGCTCGTAGGTGTCCCCGAGAGCGTCGCCGAAGAGCCCCGGCACCGCCGTGAGCGGCTGTGGCTGCACCTCGCGGGTGCCCGAGACCCCGAGGAAGCCGGCCCGCTCGCTGCGGACCGAGCCGTCGGCCTCGCGCTCGACCTTGCCGTCATCGTCGTAGACCGGCATCTGCATGACGATCGGGTCGGCGGTCAGGTGCTTGGTCTGCCCGTCCCGGTCGACGGTGATGTGCAGCTGCTTGCCGAGGCTGCCGCGGATCGCGTGGCTGACGTCGTCCCACGTCGAGATCGACTTGCCGTTGATCTCCGTGATGGTG
The DNA here is from genome assembly GCA_964386935.1 of uncultured Janibacter sp. Classification (GTDB taxonomy): domain Bacteria; phylum Actinomycetota; class Actinomycetes; order Actinomycetales; family Dermatophilaceae; genus Janibacter. The sequence goes on from CAYLUX010000006.1 coordinate 48,705, forward strand.
TCCCCCGGCTTGACGCCGGCGGCGTTGGCCGGGGCGATCGGCATGTCCGAGGTGCACTTGTCCTTGGAGGACTGCCCCACCTCGGAGATGTCGACGCACTCGCTCACCGAGGAGACCTGCGGTGTGGTCACGGCGATCCCGTGGAGGGTGAAGATCCCGGTGAAGAGGACGAGGGCGATGAGCAGGTTCATCACGGGCCCGCCGAACATGATGACGACCCGCTTCCACACCGGCAGCTGGTAGAACATCCGCCCGTCGTCGCCGGGGCGCACCTCCTCGAGGCTCTGCTGCCGGGCCTCGTCGATGAGCTGGCCGAAGCGACCGGTGCTCGAGGCGCGCGTGCGGGTCGGGTCCTGCCCCGGGGCGGGCGGGAACATCCCGATCATCCGGATGTAGCCGCCGAGCGGCACCGCCTTGATGCCGTACTCGGTCTCCCCGCGGCGCCGCGAGAAGACGGTGGGGCCGAAGCCGACCATGTACTGGGGCACCCGCACGCCGAACTTCTTGGCGGGCACGAGGTGGCCCACCTCGTGCAGCGCGATCGACAGCGAGACACCGAGGAAGGCCAGCACGACCCCGAGTGCGTACAGCAGCATGGGGTCATCGTCTCATTGCCGGCTGGACGTGCCACCCAGCAGCGCCGTGGCCTCCCGGCGGGCCCACGCGTCGGCGGCGAGGACCCCTTCGACGGTGTCCGCGTCGTGCTCGTCCGGGTCGTGGCGCTGGACCACCTCGGCGACCGTGCCGACGATGTCGAGGAAGCCGCAGGCACCCTCGTGGAAGGCATCCACCGCGACCTCGTTGGCGGCGTTGTAGACGGCCGGCCTCGTCCCTCCGGCGGCCCCGACCTGCTGGGCGAGGCGCACGGCGGGGAAACCCGAGTGGTCGACCGGCTCGAAGCGCCAGTCGGCCGCCTGCGTCCAGTCCACGGGCGTCTCGACGTCGACCAGCCGCTCCGGCCAGGAGAGCCCCAGCGCGATCGGCACGAGCATCGTCGGCAGCCCGAGCTGGGCGACCACCGCGCCGTCGTGGAACTCGACCATCGAGTGGATGATCTGCTGCGGGTGCACGACCGCCTCGATCGAGTCCATCGGGATGTCGAAGAGCAGGTGCGCCTCGATCAGCTCCAGCCCCTTGTTCACCAGCGTGGCGCTGTTGGTCGTGATGACCCGGCCCATCGCGAAGTTCGGGTGCTGCAGCGCCGCCTCCGGGGTCACCTCGGCGAGCTCGTCGACGCTCATCCCGCGGAAGGGGCCACCGCTCGCGGTGACGACCAGCCGGCGCACCTCCTCGTGTGCCCCCGAGCGCAGGCTCTGCGCGATCGCGGAGTGCTCGGAGTCCACCGGCACGATCTGACCGGGCGCTGCGGCGGCGCGCACGAGCGGTCCGCCGATGATCAGCGACTCCTTGTTCGCCAGCGCCAGCCGCGCCCCCGAGCCGAGCGCGGCCAGGGTCGGCCGCAGCCCGATGGCGCCAGTGATGCCGTTGAGCACGACGTCGGTCTCCCTCGCGGCGACCTCCGTGGCCGCCTCCGGTCCGACGACGATCTCCGGCGCGTAGCCGGTGACGCCTGCCTCGGCGGCCGCCTCCGCCACCGCGGCGCGCAGCTCCTCCGCCGACCCCGTCGCGGCCGCGACCACTGCGGGCGTGAAACGGGCCGCCTGCTTGGCGAGCAGGGCGGTGTTGGACCCGCCGGTGATCGCCTCCACCTCGAAGCGGTCGGGGTGCCCGGCGATCACCTGCAGCCCCTGGGTCCCGATCGAACCGGTCGAACCGAGCAGCGTGACCCGGGTGCTCATGCCTGCACCGACCCCTCGGCGCGCGAGGAGCTGATGGCGGCCCGCCTCGCCAACCGGCTCTCCCGGCGGATCTGCGCCTCGTGGAAGCGGCGCCGCTCCTCCGGCGTCTCCGGTGAGATCTCGGGCACGGTGCGAGGGCCCCCTTCGGCGTCCACGGCCACGAAGACGAGGTAGGCGCTGGCGACGTGCACGCGGTCGGTGACCGCGTCCCACCGGTCGACCTCGGCACGCACCCCCACCTCCATGGAGGTCCGCCCGGCCCAGTTGACCTGGGCGCTCACGTGCAGCACGTCCCCGACCCGGACGGGGCTCACGAAGGCCATCTCGTCCATCGAGGCGGTCACGGCCGATCCCTGGGCGAAGCGGTTGGCCGAGACACCGGCGGTGTCGTCGACCATCTTCATGATGTTGCCGCCGTGCACCGTGCCCAGGAGGTTGGCCTCGGCATTGGACATGACGCGGGAGAGGGTGATGCGGGTGTCGGTGGGTGTGGTCACGCGGTCATCCTCCCAAAGCGCTCGCCCGCGCTCAGCGGTCGGCCACGACGATGCTGACCCCCGGGTACTCCTCCTCCAGGGAGGAGAGCACGCCGAGCACCCCCGGATCGGTCCCGCCGTCCGGCTCGGTGTCGCCCGGGGACCAGACGAGGGTCCAGGGACCCTCGTGCCGGTCGCCGACGTCGCGCAGGCAGTCCATGAGCGCATCGAGGTTGCCCCCGAACCACTCCGGGAAGTCCAACGCCTCGGCGAAGCGGGCGAGCGCCTCCGCGCGCGTGGTGCCGCCGTCGACGACGTGCACGTGGTCGGTGCCCGCCCAGGCGCGGGCGAGCAGCCCGGCGACGCCCTGGGAGTCGATGTGGATCACTGCCCCTCCTCGATCTGCCGGAAGCTCGCGTAGTGGTCCTCCGTGTAGTACCGGTCCCCGTCCTCGCCGCTGACGATGCGCCGGGCGCCCCGGTCGTCCTCGCCGGGGGTGGGCACGGTGTACTCGCTGTAGTAGCCGCGCTCCTCCTCCGGCAGGATGCCCTCCCTGTTCTCGAAGGTGATGCCGTCCCGGTCGAAGGGGAAGGGTCCCCCGTCGTGGATCAGCTCCAGGGTCTCCCGGCCCTCCGGCGGGAGCTGCGAGGCCGGGACCGTCGACAGCCCGGAGTCCGGCGTCTCCCCGGCCGAGGCGCTGCTCGAGGTGTCGGGCGGGTTCGGACCGCGGCCGATCCCGCGCGGGTCCCCTCCGGTGAGGAGGATCCACGCGACGACCAGCAGGAGGAAGACCCCGCCGGCGATCCGGATCCAGCGGCGCCACCCGAGCGGCTCAGGGCGCGATGCCGACATACTTCGTCTCGAGGTACTCCTCGATCCCCTCGAATCCGCCCTCGCGGCCGAAGCCGGAGTGCTTGACCCCGCCGAAGGGGGCCGCCGGGTTGGACACGACGCCCTGGTTGATCCCGACCATCCCGAACTCCAGGGCCTCGCTCACCCGCAGGGTGCGCGCGCCGTCCTCGGTGAAGGCGTAGGCGACGAGGCCGTACTCGCTGGAGTTGGCCATCCGGATCGCCTCCTCCTCGCTCGTGAAGGTGGTGATCGGCGCGACCGGGCCGAAGATCTCCTCCCGCAGCACGCGGGCCCCCTCCGGCACGTCGGCCAGCACGGTCGGCGGGTAGAACCAGCCCTTGCCGGTCGGCACCTCGCCGCCGGTGAGCACGGTGGCCCCCTTCGTCACGGCGTCCTCGACGAGCTCGGCGACCTTGCCGCGGGCCGCCTCGGTGATGAGGGGGCCGACCTCGGCCCCCTTCGCCGTGCCCTTGCCGATACTCAGGGCACCCATCCGCTCCGCCAACCGGGAGGAGAACTCCTCGGCCACCGACTCGTGGACGAGGAAGCGGTTGGCCGCGGTGCACGCCTCGCCGATGTTGCGCATCTTCGCCAGCATCGCGCCCTCGACCGCCCGGTCCAGGTCGGCGTCCTCGAAGACGAGGAAGGGCGCATTGCCACCGAGCTCCATCGAGACCCGCAGCAGCTGGTCCGCGGACTGCCCGACGAGGGTGCGGCCGACGCCGGTGGAGCCGGTGAAGGTCAGCTTGCGCAGCCGCGGGTCGCGGATGATCGGCTCGC
>CAYLUX010000007.1:0-48915 GCA_964386935.1 uncultured Janibacter sp.
AGAGCATTCGGCTGTTAACCGGAGGGTTGTTGGTTCGAGTCCAACCGGGGGAGCCGACAAGAGGCCCCGATCCGCACCAGCGGGTCGGGGCCTCTTTCAACGGAGGAGGGTCAGCGCTTGAGGGTGGTCCCGGCCCGACCCCAGGCCACGGAGGTCTCCTTGACGTTGAGGCGCCAGTAGCGCGTGTTTTTCGCGTAGGTCTTCAGACTCACCTTCCCGTAGCGGTTGGTGGTGCCGGTCTTGATCGTCTTCCACGAGCAGGAGGAGCAGCTCTTCCGCTGGAGGGAGACCTTGGCACCCGACCAGGTCCGATAGCCGCTGGCGCTGGGCCGGTACCGGGTGACCGTGCCCTTCATCGTCACGTACTTGCCGGAGCGAGAGCTGCTCGAGGTGACCTTGGACCCGAGCTTGACGGTCATCTTGGGGGAGTTCTGGGTCATGAAGTTGTAGTTGTGGTCCCAGGCGTCCTCGGCTCGGACGGTGTAGGTGCCCTTCGGGCTCCAGTCGTACCAGTCCATGACCTCGGAGCTGCGACCGTCCGTGCTGTCGTAGATGAGGATGTTCTCGAAGCCGTGGGTGCGATGCATGACGTCCCAGTAGGCGTAGTCGGCGTAGTTCTTGCAGCCGGAGCTGTACTTGGCGGTGATGGCCTTGTACGGGCTGGTGACTGCGACCTTCTTGGGCACGGTGACGTTGCAGGAGCGGGCGGCGTCCGCGGGCGCGACGACGGCCACCGTCGGGATCAGGGAGAGTGCGGCGACAGCCGCGAGGCGCTTGAGCATGCGTGACCTCGGTGAGTGAAAGAGGAGGAGATCCGCGGGGAGATACCCGGCGCGGTGCTGGAGGTCATGTGCTTCCACCGGCCTCTGGCGGGATAATCATATGGGGACGAATGCACCCAGCGCAAGACGTCCAAGGTTCCCGCGCCGAAGCAGCTCGCTTGCCCAGTTCAGGAGTCCGCGGGCAGCACCTCGAAGCTCTCTGCGATCAGGCGACGCCCGTCGAAGACGGGCTCCTCGTCGAGCGTGGCCAGGACCCGAGGGTCCTTCGTCGCGGCCGCGTTGCCCCGGTCGCGTGCTTCGCGGGAGGGCCACTGCGTGACCGTCACGACGACGGACTCACCGGGGGCCGCCGCTGCCGCGCTCGCGAGACCGGTCAGCTGACCCGGTTCGTAGTCGGCCCCTGCGGCGTGGAACTCCTGCTGGTCGGCAGTGCCGTCGGCCTGCCAGTAGTCGACGACGCTGGATGCCCCGTGGTCGCGGTAGACCGCTGCCATCCGGCGTGAGAACTCCAGATAGTCGTCCTTGCGCTTGCTGGAGACGGGGACGATGGTGATGTCGGCGAAAGCCATGGGGTGATCCTCCCTTGGGGGCTGGGTGCTCGTCTGGTTCACTCCGCGAAGGCCACCGCCCGCACCGGGGCACCGTCCCCGCCCAGGCGAAGGGGGAAGAAGCCGACCCGCGTACGGGGAGACAGAGCGGACAGTCCGGTCAGGTTCTCCACGACGAGGCCGTCCGCGCCGAGCACGGCCCGGTGGACCGGTATCCGGGACTCGAGGTGGGTCGGGTCCGGGCTGTGGGTGTCGACGGCGAGCACGTGCATCCCGCGCCGGAGCAGCTCGGCTGCGGTCTCGCCGTCGAGGTGGGGGTGGCGCAGCGCCCGCTCCGTCCCGAAGCAAGCAGCCCACCCGGTGTCGATGATGACGATCGGCGGGAGTCGGGCGGGCAGGGCCCCGTTGGCCCCCAACTCGGGCAGTCCATACGGCGTTCCCTCACCGACCTCGACCCGCAGCACGATCGCCTCCCCGCACAGCTCCTGCAGGTCCACCTCAGCCAGGGTCCGGCCGCCCTCGATGACGTGGGCGGGGGCGTCGACGTGGGTGCCGGTGTGCGACCCGAGCCCCCAGCGACCCACGGAGACGCCGTCGGTCTCGATGCGCAGCGCCGGAGTGCACGTGACGGAGGGATCCCCGGGATAGGTCTGCATGCCCGAGGTGATGGGGTGGGTGAGGTCGTGCACGCCTCCACACTGGCACGTCCTCGGTGGGGCGACCGGGGCTTGAACCCGGGACCGGCGGATTATGAGTCCGCTGCTCTGACCGACTGAGCTACCGCCCCGCTCGCCCGAGGGCGACGAGCAGAGGCTACCTGGCCGCAGCGCGTCCCTGGGGTGGTACAGGCGTGACCAGGGTGAGGGGTGGTGCTCGTGGGGTGCTTGGGGCACAATGGCACCGACAAGCACATCGTGCACATACCGTACGAGCACCGAGCCGCGAGATCGCGCAGCAGACGATGTTCCGAGTGTCTGGCGTTGGGGAAGACGTCCATCGCACTCAAGGAGGATCAGGATGTCTGCTGGGAAGCGAATCAGCACCCGCGGCGTGGTGTTCATCCACAGCACCCCCACGGCGCTGTGCCCGCACATCACCTGGGCACTGGAGTCCGTGCTGGATCAGGCTGTGACACTGGACTGGACCGAGCAGCCGCTCGGCCGGTCACTCAAGCGCGCCGAGTTCTCCTGGACCGGCGCGGCCGGCACCGGAGCGAAGCTCGCCTCTGCCCTGCGCGGGTGGGACGGCGTGCGCTACGAGGTGACCGAGGAGCCCACACCGGGTCTCGACGGCTCCCGCTGGAGCCACACCCCGAGCCTCGGGATCCACCACGCGAACATCTCCGCCTCGGGCGACGTCTTCCTCCACGAGAACCGGCTGCGTGAGGTCATGTCACTCGCGCAGGGCTCCGGGGAAGCCGTCGAGGACATGCTCGGCGAGCTCCTCGGTGAGGCCTGGGACGCCGAGCTCGAGGCCTTCCGCCACGCCGGCGAGGGCGCACCCGTGCGCTGGCTGCACAAGGTCGGCTGAGGACCGACCACAAGGACACCGTCACGACGAAGGGCGGGCCGCGCGCCTCCTTGGCGCGGCCCGCCCTTCGCGGTCGTTGTGGTGGGTCAGAGCGGGATGTTGCCGTGCTCCCCACGCCGTGCCGGGGCCTCGGCGAGTGCCGCGGCCACCGTCGAGCGGGTGCGGTCCGGCTCGAGGATCTCGTCCACGACACCGATGTCCACGGCGCGCTGCAGGCCGCCGGAGAGGCGGTCGTGCTCCTCGGCGAGCTCCTGCTCGACCTGCTCGCGGTCCTCCTCGTCGACCTCCGCGAGCCGGCGTCGGTGCAGGATGCGGATAGCGGCGACCGACCCCATGACCGCCACGTGGGCGTTCGGCCAGGCGAAGACCTTCGTCGCCCCGAGGGACGCGGAGTTCATCGCGATGTAGGCCCCGCCGTAGGTCTTGCGGGTCACGACCGTCACGCGCGGCACCACGGCCTCGGCGAAGGCGTGCAGCAGCTTCGCCCCCCTTCGCACGACGCCGTCCCACTCCTGGCCGACGCCCGGCAGGTAGCCGGGCACGTCGACGAGCACGACGAGCGGCACACCGAAGGCGTCGCACATCCGCACGAAGCGGGCGGCCTTCTCCGCGGAGGAGGAGTCCAGGCAGCCGCCGAGGCGCATCGGGTTGTTGGCGATGACGCCGACGGTGCGGCCACCGAGCCGCCCGAGGGTGGTCACGATGTTCGGCGCCCAGCGCCCGTGCAGCTCCTGGGTCTGCCCCGAGTCCAGCAGCATCTCGGTGAGCGGGTGCACGTCGTAGGCGCGCTTGTCCGACTCCGGCAGCTGCTCGGCCAGGTCCACGTCGGTCACGCTGGCGACGTCGAAGTCACCCTGGTCGGACAGCAGCCCACAGAGCACGCCGGCCCGGTCGTAGGCGTCGTCGAGCGACTCGGCGAGCACGTGCACCACACCGGAGCGACGGCCGTGCGGCTCCGGGCCACCGAGGCGAAGGGCGTCGACGTCCTCTCCCGTGACGGAGCGGACGACGTCCGGCCCGGTGACGAAGATCCGCCCCTCGGGGGCGAGGATGACGATGTCGGTCAGGGCCGGGCCGTAGGCGGCCCCGCCGGCGGCGGCGCCGATGACCACGGAGATCTGCGGGACCACGCCCGAGGCCCTGGTCATGATCGCGAAGACCTCACCGACGGCGTGGAGCGAGACCACGCCCTCGGGCAGGCGTGCGCCGCCGGAGTGCCAGAGCCCGACGACGGGGACCCCGTCGGCCAGGGCCCGCTCGTAGGCGGCGACGACGACCTTGCAGCCGGCGACGCCCATAGCGCCGCCCATGATCGTCGCGTCGGAGGCGAAGGAAACCACGGGCTTCCCGTCGACGGTCCCGGTCGCCGCGAGCATCCCGGAGTCGTCGTCGGGGGTGATCAGCTCGACCGACCCCTCGTCGAAGAAGGCGGCGAGGCGCTTGTTCGGGTTGCGCGGGTCCTCCTCGCGGGGCGGCTTGCGGCTCTTCCCGGCGGCGGCGGAGGCGGCGTTGGGCTCCCGAGCCATCAGAGGCTCCGCATGGCCAGGGCGACGTTGTGCCCGCCGAAGCCGAAGGAGTTGTCCAGGACCGTCAGCTGGCCCTCGGCCGGCAGCGCCCGCTTCTCGTCGCGCACCACGTCGAGGATGACCTCGGGGTCGAGGTTCTCGATGTTGATCGTCGGGGGAGCGACGCGGTCCCGCACGGCCTGCGCGGCGAAGACCGCCTCCAGCGCGCCGGCTGCGCCGAGCAGGTGACCGGTCATCGACTTCGTGCCGCTGATCGCCATGTGGTCGGCCTCGTCGCCGAAGGCGCGCCGGATCGCCGCCTGCTCGGCGACGTCACCGACGGGCGTGGAGGTCGCGTGGGCGTTGATGTGGCAGATGTCGGCGGCGGTGGCGCCGGCGTCCTCGACGGCCTGCAGCATCGCTCGCGAGGCGCCCGCTCCCTCCGGCTCGGGGGCGGCGATGTGGTGGCTGTCGGCGCTGACGCCGACACCGGCGAGCTCGCAGATGATGTTGGCGCCGCGGGCGCGGGCGTGTTCCTCGGACTCGAGGACCAGGATCGCGCCCCCTTCGCCGAGGACGAAGCCGTCACGGTCGGTGTCATACGGCCGGGAGGCCGTTTGCGGAGAGTCGTTGCGCTTCGAGAGTGCCTGCATCGCGGCGAAGCCGGCGATGGGCAGCGGGTGGATCGAGGCCTCGGAGCCGCCGGCGATGACGACATCGGCCAGGCCCTCGCGGATGAGGTGCAGCCCGTAGCCGATGGACTCGGCACCGGAGGAGCACGCGGAGACCATCGTGTGGGCCCCGGCCCGGGCGCCGAACTCGAGGGAGACCGTGCCGGCCGCGCTGTTGGGCATGAGCATCGGGATCGAGAGCGGGTAGACGCGTCGAGGTCCCTTGGTGCGCAGCGCCTCCCACGCGGTGAGCAGCGTCTGGACACCACCGATGCCGGTGCCGACCGCGCTGGCCAGCCGCTCCGGCTCCACCTCGGGGGTGCCGGCGTTCTCCCACGCCTCACGGGCCGCGACGAGCGCGTACTGGGCGTAGGGGTCGAGCCGCTTGGTCTCGACCTTCTTCAGCACCTCGGCGACCGGGGTGCTCAGCTGGGCGGCGAAGCTGATCGGCAGGTCGAACTCCTCGACCCATTCGGAGGTCAGCGGCGAGGCGCCGGGGGTTCCGGCGAGCGCCGCCTGCCAGGACTGCTCGGCGGTCCCGCCGAGCGGGGTCGTCGCACCGAGACCGGTGACGACGACGGTGGGCCGGGACGAGGTCATGGATGACTCCTGTCGGGGACGGGGAGGAGGGATGGACGGGGTGGCCGGTTCCCCCTTCGCCCTGATCGAAGGGGGAACCGACAGGGCATCAAGCCGGCTGGTTGTTCTTGATGTAGGTGACGGCGTCGCCGACGGTCTTGAGGTTCTTGACCTCCTCGTCCGGGATCTTGGCCCCGAACTTCTCCTCGGCGGTGACGGCGATGGTCATCATCGACAGCGAGTCGACGTCGAGGTCATCGGTGAAGGTCTTCTCGGCGGTCACCTCGGAGGCGTCGATGCCCGTCTCCTCCGAGACGATCTCGGCGAGGCCGGCGAGGATGTCCTGGTCGCTGTGTGCCATGTGGGGAACTCCTATGCGTGTCGGCTGTGCTGTGACCCGAAGACTCCCGTCGGGCCGGCGGGTGGAATCAGGGGAGTATGACGACCTGGGCGGCCCACACGAGACCGGCACCGAAGCCGATCTGCAGGGCCAGACCTCCGGAGGCCACCTCTCCCTCGCGCAGCATCCGCTCCATCGCGAGCGGGACGGAGGCCGCGGAGGTGTTGGCCGTGGTGCGGATGTCACGGGCGATGGGCAGGTCCTCGGGCAGGCCGAGGGTCTTGGCCATCTGGTCGATGATGCGCACGTTGGCCTGGTGGGGGATGAAGGCCGCCAGGTCCTCGGCGCGTACGCCGGCGGCGTCGAGGGCGCGCTGGGCCTCCTTGGCCATCGACCACACCGCCCACCGGAAGACGCTCGGGCCCTCCATGACGATCGCCGGCCAGGGCAGTTCCCGGTCCGTGTGCAGGTCGTTCCACGAGTCCCGCTGGGTGATCAGCTCGCGCTTGTCGCCGTCACTGCCCCACACGGTCGGGCCGATGCCAGGGGTGTCGCTGGGGGAGACGATGACGGCGCCTGCGCCGTCGCCGAAGATGAAGGCCGAGCCCCGGTCCCCGGGGTCGGTGAAGTCGAGCATCCGCTCGACGCCGACGACGAGCACGTGGTCAGCGGTGCCGACCCGGACCATGTCGCTGGCGATCGAGATCGCGTGGCAGTAGCCGGCGCACGCGGCGGAGACGTCGAAGGCGGGGGCCCCGCTGCCCAGCCGTGCCGCGACCTCGGGTGCAGCTCCGGGGGTCTGGTACGGGTGGGTCACCGTCGCGACGATGACGGCGCCGAGCTGCTCGGCGGCGACGCCGGCGTAGTCCATGGCCCCCTTCGCCGCCTGCACGGACATCTCGACGACGGACTCACCCTCGCCGGCCCGGTGGCGGGACTCGATGCCGGAGCGCTCCTTGATCCACTGGTCGGAGGAGTCGATGGGCCCGACGATCGCGCTGTTGGGCACGACCTCGACGGGGCGGTAGGCACCGACACCGGTGATCCGGGCGTGCCGGAGGGTGTCGGGCACGGTGATGGCGCTCATGCGGGCGTCCCCTGGGGGTGCATGCGCAGCAACGGTTGGCCGGGGGAGACCGGATCGCCGTCCTCGACGAGCCACTCGACGACCCGTCCGGAGTGGTCGGCGAGCACCTCGCGGGTGTCGCGAAGGGAGGAGATGCTGGCGATGACCTGACCCGCACCGACCTCGGTGCCCGGGGCGCTGCCGGGGATGGCGACGGTGCCCTTGACCGGCGCGGTGATGATGCGCCACGTGGGCTGGAAGGCCTGCTGCCGGGTCGAGCCGTGCTCGCGGATCATCCGCTGGGCCTTCTCCAGGTCATCCGGGGTCTTCAGGGCGAGGGTCTCCACGCCCTTCAGCCCGCGCTTGCACAGGCCGGTGAGTGCGCCGGCCGGTGGGATCTCGATGACGCCGGTGACGCCGAGGTCCTTCATCGTCTCCATGCACAGGTCCCAGCGGACGGGGTTGCGCACCTGGCTGACGATCCGGCGCAGCACCTCGGGACCCGAGTGGATGATCTCGCCGTCGGTGTTGGAGACGAGCGGCACCCGGGCGTCGTGGGTGGAGACGGCCTTGGCGAGCCGACCGAGGGTGTCCACGGCCGGGGCCATGTGCTCGGTGTGGAAGGCGCCGGCCACCTTCAGCGGCATGACGCGGGCCTTCGCGGGCGGGTTCTCCGCGAGGGCCGCCAGCTGCTCCATCGTGCCGGCGGCGACGACCTGGCCGGCGCCGTTGACGTTGGCGGGGGCGAGGCCGGCGGACTCGATGGCGGCGGTGACCTCGGCCGGGTCGCCGCCGAGGACGGCGCTCATGCCGGTCGGGGTCGCGGCGGCGGCCTCGGCCATGGAGCGGCCGCGCTCCCGGACCAGGACCATGGCCTGCTCGGCGCTGATGACGCCGGCGGCGCTGGCCGCGGTGATCTCCCCGACGCTGTGACCGGCACCGGCACCGACGACCCGGAAGCCGTCGGCGGGGTGCTCGAAGAGGGTCAGCAGGGCCAGGAGCCCGGAGGCGACGATGAGCGGCTGCGCGACCGCGGTGTCCTTGATCGTCTCCTCGTCGGAGGTGGTCCCGTGCGCCTCGAGGTCGAGTCCGGCGACGGTGGACAGCCAGTTCAGGCGGTCCGCGACGCCGGGCAGCTCGAGCCACGGGGCGAGGAATCCGGGAGTCTGTGATCCTTGACCGGGGCAGGTGATGGCGAGCACGGGATCAACTCTCCCGCCCGAGGACGCCATGGGGCGACCTCGACACGGACAGACAATCAGTCCTCAGCTTTGGAGGAACCCTCCAAGAGTCCTCCGAGAGAGAGCGCGACCCGCACCGTGAAGGCCTCGTGGGGAACGGTGAGGTCGTAGCCGACCTCCTCTGCGATCCGGCGGAGCCGGTAGCGCACCGTGTTCACATGCACGACGAGCTCCCGTGCCGTGGCCTCCAGGCCGGTCGAGTCGAGATGGGCCCGGGCCGTCTCCAGCAGTGCCGGGTGGGCGCGAAGGGGGAGGTCCACCCGTTCGCGCAGCTGGGTCACCGCGAGCTCGTCGCCGGCGAGCACCCGCTCGGCCAGCAGGTCGTCCGCGGCGACGGGGCGAGGGCGCCCGGGCCAGGCTGCGGCCGCCATGTGGCCGGCGACGGCGGCGTGCGCGGAGAGGGCGCCCTGAGCCAGTCCGTCGACGAGCGGGCCGTGGACGAGGTCGCCGTCGTGGAAGCAGGGTGCCAGCGCCTCGGCCGTCCTGCTGGGGTCGGTAACGCCACCGACGATGGCGACGAGCCGGGAGCCCTGCACCCCGGTGAGGACCTGCAGACCGAGCTGGCGGGCGCTCCGGTGCAGCGCGGCGACGCCGCCGGCGGCGTCCTCGTCCGCGGCGTGGGGGGAGTCGCCGACGAGGACGAAGACGTCCTCGACCGAGTCCCACCCCAGGGCGGCGGAGCGGGTCCGGATCGCCTCGTCGACCTCGCCGCGCATCACCGCGTCGATGACGAGGGACTCCAGTCGGGCGTCCCAGGCGCCGCGTGCCTCCGCCGCATTGGCGTACACCTCGGCGGCGCCGAAGGCGATCTCCCGGGAGTAGCGCAGCACTGCGATCCGCAGGTCGCTGACGTCCTTGGGTCGGGCGAGCTCCTCGACGCGTTCCTCGACGACCTCGACGACGGTGCGGACCAGCTCCAGGGTCTGGGCGAGGCTGATCCGGCGGGTCAGCTGCTGGGGTGCCGCGCCGAAGGCCGCCCGGGTGTCGGGGCTGACCTCCCCGTCGAGCCACTCGATGAAGTTGAGGATCCCCGCCTGGGCCACCATCCCGACCCAGGACTGCTCCTGGGCGGTGAGGGAGGCGTACCAGACGTGTTGCTCCTCGACCCGCCGGGAGGCCGCCGTCGCGAGGTCGCCAGCGCTGCGGCGCACCCGTCGTCGGGTCGTGAGGGAGACCAGACCGCGACGCGACATGCCGGCAAGTCTATGTGCGAAGCACACAAAGCGGGTCGCGCGAGCCCAAGTCGGACGCGCGACCCGGAAGTGGCCGCCGGGTCAGTCGGTGCCGAACTCCATGGCCGCCCGGTCCAGCGCCTCGTCCTGGTCGTCGGCGGTCGCCGCGACCGGGTTGGAGGCGATCTGGTCGCCGCCACCGGCCTCGAGCTCGCCCATGATCTCCAGGTAGCCACCGCTCAGCTGCTCCTGGGCGGCGTAGAGCTCGAGCTTGCTGCGGCTGTCGGCGACGTCGAGGTTGCGCATCGTCAGCTGCCCGATGCGGTCGATCGGGCCGAAGGCGGCGTTCTCGGTGCGCTCCATCGAGAGCTTGTCCGGGTGGTAGCTGAAGTTCTCGCCGCGGGTGTCCACGATCGACCAGTCCTCGCCCCGGCGCAGCCGCAGCGTGACCTCGCCGGTCACGGCGCCCGCGACCCAGCGCTGCAGCGACTCGCGCAGCATGAGCGCCTGCGGGTCGAACCACCGGCCCTCGTACATCAGGCGGCCGAGGCGGCGGCCCTCGGAGTAGTAGCTGGCGAGGGTGTCCTCGTTGTGGATCGCGGCCAGGAGGCGCTCGTAGGTGATGTGCAGCAGGGCGATGGCCGGCCCCTCGTAGATGCCGCGGGACTTGGCCTCGATGATCCGGTTCTCGATCTGGTCGGACATGCCGAGGCCGTGCCGGCCGCCGATCTCGTTGGCGGCCAGCACCAGCCGGACGGCGTCGCCGCCGAAGTCCTCACCGTTGATCGCCACGGGACGCCCGCGCTCGAAGTGCACGGTCACGTCCTCCGGCTCGATGGCCACCTGCGGGTCCCAGAAGCGCACGCCCATGATCGGGTCGACGACCTCGATCGACTCATCGAGGTGCTCAAGGGTCTTCGCCTCGTGGGTGGCGCCCCAGATGTTGGCGTCGGTGGAGTAGGCCTTCTCCGCGCTGTCGCGGTAGGGCAGGTCGCGCTCGGTCAGCCACTCCGACATCTCCTGGCGCCCGCCGAGCTCGGTGACGAACTCCCCGTCCAGCCACGGCTTGTAGATGCGCAGCGCCGGGTTGGCCATGAGGCCGTAGCGGTAGAAGCGCTCGATGTCGTTGCCCTTGAAGGTGGAGCCGTCGCCCCAGATGGAGACGCCGTCCTCCTTCATCGCCCGCACGAGCAGCGTGCCGGTGACGGCGCGCCCGAGCGGCGTGGTGTTGAAGTAGGTCCGACCCCCGCTCGTGATGTGGAAGGCGCCGCACGCGATGGCGGAGAAGCCCTCCTCGACGAGCGGACCCTTGCAGTCCACGAGCCGGGACAGCTCGGCGCCGTACTGGCCCGCGCGGCCGGGGATCGACTCGATGTCGTCCTCGTCGTACTGGCCCAGGTCGGCGGTGTACGTGCACGGCACCGCCCCCTTCTCGCGCATCCACGCGACGGCCACCGAGGTGTCGAGGCCGCCGGAGAAGGCGATCCCGACACGTTCACCAACAGGGAGGGAAGTCAGTACCTTGGACACGTGCCCCACCCTAGGACGTCATTCGCCCCGAGCACGACACGACTCCACGGGCGTGGACACCGGGACGGACCGGTCACCGTGGTCGCCCACCGGGGCGCCTCGGGCTACCGGCCCGAGCACACCCGCGCCAGCTACGAGCTCGCCGTCGAGCTGGGGGCCGACTTCATCGAGCCCGACCTCGTCATGACCCGCGACGGAGTGCTCGTCGACCGGCACGAGCCGGACGTCTCGGAGACCACCGACGTCGCCGACCATCCCGAGCTGGCCGATCGTCGGCGCACGAAGCTCGTGGACGGCGAGCCGGTCACCGGGTGGTTGACCGAGGACCTGACCCTGACGGAGCTGCGCGCCCTCCGGGCGCGGGAGCGGCTGCCCGACCTGCGCTCGCGCGAGTACGACGACCGCTTCGGCGTGCTGACCTTCGAGGAGTGCTTGGAGCTACGGGAGACGTTGTCCGAGAAGGCCGGTCGGCCGATCGGCATCATGCCCGAGGTCAAGCACCCGACGTATCTGGAGGAGCACGGCCTCGACGCCGGCACCGGGCTGGTCCGGCTCCTGCGCGAGCACGGACTGGACGACCCGCAGGCACCGTTGTGGGTGCAGTGCTTCGAGCCGACCTTCCTGGCGGAGCTGCGCCGTCGGCACGGCTTCCGCGCCGCGACCGTCCTGCTCACCGAGGCGAAGGGGGGACCGTGGGACCTCCACGAGCGCGGCACCAGCTACGAGGAGCTGCTCACGCCGGAGGGGCTCGCCGAGCTGTCCGGGACGGTGGACGGGATTGCTCCCGCCAAGGAGCAGATCATCCCGCGCCGCGAGGACGACACCCTCGCCGCACCGACCTCGCTCGTCGGGGACGCCCACGCCGCAGGGCTGCTCGTCATCCCGTGGACCTTCCGGGCGGAGAACGCATTCCTCCCCGCCGAGCTGCGCACCGGGACCGACCCGGCCGGTCGGGGTGACGGCGAAGGGGAGGTGCGAGCCTTCCTCGAGGCGGGCGTGGACGCCCTCTTCTGCGACCAGCCCGATGTGGGGGTTGTCGGGCGAGACGGGCGCTCCCGGCGCGGACGCGATGGACGCGCCCTTGGTCGCTCGTTCCTCGCTCCCTGAGTCGGGCGCATCCACCGGTCCGCGCCGTCCGCGGCCAGCCCCGCCCCTGGGCCGGTCCCTGAGGTGCGAGTTTGCGAAGCAAGCGAGCCTCGAAGGGCCGTCGGTCGCCCCGGTGTCAGCGCACGCGGTGGATGAGCAGGGGGCCCTGCTCGTCTCGATGACGGAGGCGGCGCCGGACTGTGCCGACCTCGTGGTCCCGGGCTGGCCCGGCCCGACGATCCACGCGGTCGCGACCGACGTCTCGGGGGTCGCCCACCCCGGCCGCGTCCGAGGGGCTGTCCACCTGTCGGGGACCGGCGAGGTGCTGGCCGACGAGATGGGGCTGGTGCTGCGTGAGTACATCGGCACCTGCCGCAGGGACCTGCGGGTCCCGTTCCCGTCCGCGGTCCGGTGCGGCTGCGAGGCGACCCGCGCCCTGCGGGACCTGCTCGCCGTCGTCGGCACGCGCGGCTGAACGGCCGGAGTCGGTCGGCGTCAGACCGGGATCAGCGGGGTGTGCGGCTCGTCCGGGAGCTCGACCCCGATCGGGTCGCCCGCCCGGACCGTGCCACCGCACTCGACGACCGACATCACCCCGGCGCGCCGCTCGATGCCCACCCCGTCCTGGCTCCGGACGCCACCGGTGGGCCCGAGCTCGACCTCGGAGTCCGAGGCGACCCCGTCCACGCGGCGGACCGCGAGCTGCAACAGGCCGGGGGAGAAGTCGTTGATCTGACGGCAGGGGTTGCGCAGCCCGGTGATCCGCACGAGCGCGTCACCCATGCGCAGCCGGGTGCCCTCGGGCAGCGAGAGCAGGTCGACCCCGTCGGTGAGGACGTTCTCGCCCATCGACCCCGGACCCACGTCGTGCCCGGCCTGCTGGGCCTCGCGGAGCCACTCGGCCTGGAGCAGGTGCACCTGACGCAGGTTCGGCTGGTTGGGGTCGCGCCGCACCCGTGAGCGGTGCTGGACGAGGGTCCCGGCGTGCGCGTCGCCGCGCACCCCGAGGCCCTCGATGAGCTCGATGGCCTCCTGCGGGTCCTTGCTGAAGCGATGCAGCCCGTCCCGGCACACCGCGACGACGAAGGGGGACTCCATGGCCTCGATGCTACGGCGACTCCTCAGGCGTCGCCGCCCGCGGTGCCGGAGGTGCCGGCGGAGACGTCGAGCAGCTGGTACTTCTCGGCGGCCTTGGCGGGGACGTCCTCGGGGACCCAGCCACGGTCGGCGAGCATCTGCAGCGCCCGCACCGCGACCGAGGGGCCGTCGATGTGGAAGTAGCGCCGGGCCGCGGGGCGGGTGTCGGAGAAGCCGAACCCGTCGGCCCCCAGTGCGGAGAACTCCTCGGGGACCCAGCCACGGACCTGGTCCTGGACCTGCTTCATGTAGTCCGAGACCGCGACGACCGGGCCGACGCCGGCAGCGAGCGCCTCGGTGATCCACGGGGTGCGCCGCTCGTTCTCCGGGTGGAGGAAGCGCTCCTCGTCGCAGTCCATGGCCTCGCGCCGCAGCCTGGTCCAGCTCGTGACCGACCAGACGTCGGCGACGACGCCCCAGTCCTCGCGGAGCAGCTCCTGGGCCTCGAGGATCCACGGCAGGCCCACGCCGCTGCCGAGCAGCTGGCAGCGCGGTGGCGTCTCCCCGAGACCGGAGTCGTCGCCCGCCCGGTAGCGGTAGAGACCCTTGAGCAGCGCGTCCACGTCCAAGCCCTCCGGCTCCGGCGGCTGGACGAGGGGCTCGTTGTACATGGTGATGTAGTAGATGACGTTGCGGCTCGGGTCCGCCTGGGGCGCGTCACCGCCGTACATCCGCTCGATGCCGTCGCGCATGATGTGCGCGATCTCGAAGCCGAAGGCCGGGTCCCACGGCTCGACCGCGGGGTTGGTGGCGGCCAGCACGGGGGAGTGCCCGTCGGCGTGCTGCAGCCCCTCACCGGTCAGCGTCGTGCGGCCCGCAGTGGCGCCGAGCATGAACCCCCGGGACATCTGGTCAGCGGCCGCCCAGATGCCGTCACCGGTGCGCTGGAAGCCGAACATCGAGTAGAAGATGTACATCGGGATCATCGGCTCGCCGTGGGTGGCGTAGCTCGTGCCCGCCGCCGTGAAGGCGGCGACCGAACCGGCCTCGTTGATCCCCGTGTGCTGCAGCTGGCCCTCGACGGACTCGCGGTAGGCGAGCATGAGATCCGCGTCGACCGACGTGTAGTTCTGCCCGTGCGGGTTGTAGATCTTCTTCGTCGGGAAGAAGGAGTCCAGCCCGAAGGTGCGCGCCTCGTCCGGGATGATCGGCACGATCCGCTTGCCGAAGTCCTCGTTGCGCATGAGGTCCTTGAGCAGGCGCACCCAGGCCATCGTCGTCGCGATCTCCTGCTTGCCCGAGCCCTTGGCGAGCTGGCGGTAGGACTTCTCCGGCGGGAGCTCGGGCACCGGGTAGCTGACCCGTCGCTCCGGCAGCCCGCCCGCGAGCTTCTCGCGCCGCTCGAGCATGTACTGGATGGACTCGTCGTCCTTGCCCGGGTGGTAGTAGGGCGGCAGGTACGGGTCCTTCTCGAGGGTCTCGTCGTCGATCGGGATGCGCAGGTTGTCGCGCAGGCCCTTGAGGTCCTCGAGGGTCAGCTTCTTCATCTGGTGGGTCGCGTTGCGCCCGGCGAAGTGGCTGCCCAGGCCGTAGCCCTTGATGGTCTTGGCGAGGATGACCGTCGGTTGGCCGGTGTGCTCCACCGCAGCCCGGTAGGCGGCGTAGACCTTGTGGTAGTCGTGGCCACCACGCTTGAGCTTCCACCACACGTCCGCGTCGGACCAGTCGGCGACGAGCTTGCGGGTGCGCGGGTCGCGATCGAAGAAGTGCTCCCGCACGTACGCGCCGTCATTGGCCCGGAAGGTCTGGTAGTCCCCGTCCGGGGTCTGGTTCATCAGGTTGATCAGGGCGCCGTCCTGGTCGGCGGCCAGGAGCGGGTCCCAGCCCCGGCCCCACACGACCTTGATGACGTTCCACCCGGCGCCGCGGAAGAAGGCCTCCAGCTCCTGGATGATCTTGCCGTTGCCGCGGACCGGCCCGTCCAACCGCTGCAGGTTGCAGTTGATGACGAAGGTGAGGTTGTCCAGCTCCTCGAAGGCGGCCGTGTGCAGCAGGCCGCGGCTCTCCGCCTCGTCCATCTCGCCGTCACCGAGGAAGGCCCACACCTGCTGGCCGGAGGTGTCCTTGATGCCGCGGTTGTGCAGGTACTTGTTGAACTGCGCCTGGTAGATCGCGTTCATCGGGCCGATGCCCATGGAGACCGTCGGGTACTCCCAGAAGTCCGGCATGAGCCGCGGGTGCGGGTAGGAGGGCATCCCGGTGTCGGCCTGCCCGGACAGGGTGCTCGCCTCCTGGCGGAAGCCGTCCATCTGGGCCTCGGAGAGGCGTCCCTCGAGGAAGGCCCGGGCGTACATGCCGGGGGAGGCGTGGCCCTGGAAGAAGATCTGGTCGCCACGGTCATCGGCGTCCTTGCCCCGCCAGAAGTGGTTGAACCCCACTTCGTAGAGGGTGGCCGCGCTGGCATAGGAGGAGATGTGCCCGCCGACGCTGATGTCGGGGCGCTGGGCGCGGTGCACCTGGATCGCGGCGTTCCACCGGATCCACGCCCGGTAGCGGCGCTCGACCTCTTCGTCGCCGGGGTACCAGGGCTCCTTGTCCGGGGAGATGGTGTTGACGTAGTCCGTCGTCGTCAGCGACGGGACACCGACGCTCTTGGCCCGGGCGCGCTCCAGCAGCCGCAGCATCACGTACCTGGCGCGCTCACGACCGGAGGCGTCGATCAGACCGTCCAGGGAGTCCAGCCATTCGCCGGTCTCCTCGGTGTCGATGTCCGGCAGATGGGTCGGGATGCCGTTCAGGATGGGGCCGTCGCTCAGGTGATCCGCGCTTCCGGGCACGTTCTCGTCCTTTCCTCTGCTGTCCTCCCAGGGGTCTCCGGAAGGACGCACCCATCATCCCAGTGACGTGTCGGGCGTCACAATCGGGTGTCAGTCCGTGATCCGCTCGGGGTGGCTGAGCACCGTCGCGCGCTCGCCGCGGACGAAGGCGGCCAGGGTCAGCCCGGCCTCCTCGGCGACCTCCACGGCCAGCGTCGTCGCGGCGGAGACGCAGGCGAGCACCGGCACCCCCGCGACCGCGGCCTTCTGGGCGATCTCGAAGCCGGCCCGGGAGGAGGCCAGCATGACGTGGCCACGAAGGGGGAGACGCCCTTCGCGTCCGGCCCACCCGATGACCTTGTCCACGGCGTTGTGCCGGCCCACGTCCTCGCGCACGGCGAGGAGCCGGCCCTGCGGGTCCAGCAGCGCGGCGGCGTGCACGCCCCCGGTGTCGCCGAAGACCTTCTGCCGCTCGCGCATGGCGGCCATCCCCTCGTGCAGCCGGGGGAGCGGCACCCGGGCAGCGTCCTCGGCCAGGCCGGGAGGCAGGTTGGCGACGAGGTCCTCGACCCGGGTGGAGCCGCAGACCCCGCACGCGCTCGTGGCGACCTCGGTGCGGGCGGTCACCGGCCGGCGCAGCGACACCCCGGCGGCCAGGGTCACCTCGACGACGTTGAAGGTCGGCGACCCGTCCGCCGCGGTGTCGGTGCAGTGCATCATCGTCGCGACGTCCTCGGCCTCGCCGATGAGTCCCTCGGCGAGCAGGTGGCCGAGTGCGAGGTCGAAGTCGTCGCCGGGCAGGCGCATCGTCGTCGTGACGGTGGTCGACGGCGGCCGCAGCTCCACCGGGGCGCCGCCGGCGGCGATGCCGGCCGCGGGGAGCTGGGCGACCCGGATCTCGAGCGGCTCCTCGACCGCGAGGGTCTCGATGCGTGTCCTCGGCTCGGGGTTGCGGCGCAGCACCCGGCGCCGCTGCGTCATGCGTCCCACGGCTCTGCCCTCCTCGGAGCGACCATGGACCCAGCCTAGGAGGTGGGACTGGTTGGATGACCCCGTGGTCGAACCAGCCAGCCCGGACCGATCCGGCCCCGCAGTCCTCCCGCTGCGTGGCCCTGAGGGCGCGCCCTGGCAGGGGGTGGACCGGCGCCTCGTCACCGCCCGGAGCCTCGCGCTCGCGGCCGTGGCCCTCCCGCTGGTGATCGTCGCCGTCGTGCTCGCCGCCGTCGTCTCGCCCCGGGTGTGGATCGCCGCGGCGGTGGTGCCGATCGGGTGGGTCTGGGCGCAGGTGATCATCCTCCTGCAGGTGCCGGCGATCAGCTGGGCCGAGCTGCCGGAGGAGCTGGCGATCCGCCGGGGTCGCATGTGGCGCTCCCTCGTGACCGTCCCCTACGGCCGCATCCAGTACGTCGACCTCGAGTCCGGCCCGATGCTGCGGGCGCTGGGGCTGGCCACGATCACCGTCAACACCGCCTCGCCGGAGAGCAGCGGCACGATCCCCGGCCTGCCCACGCAGGTCGCCGAGGAGCTGCGTGTCCGCCTCGCCGCACGTGGCGAGGCCAAGCGGGCGGGCTTGTGACACAGCAGGATCCACCGGGCGAAGGGGGCTTCCAGCGGGTGCATCCGCTGTCCCCCTTCGTGCGGGGAGGGCTGATCGCCGTCGGTGTCCTCGGTTACCTCGTCTCCCAGCAGGTGGAGCGCCTCACCAGGCCGGACGTCGGCGAGGTCGGTGAGGAGATCCCCTTCTCCGCCCTCGTGCAGGTCGGCGCCGTGGGCCTCGTGATCCTCGGTGCGGTCGGCCTGGGTCTGCTCTCGTGGTGGTTCACCCGCTACCGGCTCGGGCCGACGAGCCTGGAGATCCGCACCGGCTGGCTGAACCGGCAGCACCGTCAGGTGCGCTACGACCGGATCCAGGCGGTGGACCTCGTCCGCCCGTTGCTGGCCCGCCTCGCCGGCCTGTCCGAGGTCCGGGTCGAGTCCGCCGGCGGGTCCGACTCCCACGTCTCCATCGCCTACCTGCGCCACCCCGACGCCGAGACGGTGCGTGCCCGACTGCTCGGCCTGGCGGCCGGTGCCCGCGAGCCCGACGCGCCCGGGGCGACCACTGACGCCGACGGCATCGCCATGCCCGCTCCCGACGCGGTTCGGCCGGCCGGGTCGGAGCCGGTCGAGCCGTTGCTGCAGGTGCCCGCGGAGCGGCTCGTGGGCTCGGTCCTGCTCTCGGCGGACACCATCGCCTTCGGCATCCTCGTGCTCGTCGCCATCGTGCCGCTCGCGCTCGGCTACGCACCGGTCATCGGGGGACTGCTGCCACCGCTGTTCATCACCGGTGGGCGCAGCATCATGCGGCTGAGTCGGTGGTACGGCACCACGGTCGGGCGGCGCGGCTCGACGGTGACGATCGAGCGCGGACTGACCGACACCCGCAGCTCGAGCGTCCCGCTGCACCGGGTGCAGGCGGTCCAGATCGACCAGCCGTTCCTCTGGCGGCGGCCCGGCTGGTGGTCGCTCAAGGTCAACGTCGCCGGCGCCACCTTCGGGTCCGCGGACGGCGAGGGCTCCGGCGACCTGCTCGTCCCGGTCGCGACGACCGAGCAGGTGCTGGCCGTGCTGCAGGTCGTCCTCGGGGACCGGGAGACCACCGGGGAGGTGGCCGCGCTCGTGGACTCGACACCGCCGGACTTCCTCGGGCAGCCGCCCGCCGCCCGGTGGCTCGACCCCCTGGCGCACCACCGGATCGGTGCCCTCATCGGCGGACGGGCGCTGCTCACCCGCGGTGGCTGGGTCGGTCGGTGGCTGCAGGTGGTCCCCTTCGGCCGGGTGCAGTCGATCACCCTCCGGCAGGGGCCACTGGAGCGGAGGCTGGGCCTCGCCGACCTCCTCCTCGTCAGCACGGTCGGACCGGTGACGCCCCGGGTGCGCCACCTCGGGGAGGCGGACGCCGAGCGCCTCGCGGTGGTCGTGTCGGAGCTCGCCAGCAGGTCCAGACGCCCACGGCCCGGCGTCGTTGGTTGCGATCCGTCGCCGGACAGGGTGGACTGGGCCCGATGAATGAGCAGACGAGCGAAAGGACCATGGTGAGCAGCGCGGAGTCGGCCTCCGGGACGGACCAGGCGGATGCGGCGGTCGACAAGCTGGGATTCAGCAACGACCAGATCGTGCAGGAGTACGGCTGGGACGACGACGTCGACACCGCCCTGCGGGAGCGGATCGAAGCCGTCGTCGGCGGTGAGCTGGAGGACGAGGACTACACGGGCGTCGTGGACGCGGTCCTGCTGTGGTGGCGGGAGGACGACGGCGACCTCACGGACGCGCTCGTCGACACCCTCGGCACGCTCGCGGACGGGTCCTCCATCGTGCTCGTGAGCCCGCGGCCGGGTCAGCCCGGCGAGATCGACCCCAGCGAGGTGGACGAGGCGGCCACGACCGCCGGCCTGCACACCTCCGGGTCGGTCATGTGCTCCCCGGAGTGGGTGGCCACGCGCCTGGCCGCACGCAAGGGCTCGCTGTGACACCGGATCGCCGTCGGGCGGCGCGGGGTGAGTGACTCCGGTCGACCGACCGTCGGAGGGCCGGCCCCGGACTTCACGCTGCGTGACCAGTTCGGGCGGGACACCTCGCCGTCCTCCTTTGTCGGGGACAAGGCCGTCCTGCTCGTCTTCTACCCCTTCGCCTTCTCCGGGGTGTGCACCGGTGAGCTGACCGCGATCCGGGACGACCTGGGCCGCTTCTCCTCCGAGGACGTCACGACGCTCACGATCTCCTGCGACCCGATGTTCAGCCTGCGGGCCTGGGCGGACCGGGAGGGCTTCTTCTTCCCGCTGCTCTCGGACTTCTGGCCGCACGGGGAGGTCGCCCGCCGCTACGGGGTCTTCGACGAGGGCATGGGTGCGGCGCTGCGCGGCACCTTCCTCATCGACCGCGAGGGCCGCATCGCGTGGTCGCTCGTGGGGGAGACCGGCAGCCCTCGGGACCTCAGCGGGTACGACGAGGCGCTCCGGCGGCTCGTCGCCACACCGTCCTGACGAAGGGGGGGGGCGGACGCGCACGAGTGCTTCGACCCGGCGATGACACAATGACGCTCGGCGCACCGCGCCGGGGCCTGTAGCTCAGCTGGTAGAGCACCGCGTTTACACCGCGGGCGTCGTCGGTTCGAACCCGGCCGGGCCCACATGGAGATCCGCCTGCGTGACGTGCTGGCCGCCCTGGAGGCGATGTTCCCGCCCGGGAGCGCCCAGTCCTGGGACCGGGTCGGTCTCGTCACCGGCGACCCCGACCAGCCGGTGCGCCTCGTGCACGCCGCGGTCGACCCCACCCTCGAGGTCATCGAGGAGGCCCGCTCCGCCGGCGCGGACCTGCTCATCACCCACCACCCGCTGCTGCTGCGCGGTATCCACTCCGTCGCCACGACGAGCGCGAAGGGGGCGAGCGTCACCTCCCTCGTCGTCGGTGACGTCGCCCTGTGGGTGGCCCACACCAACGCCGACGTGGCCGACCCCGGCGTCAACACCGCTCTGGCGGCCGCCTGTGGGCTCACCGACAGCGAGCCGCTGACGGAGGAGGAGGGCGTCCCCATGGGCCGCGTGGGCGACCTGCCCGAGCCGGTGACGCTCTCCGCCTTCGCCCACCGCCTCGCGGCGGCGCTGCCCTCGGCCCCCGGCGGCATCCGGGTCTCCGGGCCCGCCGATGGCCGGGTCCGCCGCGTCGCCATGCTCGGCGGTGCCGGCGACGGACTCATGGAGGCCGCCCGCGCCGCCGGGGCCGACGTCTACGTCACCGCCGACCTGCGCCACCACCCGGCCCTGGAGGCCCGGGAGGAGGCGGCTCTCGACGGAGGCACCCCCTTCCTGATCGACGCCGGCCACTGGGCGAGCGAGTCGCTGTGGCTGGCGGAGATGCTGGGGCGTCTCGGTAAGGCACTCGCGGACGCCGGCCACGACATGGTGGACTGGGAGACCCACGTGAGCACCATCTGCACCGACCCGTGGAGCTTCACGATCGGGGCCCGCAGCGACGAAGGAGACCCACAGTGAAGGCCGCCCCCGAGATCCAGCGTCGCCTGCTCGACCTGCAGGCCGTGGACACCCGCGTGCAGCAGATCGACCACGCACGCCGGAACCTGCCCGAGCACGCGGCCCTCGAGGAGGCATCGACGCGCCTGCGGCAGGCCTCCGACGAGGTCGTGCGGGTCGAGACGATGCTCTCCGACATCGGTCGGGAGGCCACGAGGGCGGAGGGGGACGTGCAGCAGGTGCGCGACCGGGCCGCCCGCGACCAGCAGAAGCTCGAGGCCGGCGCTGGCATGACCTCCCGGGACCTGACCGCGCTGCAGGGCGAGCTGGAGTCGCTCGCACGCCGCCAGAGCGAGCTCGAGGACATCGAGCTCGAGGTGATGGAGCGCCAGGAAGCGGCCCAGGAGCGCCTGACCGAGGCGGGTGCCGCCAAGGAGGAGGCGAGCGCGGAGGTCGAGCGGATCACCCGCGAGCGCGATGCCGCCCTCGCCGAGCTCGACACCGAGCGCACGCAGGTCCTGGCCCCGCGCGAGGAGCTCGTCGCGGGGGTCGAGGAGCCGCTGCTGAAGCTCTACGACCGGTTGCGGGAGAGCTCCGGCGGTCTCGCGGCCGCCGAGCTGCTCCACGGACGGTGCGGGGGCTGTCGGCTCGAGCTGAACCCGGTCGACCTCAACGCGATCGAGAAGGCGGCGCCGGACGAGGTGGTGCGCTGCGAGGAGTGCGGACGCATCCTCGTGCGCACCGGTGCCGACACGGCCGCCTGATGGCCCGCAGCCTCCGCGTCGAGGCCGACGGGGGCTCACGGGGCAACCCGGGGGTGGCCGGCTACGGGGCCCTCGTGCGTGACGCCGCGAGCGGTGGGCTGCTCGTGGAGCTCGCTGCACCGCTCGGGCGGGCCAGCAACAACGTCGCCGAGTACCGCGGCATGCTCGCCGGCCTGCGGGCCGCTGCCCGGATCGACCCGGGGGCCCGGGTGGAGGTCCGGATGGACTCCAAGCTCGTCGTGGAGCAGATGTCGGGCCGGTGGCGGATCAAGCACGAGGACATGCAGGCCCTGGCGGCGCAGGCTCGGGACGTGGTCGCCGGGATCGAGGACGCCGGTGGGTCGGTGGACTTCACGTGGATCCCGCGCTCGGAGAACGCCGCCGCCGACGCCCTCTCCAACCGCGGCATGGACGGCGAGCAGGTCGATGACTGGCACGAGGAGCGGTCGGCGCCAACGGGCGAGGAGCGCTCCGGGACGCCGGGCGAGGACCGGACCGCACCGACCCGCGTCGTGCTCGTCCGCCACGGGGTGACGCCGTTGACCGAGCGCGCGTGTCTCGACGGGCGGGGCGGCGTGGACCCCTCGCTGTCGGCGACCGGACGCGCCCAGGCCGAGCGGGCCGCCGACCTCGTGGCCGAGCTGGTCGGGCAGGAGCAGGTCAGCGTGCTCACCTCCTCCCTCGCCCGCGCGAAGGAGACCGGTGCCGCCGTCGCCGACCGGCTCGGCGTGGCGGCGCAGGTCGATGCCCGCTGGGACGAGCAGGCCTTCGGTGACTGGGACGGCCGGGCCATGAAAGACCTGCTCGAGGAGAGCAGGGAGGACTTCCTAGCGCTGCGGGACGACCCCACCTTCGCCCGCCCCGGCGGGGAGTCCCACGAGGAGCTCGCGACCCGGGTGGTGCAGGCCTGGCGGGACGCCATCGCCGCGGGCGGTACCGTCGTGGTCGCCTGCCACCGCAAGCCGGTCCTCGTCGTGCTCGCCCACGTGCTCGACCTGCCCCACGAGAGCTTCTGGCGTCTCGCGGGGGAGCCGGGATCGCTGACCGCCATCGAGGCCCGGCCGGACGGACGGGCCGTCGTGACCTTCACCAACCGCACCTGAGGGGGCCCGAGATCGCTGACCTGCCCTCGTGGCTCATGGCCTCGGGACTCATCGGTGCCGTCATCTTCGGGCTGCTCTCGGCGTTCTTCCCGCCGCTGAACGCGGAGATCTACGCCGTCGCCGCGCCGGTGATCTTCCCCGACATGTGGGTGCTGCACGTCTCGGCGATGACCGGGGGACTCGTCATCGGCAAGATCACCCACTTCGTGGCCGCGGCCAAGGGCGCCGACGCGATCAGCAAGCGACGGGAGGACAAGGAGTCGAGGGCACCCAGGACCGAACCTCTCGAGGGTCCACCCACCTTCTGGAGACGGGTGCGCGACAAGCTCACGGAGTGGAGCAAGGCGATGATCGACGTCCTCGACCGCCCTCGGCTCGGCCCGCTCGTCATCCTCAGCAGCTCTGGGATCGGCTTCCCCCCGCTCGCGGTCGTCGTCGTCGCGGCCGGGGTCAAGCGCATCTCGGCGACGGTCTTCGTCGGCGTCATGACCATCGGCTGCCTGGCCCGCTTCCTCATCACCGCCTGGTTGGTCCAGGAGGGCATCGACATCGGGTTCTGAGGGCGAAGGGGGTGCCCGGCCCCCTTCGCCCTGCGCGACCGGTGGCGCATAACCTTGGGGCATGACTCATGCGGGAGACCTGGACCCGAAAGAGGCGTGGGAGCGGCTGAGCACGGAGCCCGATGCCGTGCTCGTCGACGTGCGCACGAGCGCCGAGTGGTCCTTCGTGGGGGTGCCGGATCTGGGGCCCATCGGCAAACGGGTCGTCCCGATCGAGTGGACGACCTTCCCCGACGGGAGGCAGAACCCGGACTTCCTCGAGCAGCTGCGCTCGGCGGTCCCGCAGGACTCGACCGTGCTCTTCCTCTGCCGCTCCGGAGGACGCTCCCTGAATGCTGCCGAGGCGGCCACCCGGGCCGGCTACGCCGAGGCGTGGAACGTTCTCGAGGGCTTCGAGGGTGAGCACGACAGTCGGGGCCACCGACAGCTGAACGGGTGGAAGAACTCCGACCTGCCGTGGCGGCAGGCGTGAGCGCTTGGTCCCGTGAGACCGTGGCCGTGCACGGCGGTCGGGCGCGCAGCGGCTTCGCCGAGACGTCCGAGGCGCTCTTCCTCACGTCCGGCTTCGTCTACCGGAGCGCGGAGGAGGCCGAAGCCGCCTTCGCCGGCGATCTCGACACGTTCATCTACTCCCGGTACGGCAACCCCACGGTCGCGATGCTCGAGGACCGACTGGCACTGCTCGAGGGGGCGGAGGAGGCCTACGCGACGGCATCGGGGATGTCGGCGGTCTTCACGGCGCTGGCCGCGCTCCTCGGCACGGGCGACCGCGTCGTCGCCTCCCGCGGCCTCTTCGGCAGCTGCTTCGTGATCCTCGACGAGATCCTGCCCCGGTGGGGCGTCGAGACCGTCTTCGTCGACGGCCCCGACCTCGATCAGTGGCGCGAGGCGCTCGACCGGCCCACGACGGCGGTCTTCTTCGAGACCCCGAGCAACCCGATGCAGGAGCTCGTCGACATCGCCGCCGTCAGCGAACTGGCCCACTCGGTCGGCGCGCAGGTCGTCGTCGACAACGTCTTCGGCACTCCGGTCTTCTCCCGGCCGTTGGAGCACGGCGCGGACATCGTCGTGTACTCCGCGACCAAGCACATCGACGGCCAGGGCCGGGTGCTCGGCGGGGCGATCCTCGGCCCGGAGGACTACGTGCAGGGACCGGTGCAGAACCTGATCCGGCACACCGGCCCGTCGATGTCCCCCTTCAACGCCTGGGTGCTGCTCAAGGGCTTGGAGACGATGGACCTGCGGGTGCGGCGGATGGCGGAGAGCTCCCTGGTGGTGGCCCGTGCCCTCCAGGCGCATCCCGACGTCACCTCGGTGGTGCACCCGTGGCTGGGCGACCACCCCCAGCACGACCTCGCCCGTCGGCAGATGAGCGGGGGCGGCACCGTGGTCACCTTCGCCGTCGACGGCGGCAAGGACCGGGCCTTCGCGGTCCTCAACGTCCTGGAGATCGTGGACATCTCGAACAACCTGGGCGACGCGAAGTCCCTCATCACCCATCCCGCGACGACGACGCACCGACGGATGGGTGCCGAGGGGCGCGCCGCGATCGGGATCACGGACGGGACGCTGCGGCTCTCGGTCGGTCTGGAGTCCGCCGAGGACCTCGTCGCCGACCTGCAACGCGCGCTGGGCTGAGTTCGCTCCCGTGGCTCGGGGCCGGAGGGGTCGCCTCAGCGGACGGTGGTGTCGAGCACCCACGGGCGACCGGTGCGATCGGGCTTCGTGAGGGAGACCTCGAAGGCCGGCTCCAGGGCGCGGGCCAGCGCCGCGGGCGTGCGGGGTTCGCGGTCCACGCCGAGCAGGTGCCGGGCGACGAGCCCGCGCGTGTGCTTGGCCATGTGGGTCGCACCGGGCACGCGCACGTGCACCCAGCGCCGAGCGAGATCACCGGCCGGGGTCCACGCGGCGGCATACGTGCTCGACCGGCAGTCCAGGACGACCCCGCTCCCGGCGAGTGCGGTCAGCTCGGGGTCGAGGACCTCGCGCCAGTGGGCGGCGAGCGGCCCCACGCCCGGCAGGTTGACCGCCATCGACAGCCGGTACGGAGGGATGCGGTCGCGGGGCTGCACGGCCCCGAAGAGGGCGGAGATCGTCACGAGCCACCGGTTGGCCCGCCGCCGCTGCCCGGGCGTGAGGTCGGCGAGGTCGAGGGCGTCGTAGAGGACGCCGGTGTAGACCTGTGCCGCCGGCACGGCCGGCGCCGAGTCGAGCACGGTGTTGCGGGCGACCTCCTCGGTGAGGTTCGGGCTGACGCCGAGCACCTCGTGCGCGTCCGCGCGGGCGCTGACGCGGGCCAGTGCATCGATGGCCTCGCGGCGCGGTCCCGCCAGGGTCGGGAAGGACAGCGAGCCGATCTCGAGGGGCTTGCCACGGGAACGACCGGTCTTGGACTCCGACGGCGGCAGCAGGACGAGCACGCTCAGTCCGCCCCGCGCATCAGCCGCTCGATCGGCTTGGCCAGGGCCAGCATGAGCGCGCCGATGGCGATGGTGACCGCTCCGAGGATGCCGAAGTAGGGGATCTCGTTGGCCTCGCTGTAGAAGCCGGCGAGGCTGCCGGAGAGGGCCGTCCCCAGCGCGACGGACAGGTAGAAGAGGGCGACCATCATCACCGGGAAGGCCTTCGGAGCGAGCTTGGTGGCCAGGGAGAGCCCGACGGGGGAGAGCATCAGCTCACCGCAGGTGGCCACGAGCATGATCAGCGCGGTCCAGAGGACCGGGACGCCCTCGACGTCGGCCATCGGGAGGAAGAGCAGGAAGGCCGCCCCCATGAGTGCGATGCCGAGGCCGAACTTCGTCGGGGTCACCGGCTGGCGCCTGCCCAGCTTGGTCCACAGCGCGGCGAAGACCGGGGCGAGGACGATGATGAAGAAGGGGTTGAAGGAGTTGACCCAGGAGATCGGCATCGTCCAGCTACCGATGAAGGGCAGGCTCAGGTCGCGGTCCAGCCGGGTGTCGGAGTAGATCGTCAGGACCGTGAACTGCTGCTGGAAGAGTGCCCAGAAGGCCGCGGAGCCGATGAACATCGGGATGAAGGACTTGACCCGGTCGTGCTCCTGGCGAGTGGTCTTCTTGCTCGCAAGCAGGATCGCGAAGAGCGCGATCGCGCCGATGAGGCTCAGCCCGACCACGACGTCGGCGAGGTTGCCCGGGGTGAGCCAGCCGAGCAGGACGGCAGCGATGATGACGACGATCGTGCCGACGGCGATGGCGATCCACCGCGGGTAGGCCGAGCGGGGGAGCGGGTTGGGCACGTGGTGGACGTCGTGGGGCAGCGACCGGCGGGTCCAGGCGTACTGGCCCAGCCCGATCGCCATGCCGAAGGCCGCGAGACCGAAGCCGACGTGGAAGCCGATCTCCTTCTGCGCCAGGCCAGTCAGCAGCGGACCGATGAGGCCACCGACGTTGATCCCCATGTAGAAGATCGAGAATCCGGCGTCGCGCCGCGTGTCGCCGGGTGCGTAGAGAGCGCCGACGAGGTTGGTGATCGTCGCCTTGAGGCCACCGGAGCCGATGGCGATGAGGATGAGTCCAGCGGTCAGGCCGGCGATCGCGGGGATGAGCGCGAGGGCGAGGTGGCCCAGCATGATGAGGATCGCCGAGACGAACATCGTGCGCTCGGAGCCCAGCAGCCGGTCGGCGACCCAGCCGCCGAGGATCGACATGAGGTAGACCGACCCGCCGTAGGCGCCGACGATGCCGGCCGCCACGCCCTGGTCGATGCCGAGGCCACCCTTGGTGGTCTCGAAGTACATGTAGATCAGGACGATGACCTGCATGCCGTAGAAGGAGAACCGCTCCCACAGCTCGATGCTGAAGAGGTTCGCCAGCATGCGCGGCTGTCCGAAGAAGCCGCGGTCCTGCGTCGTCACTGTGCTGCCGGGGTCCTGCTGCGCGGGATCGCCGCTGCCTACGTCAGAATTCACCGCAACATGGTGGACCTTCGAGTGATCCACGACCTAATCGGGGTGGGTGCATCCCCCGTCGCCGGATGGGTTAGGCTCGCCGGTGAAAGGGAGTAGTCCTCAACAGGTGCGTCGACACACTGGACCCACGGGTTCCGGCGCATCGGGCCGGTAGTACTCGGCGGATGAGACTTTCGACCGGACTGTCATGCGATGGATCCCGGTCGAGGCTCCCTGCGTTGCTCCTCGTCCGGGTGGATGAGGAGCTTTTTTCATGATCGAGGCCCTGCTGCTGAGCACGGCGGTGATCTTCGTCGCCGAGCTCGGGGACAAGAGCCAGCTGATGGCGATGACCTTCGCCACCCGTTACCGCATCCGTGACGTCATCCTCGGCATCACCGCCGCGACCGCGCTGGTCCATCTGGCCTCGGTGGGCATCGGCTACTTCATCGGGGCGGGCTTCGAGAAGTACCAGGGCCCGATCGCCATCGCCGCGGGTCTCGCCTTCCTCGGTTTCGCCCTGTGGACGCTGCGCGGCGACGAGCTGACCGAGGAGGAGGAGCAGAAGGCGAAGAAGGCCACCGGCTCGGCGATCCTCGCCGTCGGGGCAGCCTTCTTCCTCGCCGAGCTCGGGGACAAGACGATGCTCGCGACGATCACCCTCGCGGTCCGCGAGGACTGGATCGGCACCTGGATCGGCAGCACCATCGGCATGGTCGCCGCCGACGCCCTCGCGATCGTCGTCGGGGCGGTCCTCGGCCGCAAGCTCCCCGAGAAGGTCATCACCTACGGCGCCGCGGCCGCCTTCGCGATCTTCGGCCTCGTGCTCATCGCCGAAGGAGCCGGCTGGCTCTGACCCACCGGGCCCGGGGGTGTGGGGATGAGTCGGCCTGTAAGCCGGGTTCTGTTCCCCGACAACGTTGCCGGTGTCGGGGCGACGACCATCCATCTCGGGCCGCCGTTGCCGGCGGCCTCCAGCGTCCTACCCGTGCGCTCGGGCGGGCAGCCCTCGGGCACGCACTGTCTGGACTTGCTCCTGGTGGGGTTTACCGAGCCGGTCCGGTCACCCGGACCGCTGGTGGTCTCTTACACCACCCTTTCACCCTCACCCCGATCGCCGAAGCGGTCGAGGCGGTCTGCTTTCTGTGGCACTGTCCCGCGGGTCGCCCCGGGTGGCTGTTGGCCACCACCACGCCCTGTGGAGCCCGGACTTTCCTCGACACCACCCGGAGGTGGTGACGCGGCCGTCCGGCCGACTCATCCGCAGGTGAGTCTACGGCCTGACGAAGGGGGAGCGCGTACCCCTTCGTCGTAGGAACGGGTCGAGGTATGGGCGCGCGTCCAGACGCACACTGATACCTCGACCCAGCCGCGGGCGAAGGGGGACCCCGCTCACTCCCGCGTCGTGTGCCTCGCCCACCCGATGAAGGCACCCATCGCGAGCACGACGGTGCCCGTGGCCACCACCGGCCAGGGCAGCAGCAGGGCGACCACGAGACACCCGAGCAGCCCGAGCAGGGAGATCAGTCGCCCCAGGAAGCTGCCCGGCAGGGTGAGGGCACTCAGGTCCGCGATCCCGCAGTAGACGAGCAGGCAGAAGGCGGCCAGGCCGATCAGGCCGGCGAGGTCCCCGACGAGGATCGCGAC
This sequence comes from uncultured Janibacter sp., assembly GCA_964386935.1. GTDB lineage: Bacteria > Actinomycetota > Actinomycetes > Actinomycetales > Dermatophilaceae > Janibacter. Next base: position 28,934 of record CAYLUX010000007.1, read on the forward strand.
GATGCTCATCACGGCGATGAGGATCTCCGCGTGGCGGGGCACTCCGTGGTCCGGTTCGATCGCGGCGAGGTAGGGCGGCAGGTGCTCGTCCCGCGCCAGTGTCAGGACCGTCCGCGAGACGCCGAGGAAGAGAGTGAGGAGCGCCCCGCCGACGAGGACCACCGCCGCGACCCGCAGCACCGGCCCCAGGAAGGGCCACGTGGAGACCGCGGCAGCGTCGGCGAGCGGAGTGTCGCGGGCGGCCACCCAGCCCTCGCCGAGGCTGTCGCTGAGGACCGCCGCCACGAGCGCGTAGAGCCCGAGCACGAGGGCGAGCGCCAGCCCGATCGCCCACGGGATCGTGCGGGTGGGGCGGCGCAGCTCCGCGGCGACGGTGGTGACCCGGTCGTAGCCGACGAAGGCGAAGAAGAGGAAGCCGGCACCCCGGAGGACGCCCTTCCAGCCACCCGCATCAGGCAGGTAGCGCACCGGGTCGTCGGTGGCCGTCGGAGGGGCGATCAGCATGACCCCGACGAAGACGAGCACGAGGAGCACCACCGCGATCGCGATGAGTCTCGCGGTGCGGACCGAGCGCTGCACCCTGCGCAGGTTCAGCCCGAGCACGGCGAGGACCACGACGATCGCGACGGCCTTGGCGTTCTCCGGCCAGACGTGCACCCCGACGGTCAGGGCCATGGCGGCGCACGTGGCCGTCGTCCCGACGATGAAGGCCCACCCGGCCAGGTGCCCCCACGGCACGCCGAGGCGTTCCTGCCCGTAGGCGTAGGCCCCACCCGCCTCCGGATAACGCGTCGCGAGCCGGGCGGAGGCGTGGGCATTGGCGACGGAGACGAGCGCGGCCACCCCCAGTGCGAGCGGCAGCAGACCCCCCGCGGCGGCGGTGGCGGGCCCGAAGGCGACGAAGAGCCCGGCGCCGACCATCGCCGCGACACCGACCCCGACGGCGTCGGGCAGGCTGAGACCCCGGCGCGGGTTGCCGCCGGGGACCTGGGCTGCTGGCTGGGTCATGTGGGCGATCCGATCAGCGCCCTGCAGCCAGTCGTGCGGCACCGATGATGCCGGCCTTGTTCTTCAGCGTCGCGGGCACGATGGGCGTGCGCAGGTCCAGCAGGGGGAGGAACTCGTCGGCGCGCTTGCTCACGCCACCCCCGACGACGAAGAGCGCCGGGCACAGCAGCCGCTCCAGCGCCGCGTAGTACTTCTGCAGCCGCTCCGCCCACTCGGCGGTGCTGAGCCCCTCGCGGTCGCGGGCGGACTCGGCGGCCCGCGTCTCGGCGTCCTCCCCGTCGATCTCGATGTGGCCCAGCTCGGAGTTCGGGACGAGTCGGCCGTCCATGATCAGCGCCGTGCCGATCCCGGTCCCGAGGGTGGTGAGGACGACGAGCCCGTCCTGTCCCTCGGCGGCGCCGTGGTACCGCTCGGCGACACCGGCGGCGTCGGCGTCGTTGACCACGTACGCCTCGCGTCCGAGCCGCTCGGTGAAGAGCGCGCGCACGTCCGTGCCGATCCACGAGGGGTCGATGTTGGCCGCGGAGCGGGCGACGCCGGAGACGATCACGCCGGGCAAGGTGACCCCGACGGGCAGCCCGGGCGCGGGGTCGAAGTGCCGGGCGATCTCGGCGACGACGTCGGCGACGGCCTCGGGACGTGCCCCCTCCGGGGTCGCGATGCGCAGCCGCTTGTCGGTGAAACACCCCTTGCGGGTGTCCACGGGGGCACCCTTGATGCCGGAGCCACCGACGTCGATGCCGAGCGCGTCCGGCCGCTTGCTCATGTGGGTGCCTTCCTTCAGGGGAGGGTGAGGATCTCGTTGCCGTCGTCGGTGATGAGGATGGTGTGCTCGAACTGCGCCGAGCGACGCAGGTCCTTGGTCACGACGGTCCACCCGTCGTCCCACATGGTCCAGTCCGGCGTGCCGAGGTTGAGCATCGGCTCGATCGTGAAGGTCATCCCCGGCTCGATGACCTCGTCGTGGGCGGGCGCGGCGTCGTAGTGGGGGACGACGAGGCCGGAGTGGAAGGCGCTGCCGATCCCGTGCCCGGTGTAGTCACGCACGACGCCGTACCCGAAGCGGGCCGCGTACTTCTCGATGACCCGTCCGATGATGTTGATCCGGCGCCCGGGCAGGGCCGCCTTGATCCCGCGCATCATCGCCTCGTGGGTGCGCTCGATCAGTTGCGAGGACTCCTCGTCGACCTCACCGACGGCGAAGGTGGCGTTGGTGTCGCCGTGGACGCCGTCCAGGTAGCCGGTGATGTCGACGTTGACGATGTCCCCTTCGCGCAGCTCCCGGTTGTCGGGGATGCCGTGGCAGATCACCTCGTTGACCGAGGTGCACAGCGACTTGGGGAAGCCCCGGTAACCCAGCGTGGAGGGGTAGGCCCCGTGGTCCAGGAGGAACTCGTGCCCGACCCGGTCCAGCTCGTCGGTGGTGACGCCGGGCGCGACCGCCTCGCCGACGGCCTGCAGCGCCTGCGCGGCGACCCGGCCGGCCACCCGCATCAGCTCGATGGTTCGCGCGTCCTTGACCTCGCTCCCGGCGAAGGGGGCCGGCCGCTCCTTGTCGACGTACTCGGGCCGGGTGATCGACGGGGGGACCGAGCGACGGGCGGAGACGGTGCCTGGGGTCACGGTTGCGGCGGGCGCGGTCATGCGGTGGAGTCTAGGCAACATCACCCGGCGCCCGCCGGTTGCACCGGAAGACCGAGGAGAGGACCAGCGAGAGATGCCCTACTGGTACAACGTCGACACCAAGTCCGTCGAGACCGACGAGAACCGCTCCCAGAACGCGAACGTCATGGGGCCCTACGACACCCAGGAGGAGGCTGCCGCCGCCTTGGAGACCGCCGCCCGCCGCACCGCGGAGTGGGACGAGGAGGACCGGGAGTGGGACGAGCGCGGCGTTCAGGAGTGAGGCTCCCGCGCCACTGACCTGCGGCTCAAGCCTCGAAGGAGTGCTCGGCCGCGGGGAAGGTCCCGCCGGCCACCTCGCTGGCGTAGGTGCTGGCCGCCTCGCCGAGGACCGAGCGCACGTTCGCGAACTTCTTCACGAAGCGCGGGGAGCGACCGTTGCCCATGCCTGCCATGTCCTGCCACACGAGCACCTGGGCGTCGCAGTCCGCGCCGGCACCGATCCCGATCGTCGGGATGTCGAGCTCCTCGGTCACCCGGGCCGCCGCGCCGGCGGGCACCATCTCGAGCACGACGGCGAAGGCGCCGGCCGCCTGCACCGCACGGGCGTCCTCGAGCAGCTTCTCGGCCGCCTCGCCGCGCCCCTGGACCCGGTAGCCACCGAGGCTGTGCTCGCTCTGCGGGGTGAAGCCGATGTGCGCCATGACGGGGATGCCCCCCTTCGTCATCCGCTCGATGGTGGCGGCCATCTCGACGCCGCCCTCGAGCTTGACCGCGTGCGCCAGCCCCTCCTTCATCAGCCGGGCCGCGGAGAGGTAGCCCTGCTCCGGTGAGGCCTGGTAGGTCCCGAAGGGGAGGTCGGCCACCACGAGCGCGTGGCTCGCTCCGCGGGCCACCGCCCGGGTCAGCGGGATCATCTCCTCGAGGGTGACCGGCACGGTCGTGGCGTGGCCGAAGACGTTGTTGCCGGCGGAGTCCCCGACGAGCAGCGCCGGGATGCCGGCCTCGTCGAAGATCTCCGCGGTGTACATGTCGTAGGAGGTCAGCATCGCCCAGCGCTCGCCGCGGTCCTTCATCTGCTGCAGGTGGGGGATGCGCACCCGCTTGCGGCGGGCGGGGGCCGCGGAGGCCCCGCCGTAGGGCGCGGTCGTCTCGTCGGCGGGGCGGGAGCTGTCCGGCGTCGAAGTCATGACCGCCACTGTATTCGGGGGGCGAAGGGGGCCGGAACTCCGGTGAGCGGCCCGGGGGCGAATGGGCCAATCGTAAGGATTTGTTCAGGAAATGTTGAAAAACGTCCCACAACTCGTGCGCGGTTGGTTGAGTACTCCTGCCCCTGTGGCCTTCGGCCACATTTTTTCCAGGAGGATCCCTTGAGAAGACGCCACATCCATGTCGTGTCGGGTCTGGCCACCTCTGCCCTCGTCCTTGCGCTCATGCCCCTGTCGGCAAGCGCCGGGACGACTGCCGACGGCGCGCCCCCGCAGAAGGACGGCACCACGCACGAACTTCGGCAGGACGACCTGCCGAACCCCCTCGGCGACGCGCAGCGGGAGCTGCGCGAGCAGGCCGTGGACCAGCTCGTGAAGGGCGAGGCCAAGGTCGTCACGAAGGACGGCAACCAGGTCATCGAGCTGAAGGGCAACAACCGCAACAAGAACCGCTACGTCAGCTACGACGTCGACCGCAAGGCCTCGGTCTTCACCATCCTCACCGACTTCGGTGACAAGACGAAGCCCGCCACCGGCGGCGAGGCGGGCCCGGTGCACAACGAGATCCCCGAGCCGGATCGTGACTGGGACGGTGGCAGCACCGACGACAACTCCACGACCTGGAGCGACGACTTCAACCGCGAGCACTACCTGGACATGATGTTCGCGGAGGGTCAGGAGTCCTTCAAGGACTTCTACACCAAGCAGTCCAACGGACGCTTCGAGGTCGACGGTGACGTCAGCAACTGGGTGACGGTGCCCTACAACGAGGCCCGCTACGGCCACAACCCCGAGGAAGGGGACGGCACCAGCGAGTCCGAGGGCTACTGGAACTACATCAAGGACACCGCGACCGCCTGGTACGAGGACCAGAAGGCCCAGGGCAAGAGCGATGCCGAGATCCGCGAGTACCTCTCGCAGTTCGACGAATGGGACCGCTACGACTACGACAACGACGGCGACTTCGACGAGCCGGACGGCTACATCGACCACTTCCAGGCCATCCACGCCGGCGAGGGCGAGGAGGCCGGTGGCGGCGACGAGGGCGAGGACGCCATCTGGAGCCACCGTTGGTACGCCTTCGGCAACAACGTCGGCAAGACCGGCCCCGAGGAGAACAAGCAGGGCGGCGTCCAGCTGGGCGACTCCGGCTTCTGGATCGGTGACTACACGACCGAGCCGGAGAACGGCGGCCTCGGCGTCTTCACCCACGAGTTCGGCCACGACCTCGGTCTGCCGGACCTGTACGACACCGCGGGCGGCGACAACGGCACCGGCTTCTGGACCCTGATGTCCGCCGGCAGCTGGTTGAACCACGGCAAGGAGGACATCGGCTCCAGCCCGGGCTACATGGGCGCCTGGGAGAAGCTGCAGCTCGGCTGGCTCGACTACGAGACCGTCAAGCCGGGTGAGAAGACCACGACCGGCCTCGGCCCGGCCGACCTCGACCACGCCCGCCTCCCGCAGGCGCTCGCGGTCCTGCTGCCCGAGAAGGACGTCACCACCGACTACAACACCCCGCACTCGGGTGACTACGAGTGGTGGTCCGGCTCCGGCGACAACCTCAACACCACTCTCGGCCGCGAGATCGACCTCTCCGGCGCGAGCTCGTCGACGGTGTCCGCCTGGTTGGACGCCGACACCGAGGCGGACTACGACGTCGTCTACGCCGAGGTCTCGACCGACGGCGGCTCCTCCTGGGAGGAGGTCGGCTCCCACGACGGCGGTGAGCTCGGCAACTGGCATCAGGTCAACTACGACCTCGGCGACTACGCCGGCGAGACCGTCCAGTTCCGGTGGCGCTACCAGACCGACGGCGGCCTGACCCGCCCCGGTGCCTTCCTGGACGACATCACGATCACCGTCGACGGCGACGAGGTCCTCTCCGACGACGTCGAGTCCGGCGAGAACGGCTGGACCGCCGACGGCTTCACCCGCATGGAGGGCTCGACCACGGAGACCGTGCAGAGCTACTACCTCGCGGAGCACCGGCAGTACTCCGGTTACGACAAGAACCTCCAGACCGGCCCGTACAACTTCGGCTTCGCCGACCGGCCGAACTGGGTGGAGCGCTTCCCGTACCAGGACGGCCTGCTCGTCTGGTACATCAACAACGAGTACGAGGAGAACAACACCAGCCAGCACCCCGGCTACGGTCAGGTGCTGCCGGTGGACGCCCGGCCCACGCCGGTCACCTTCCCCGACGGCGCGATGCTCGGCAACCGTCGCCAGCCCTTCGACGCCACCTTCGGGAAGCAGTCGACGGACAAGGTGACCTTCCACCACAACGGCACCCCCTCGACGGTGGAGTCGCAGCAGGGCATCCCGACCTTCGACGACTCGAACCCGAACCGCTACTGGTCCTCGGAGAACCCGCTGGGTTCGACGAAGGTCGCCGGCTCGGGCACCACGATCAAGGTGCTGGCCAGCAACAAGGACCGGATGAACGTCAAGGTCCAGGCGGGCACCAAGTGACCTGATCACCGGTGACCGCAGGCCGGCCGGGCCCACTCTCCCTTCGCGGGAGGGTGGGCCCGGCCGCGTCCCGGCCGGCCGACGCCGGCCGGTGGTGCAGGATGGGGACATGGATCGACAGCAGGAGTTCGTCCTCCGGACCATCGAGGAGAGGGACATCCGGTTCGTCCGGCTCTGGTTCACCGACGTGCTCGGCACGCTGAAGTCGGTGGCCATCGCCCCCGCGGAGCTCGAGGGCGCGTTCGCCGAGGGCATCGGCTTCGACGGGTCCTCGATCGAGGGCTTCACCCGGGTCTACGAGGCGGACATGCTCGCCCAGCCGGACCCGGCGACCTTCCAGGTGCTGCCCTGGCGGGGGGAGAACCCGGGCACCGCCCGGATGTTCTGCGACATCCACCTGCCCGACGGCAACCCGGCCCTCTCCGATGCCCGCTACGTGCTGCGCCGCACCCTGGACAAGGCCGGCGACATGGGCTTCACCTTCTCCATCCATCCCGAGATCGAGTTCTTCCTCCTCACCCAGGACAGCGTGCGCTCCGGCAACCCGGTCCCCGTCGACGACGGCGGGTACTTCGACCACGTGCCGAAGGGGGATGCCCACGACTTCCGGCGCCTCGCCATCACGATGCTGGAGTCGGTCGGCATCTCCGTGGAGTTCAGCCACCACGAGGGCGCCCCCGGCCAGAACGAGATCGACCTGCGCTACGCCGACGCGCTGTCGACGGCGGACAACGTCATGACCTTCCGCTCCGTCATCAAGGAGGTCGCCCTCGAGCAGGGGGTGTACGCGACCTTCATGCCCAAGGTCTTCGCCGAGCACCCGGGCAGCGGCATGCACACCCACATGTCGCTCTTCGAGGGCGACACGAATGCCTTCTACGAGCCGGGAGCCCCGTACCAGCTGAGCCGGGTCGGGCGGCAGTTCATCGCCGGGTTGCTGCGCCACGGGCGCGAGTACGCCGCCGTCACCAACCAGTGGGTCAACAGCTACAAGCGGCTCTGGGGCGGTGGCGAGGCCCCCGCCCACCTGACCTGGGGGCACAACAACCGCTCGGCGATGGTCCGGGTGCCGATGTACAAGCCGGACAAGGGCAACTCCAGCAGGGTCGAGCTGCGCAGCGTGGACGCCGCCTGCAACCCCTACCTCGCCTTCGCCGTCATGCTCGCCGCCGGGCTGAAGGGGATCGAGGAGGGCTACGAGCTGCCCGCCGAGACCGAGGACGACGTGTGGGGCCTCACCGACCGCGAGCGACGGGCGATGGGCATCCGGCCGCTGCCGGCGAGCCTGGCCGAGGCGATCGAGGTGATGGAGGAGAGCGAGCTGGTGGCCGAGACGCTCGGGGAGCACGTCTTCGACTTCTTCCTGCGCAACAAGCGCCAGGAGTGGGCGGACTACCGCCACCAGGTGACCCCCTTCGAGCTGCACCGTCTCCTGCCGCGGCTGTGAGGCGGCCGTGAGCGCGCCGCAGGACACCGGGCCCATGCTCGCCCGGCGGGGATTCACCGAGACGCGTCGCTCCGAGCGGCTGCTCGCCGACCCCGCGCTCGACCTGGGGCCCGGCGCGGAGCAGGACCGGCTCATCCGGGCCATGACCCGGGCCGCCGACCCCGACGGGGCGCTGCTCGGCCTGGTCCGGGTGCTCGAGGCGGCCGGGGACGACGCCGGCGAGCTGCGGGAGGCGCTGCGCGAGGACGAGCAGGTCCGCGACCGGGTCATCGGCGTGCTCGGCATCTCGACCGCACTCGTGGACCACCTCGTCGCCCACCCGGAGCAGTGGCACGACGCGGTGGACGCAGTCCCGATGACCCCCGAGGAGCGCACCGAGACGATGCTCGCGGAGGTGGCCGCCCCCGGCGACCTCGCGCCCGAGGACGCGATGCGGGTGGCCTACCGGCGCCAGCTGCTCGGCATCGCCGCGCTCGACGTCACGAGCGAGGACCCGGTGGCACACCTGCCGGAGACGGCCGCAGCGCTCGCCGACCTGGCCGGATCGGCGCTGGAGGCGGCGGTGCGCATCGCCACCGAGGAGCAGGGCGAGGACGGGCGGTGCTGCCGCTTCGCGGTCATCGGCATGGGCAAGGCCGGCGGCCGCGAGCTGAACTACATCTCCGACGTCGACGTCATCTTCGTCGCCGAGCCCGTCGACGGGGTCGACGAGGACCACGCGATGGACGTCGCCGCCCGGATCGCGACCCGGGTCATGCACGCCTGCTCCACGCCGACCGCCCACGGCAGCCTGTGGCAGGTCGACGCGGCGCTGCGGCCCGAGGGCAAGCAGGGGCCGCTCGTGCGCACCGTCGCCAGCCACCGGACCTACTACGAGCGGTGGGCCAAGACCTGGGAGTTCCAGGCGCTGCTCAAGGCGCGCCACCTCGCCGGCGACGCGACGCTGGGGGCGGAGTACCTCGCCACCGTCGGCCCGCTCGTGTGGCAGGCCGCCTCGCGGGAGGACTTCGTCGACGACGTGCAGGCCATGCGCCGCCGAGTCATCGAGCACATCCCGCCGGCGGAGGCCAGGCGCCAGCTCAAGCTCGGGCCGGGCGGCCTGCGCGACGTGGAGTTCTCGGTGCAGCTCCTCCAGCTCGTCCACGGCCGCACCGACGAGAGCCTGCACTCGCGCACGACCCTCGAGGCGCTGGGCCAGCTCTCGGCGGGTGGCTACGTCGGGCGGGACGACGCCGTCGTCCTCGACGAGGCGTATCGCTTCCTGCGGACCATCGAGCACCGGGTCCAGCTGCACCACCTGCGGCGCACCCACCTGATGCCCACGGCCGAGGGCGACCTGCGCCGGCTCGGGCGCTCCCTCCAGCTGTGGGACGAGCCCGAGGCGAGGGTCGTGGAGCTGCGGGCCAGCCACTCCCGCGAGGTGCGGCGGTTGCACCAGCGCCTCTTCTACCGGCCGCTGCTCTCCGCGGTGGCCCGGCTCAGCCCGGCCGAGGCGCGACTCACCCCCGACGCGGCGCGGGCGCGGCTGTCCGCTCTCGGGTACCGGGACCCCGCGGGCGCCCTGCGGCACATCCAGGTCCTCACCGAGGGGATGAGCCGGCGGGCGGCCATCCAGCGCCAGCTGCTCCCGGTCATGCTCGAGTGGTTCGCCGAGATGGCCGACCCGGACGCCGGTCTGCTCGCCTTCCGCAAGGTCAGCGAGGACCTCGGGGCCACACACTGGTACCTGCGCCTGCTCCGCGACGAGGGCGAGGCAGCCCAGATCCTCGCGCGCACCCTCGGGGCCAGCCGCTTCGCGGCCGAGCTGCTGCTCGTCAGCTCCGAGGCGGTCCAGATGCTCGGGGAGGTCGACGGGCTGCGCCCCCGCAGCCGGGAGGTGCTGCTGCGCCGGATGCGCTCGGCCGCCGGCAGGCGTGAGGCACCCGACGCCGCCGTCGCCGCCATCCGCGCCATCCGCCGCGCCGAGATCTTCCGGGTCGCGGTCGCCGACCTGCAGGGGCTGCTCGATCTGGACACGGTCGGCGAGTCCCTGACCGACATCAGCGAGGCCACCATCGAGGCCGCCCTCGAGGTCGTCGCGGCGGCCGTCGCGAAGGAGCGCGACGGGGACCTCGGCACGGACGTGCTCGTCGTCGGGATGGGCCGGCTGGGCGGGCGCGAGCTCGGCTACTCCTCCGACGCGGACGTCCTCTACGTCCACCGTCCCCACGAGGGCGTCGAGGAGCAGGCCGCCCAGGAGGCCGCGCTCGCCGTCGTCGGCCGGCTGCGGGAGCTGCTCGGCGCCGCCGGGTCCGACCCGCCGCTCGGCCTGGACACCGACCTGCGCCCGGAGGGCAAGAGCGGGCCCATGGTGCGCAGTCTCGCCTCCTACTCCGCCTACTACGAGCGCTGGGCCGAGACCTGGGAGGCGCAGGCACTGCTGCGGGCACGCCCCGTCGCAGGAGACCCCGACCTCGGTGAGCAGTTCCTGCGGCTCATCGAGCCGCTGCGCTGGCCCGAGGACGGCATCGGCATCTCCCAGGTGCGCGCGATCCGGCGTCTCAAGGCGCGGATGGAGGGTGAGCGGCTCCCGCGGGGAGCCGACCGACGCACCCACTTCAAGCTGGGCATGGGTGGGATCTCCGACGTGGAGTGGAGCATCCAGCTCATCCAGCTGCAGCACGCCCATGCCCACCCTGGGCTGCGCACGACCCGGACCCTGCCCGCCCTCGACGCGGCCGTCGAGGCGGGCTTGCTCGCGAGCGAGGACGCCGACGTCCTCCGCGAGGCCTGGTCGATGGCCTCCCTGCTGCGCAATGCCGGCATGCTCTTCCGCGGGCGGGCCGTGGACTCGGTCCCCTCCAACCTGCGCGAGGCCGACGGGGTCGGGCGCATCGTCGGGATGAACCCCCAGTCCGGCCTCTCGCTCGCCGAGTCCTACCGGCGCACCGCGCGGCACGCGCGCACCGTCGTGGACCGGGTCTTCTACGGCGAGTGAGGGCCTCGGGACGGCACGTCGTACGGCAGTTCGTCCCCCTTCGCGCTGCGCCGCCCCACTCTGCCGGGCCCGCCGCCGCTGATCCCGGCCGAACTGCCGCACGAACTGCCCCGGGACCGGCGTGCGACGGGGACGGTGAGACACCGGACCGGGCGCCCACGAGGCGAATCTAGACTTGGGCCCATGCTCGCCACGATCGACCTGCGCACGACCGCGCTCAGCGCCCGCCGGCTGCGGGAGATCCTCCCGCGGGCCGAGTTCGACGTCGAGGCGGCGGTGCAGGCCGTGACCCCGATCTGCGACGCGGTGCGCGACCGCGGCGCCGAGGCCCTGCTGGAGTACGCGGAGCGCTTCGACGGTGTCCGGCCCCCTTCCCTCCGCGTCCCCGCCAGTGCCCTGCAAGCCGCCCTCGACGGGCTCGACCCGGACGTGCGCGCTGCCCTCGAGGTCTCGATCGAGCGGGCCCGGACGGTGCACGCCGCGCAGCGGCGCGAGGACGTCACGACCACCGTCGTCCCCGGCGGCACGGTCACCGAGCGGTGGGTCCCCGTCGAGCGCGTCGGCCTGTACGTGCCCGGCGGCCGCGCCGTCTACCCCTCCTCGGTCGTCATGAACGTCGTCCCAGCCCAGCTGGCCGGGGTCGGCTCGCTCGCGGTGGCCAGCCCACCGCAGCGGGAGAACGTCGGGGAGCTCGCGGGCTACCCGCACCCGACGATCCTCGCCGCGTGCGCCCTCCTCGGCGTCGACGAGGTGTGGGCCATGGGCGGCGCCCAGGCCGTGGCGGGCTTCGCCCACGGCTTCACCGACCTCGACGGCACCGAGTGCGAGCCGGTGAGCGTCGTCACCGGCCCCGGCAACGTCTACGTGGCGGCGGCCAAGCGTCGCCTCGAGGGGCTCATCGGCATCGACGCGGAGGCCGGCCCCACCGAGATCGCGGTCCTCGCCGACGCGAGCGCCGACCCCGAGCACGTCGCCGCCGACCTCATCAGCCAGGCCGAGCACGACCCGCTCGCCGGGTCCGTGCTCGTCACCGACTCCGACGAGCTGGCCGAGGCCGTGCGTGAGGCGGTCGCCCGCCGCGCCGCCGCCACCAAGCACAGCGAACGCGTGGGGGAGGCCCTCGGCGGACGCCAGTCGGCCATCGTGCTCGTCGCCGACCTGGACCAGGGACTGCAGGTGGTCGACGCCTACGCCGCGGAGCACCTCGAGGTCGTGACCGAGGACGCCGCCGAGGTCGCCGCACGGGTGCGCAACGCCGGTGCCGTCTTCGTCGGACCGTGGAGCCCGGTGAGCCTGGGCGACTATGCGGCCGGCTCGAACCACGTGCTGCCCACCGGCGGCAGCGCCCGGCACACCGGTGGCCTGTCCGTGCAGTCCTTCCTGCGGGGGATCCACGTCGTGGAGTACTCGCAGGAGGCTCTCGCCGACGTCGGCCGGCACGTCGTGGCGCTGGCGCAGGCCGAGGACCTGCCAGCCCACGGCGAGGCAGTCACCGCCCGCACCGAGCCCGAGGAGGGACGGCAGTGACCGGCATCGAGGAGCTGCTGCGCCCCGAGCTGCGCGGACGCTCGCCCTACGGCGCCCCGCAGCTGGACGTGGAGGTCCAGCTCAACACCAACGAGTCCTCCTACCCGGTGCCCGAGGAGGTCGTCAGCGCCGTCCTCGCCGAGCTCGAGCGGGACCTCGGCGGCCTGAACCGCTACCCGGACCGGGAGTTCGCCGAGCTGCGCAGCGCCCTCGGCACCTACCTGGCGAAGCAGAGCGGGATCCACCCCCGCGAGGAGTCGATCTGGGCAGGCAACGGCAGCAACGAGGTCCTCCAGCACCTCGTGCTGGCCTTCGGCGGCTCCGGGCGCACCGCGCTGGGCTTCACCCCCGCCTACTCGATGCACCCGATCCTCACCGAGACCCTCGGCATGCGGTGGGTCGACGGGCAGCGGGACGAGACCACCTTCGACCTCGCGGTGGACTCCGCCGTGGAGCAGGCGAAGGGGGTCGACCCCCACCTGGTCTTCCTCTGCTCCCCGAACAACCCCACCGGGTCCGCGCTGCCCTTCGACGTCATCGAGGCGATGCTCGAGGCGGCCCCCCGCGCCCTCGTCGTCGTCGACGAGGCCTACGCCGAGTTCGCCCGGCCGGGCACCCGCAGCGCCCTGGAGCTCGTGGCCGACCACCCGCGACTCGTCGTCACCCGGACGATGAGCAAGGCCTTCACCCTCGCCGGCGGACGACTCGGCTACCTCGTCGCCGACCCCGCGGTCGTCGACGCGCTGCGGCTGGTCCGGCTGCCGTACCACCTGTCGACGCCGACGCAGACGATCGCACGGGTCGCCCTCGAGCACGCCGACGCGCTGCTCGGGACCGTCGAGGCGATCAAGACCCAGCGCGACCGGCTCGTCGCCGAGCTCTCCGAGATGGGTCTCGCGCCCGTCCCGAGCGATGCCAACTTCGTCCTCTTCGGAGGTCTCGAGGACGCCGCGAGCACCTGGCAGGCGCTGCTGGACCGCGGCGTGCTCGTCCGTGACGTCGGCATCCCGAACCACCTGCGCGTCACGGCCGGCACACCGGAGGAGACCTCCCGCTTCCTGACCGCCATGGCCGAGCTCGTGCCCACCCACGCCGCCCGCAAGGAGACACCGTGAGCAGCAACCCCGCCCGCACCGCCACCGCGCGACGCGCCACCTCCGAGAGCTCCGTCGAGGTGAGCGTCGACCTCGACGGCACCGGCGCCGGCAGCGTCTCCACCGGAGTCCGCTTCTACGACCACATGCTGCTCTCGCTCGCCAAGCACAGTCTCATCGACCTCACCGTCAAGGCCGACGGCGACGTCGACGTCGACGCGCACCACACCGTCGAGGACGTCGCGATCGTCCTCGGGCAGGCCGTGCGCGAGGCGCTCGGCGACAAGCGCGGCATCACCCGCTTCGGCGATGCGACCGTGCCCCTCGACGAGGCCCTCGTGCAGGCGGTCGTCGACGTCGCCGGACGGCCGTACGTCGTGCACACCGGCGAGCCCGCCGGCCAGGAGCACGTGATCATCGGCGGCAACTTCGTCGGGTCGCTGACCCGCCACGTCATGGAGTCCTTCGCCTTCAACGCCGGCATCGCCCTGCACGTGCGGGTCCTCGCCGGCCGGGACCCCCACCACGTCGTCGAGGCGCAGTTCAAGGCCCTGGCGCGCGCGCTGCGCACCGCGGTCGCCCACGACCCGCGCGTCACCGGCGTCCCGAGCGCCAAGGGCGCGCTCTGAGCGCGTCGACGATGACCCGCCAGGGCAGGGGAGTGGTCCTCCTCGCAGGGTCACCGCCCCAGGCACGTGCCTGGGTGCGGGGTGGTGTCGTGCCCTGCCACGTCGTCGGCCACCGCGCCTGGACGATCGTCGTCCCCGCCGCCGGTCGCACCGCGGCCCGCGCCCCCTACGACGACCCCGCCCGCATCCTCTCCAGCCGGTACGTCGGCTCCCGGCTGGCTCCGGCCCTCGGGTTCTTCGCCGAGGACTCCGCCGCCTGGGTCACCGCCCGCGGTCCGGGGCGCTCCCGCACCCGCTGGGCGCTGCGCGGCCCGGACCACGTCGTCATGGGGGCGGCCGGCCTGCCTCCGCTCGCCCCGGAGCACCTGCACCGGGTGCTCGGGCACGCCTCGGGTGCGGGCTCCCGTCCGGTTCCGCTGCGGGCCCTGTACCAGGCCTGGACCCGCACCGACCTGCCGCACCTGGACTGGGTGCTGGAGCTGCTCGACGTCCTCGGGCTGCCCGGTGGCCGGCTGCTCGAGGGCAGCGACCCCGAGCCCGGGCCGACGATCGGCCCCAACCCCCGCGCGGTGGCGGCCTTCGAGACCGCAGTGAAGGATGAGCACCAATGAGCGCTCCCCACGTCGTCGTCCTCGACCACGGCTCCGGCAACCTCCACTCCGCCGTCCGGGCACTGGCCCACGTCGGCGCGCAGGTCGAGCTCACCGCGGACCGGGACCGCGTCCTCGCCGCCGACGGGCTGCTCGTCCCCGGGGTCGGCAACTTCCACGCCTGCATGGCGGGGCTGCGGGCCGTGGACGGACCGCGCCTCGTCGACACCCGCCTGGCCGGCGGCCGCCCCGTCCTCGGGGTGTGCGTGGGCATGCAGGTGATGTTCGACGGCTCCGAGGAGCCCGCCGCCCGGCCGGAGGAGGGGCTGCACCAGTGGCCCGGCACGGTCGCGCGGCTCACCGCGCCGGTCGTGCCCCACATGGGCTGGTCCGACGTCACGGTGCCCGAGCGGACCCGCCTCTTCGCGGGCCTGGAGGACCAGCGCTTCTACTTCGTCCACTCCTATGCGGCCCTGACCTGGGACCTCCCGGTCGCCGCAGGCGGGATGGCCGCCGCCGCGCCGCTCGTCACGTGGGCCCGGCACGGGGCCCCCTTCGTCGCCGCCGTCGAGAACGGCGCACTGTCCGCCACGCAGTTCCACCCCGAGAAGTCCGGGGACGCTGGGCTGCACCTGCTGAAAAACTGGGTGATGTCACTGTGAGCACGAGTGGGAATTCGCGACTGGAGCTCCTCCCGGCCGTCGACGTTCGCGGCGGTCAGGCGGTCCAGCTGCAACAGGGGGTCTCCGGCACCGGCTGGCAGTTCGGGGAACCGCTCGAGGCGGCCCGCCGCTGGCAGGAGGCCGGGGCCGAGTGGATCCACCTCGTGGACCTGGACGCGGCCTTCGGCGAAGGGAGCAACCGTGACCTCCTCGCCGACATCGTCGGGCGCCTCGACGTCAAGGTCGAGCTGAGCGGCGGGATCCGCGACGAGGACTCCCTTCGCGCCGCCCTGGACTCCGGCTGCGCCCGGGTCAACCTCGGGACCGCAGCGCTCGAGGACCCCGACTGGACCGCACGGGCCATTGCGGAGCACGGGGAGCGGGTGGCCGTGGGGCTCGACGTGCGCGGGACCACCCTCGCCGCCCGTGGCTGGACCCGCGAAGGGGGCGACCTCTGGGAGACCCTCGCCCGCATGGACGCCGCCGGCTGCGCCCGCTACGTCGTCACCGACGTGGTCAAGGACGGCATGCTCGCCGGGCCGAACCTGCAGCTGCTCCGTGACGTGTGCGCGGCCACCGCCGCCAAGGTCGTCGCCTCCGGCGGCGTCACGACGATCGAGGACGTGCGGGCACTGCGCGAGCTCGTCCCGGAGGGCGTCGAGGGTGCAATCATCGGCTCCGCCCTGTACAAGGGAAGTGTGGACCTGGGCGAAGCACTCGACGTGGCGGGGCGGCCATGAGCACCCCCGGACCGGAGAACCTGCCCACGGGCCTCGGCCACGCGGGCCGTCCCGTGGACTCTGCGGGCGCGGACTCCGCTGGCGTGCCGTGGCAGGGGCGCAACCTGCCGCCGGGGGACTTCTCCGGCGACGGGGGAGAGGCCGATGCCGAGCTGGCCCGCGCGCTGCGCGAGGGCGGTGAGGCCGACGTCGTGCGGCACCTGGCCGGTGCCCGCGTCTTCGTCCCGATGACGGCGCTCGAGGTGGAGAGCACGACGAGCGAGTCCGGGCTGGAGGCCGACAAGCAGGCCGACATGGCCGTCGTGCTGCTGAAGAACCCCGACGGGCGCACGGCGCTGCCGATCTTCAGCTCGCTGACCGACCTGCAGGCCTTCGACAAGAGCCTGCGACCGGTGCCGGTCCGGGCGGAGGACGCCGCCCGGTCCGCGGTCGGTGAGCAGGCGGACCTGATGGTCCTGGACTGCGCGAGCGAGCAGGCCTTCGAGGTGCGCGGGTCCATGGTGTGGGCGCTGGCCCAGGAGAGGGAGTGGGCCGTCGCCCACGAGGACGACGTCGTGCGCGAGGCGGTCGCGCAGGTCTGCTCCCAGTACTCGGAGATCACCGAGGCCTCCGTGGGCCCCGGGCAGCAGGACGGCGCCGGCGTGCTCCAGGTGACCCTGACCCTCGCCCCCGGCTTCGACCAGGCCGGGATCGAGGCCCTGGTGGGGACCGTGGCGGAGGAGCTGGCCTCGCAGGACGAGGTGCGCTCGCGCATCGACGGTCTCGGCTTCACCATCACCTGACCCGATTTCCACAACCGGGAAGGGCGCTGGTAGCGTAGGTCACGACCGGTCACCGCCCTGCGGTGACGCAAGAGGAGTCACTCCCACCCGCGCCAACCACTGGTTGCCGGGTCCCAGGTCACGACACGTCCCGACGTGCCGATCCGAAAAGGATCGTCGTCGATGGTCGTGCTCGCGCTCTGGTGAGGCTCCTCGCGACTGACGGGGAGCCTTTCTTCGTCTGCGGACCACCTGAGCTAAGGAGCAGCACATCAGCGAGCCTCGCATCAATGACCGTATCCGTGTCCCGGAGGTGCGGTTGGTCGGACCCAACGGGGAGCAGGTCGGCATCGTTCGTGTCGAGGACGCACTCCGTCTGGCGGCAGAGGCCGACCTCGACCTGGTCGAGGTGGCCCCGCAGGCCAAGCCTCCGGTCGCCAAGCTCATGGACTTCGGCAAGTACAAGTACGAAGCGGCCATGAAGGCGCGCGAAGCGCGCAAGAAGCAGGTCAACACGATCATCAAGGAGATCAAGCTCCGGCCGAAGATCGACAGCCACGACTACGGCACCAAGAAGGGCCACGTCGAGCGCTTCCTCTCGGCAGGGGACAAGGTCAAGGTGACGATCATGTTCCGCGGGCGCGAGCAGTCGCGCCCGGAGCTGGGTTTCCGGCTGCTGCAGCGCCTCGCGGAGGACGTCGTCGAGCTCGGCACCGTCGAGTCGGCGCCCAAGCAGGACGGCCGGAACATGGTCATGGTGCTCGCACCGACCCGCAAGAAGTCCGAGGCCCGTGCCGAGGCACGGCGGAAGAAGGACCGGGAGAAGGCGGAGCAGGAGGCCCAGGAGGCCGACGCCCACGCCCAGTCCTGATCGGCCCCAGACCAGCAAGCACAACGAAGGAGATCGGCGACATGCCGAAGAACAAGACGCACAGCGGCGCCAAGAAGCGGTTCCGGGTCACCGGATCCGGCAAGGTCATGCGCGAGCGCGCCAACCACGTCCACAAGTTCCACGAGAAGACCCCGCAGCACGCGCGGCGCCTCGCGAACGACGTCGTGGTCTCCAAGGCCGACGAGAAGAAGATCAAGAAGCTGCTCGGTCGCTGACCGAAGGCCTCATCGACCACTGACTTTAGAAGGAGAATCACGTGGCACGCGTGAAGCGGGCGGTCAACGCCCACAAGAAGCGTCGGGTCGTCCTCGAGCGGGCGAGCGGATACCGGGGCCAGCGCTCCCGCCTCTACCGGAAGGCGAAGGAGCAGGTCACCCACAGCTTCACCTACAGCTACCGGGACCGCCGGCAGAAGAAGGGCGACTTCCGTCGCCTCTGGATCCAGCGGATCAACGCCGGCGCCCGCGCCAACGGCATGACCTACAACCGGTTCATCCAGGGTCTGCGCGCGGCCGAGGTCGAGGTCGACCGCCGCATGCTGGCCGAGCTGGCCGTCAACGACGAGGCCGCCTTCGCCGCCCTCGTCGAGGTCGCCAAGGCCGGCGTCCCCGCCGACGCCAAGGCCTCGGCCTGAGCGAACACCCCGGACGCCGGGAGCGTCCGCCCCTGATCAACCCCGCCTCCGAGCGGGTGAAGCAGGTGCGCGGACTCTCCCGGCGTTCTGTGCGTCGGCGCACCGGCCGGATCCTCGTCGAGGGCCCCCAGGGCGTGCGCGAGGCGGTGCGCTGGGCGGCGGAGCGGGTGCGCGACGTCTACGTCACCGACGAGGCGGCCGAGCGGTACGCCGAGTTCGTCGAGCCGGCCCGCGAGCAGGGGCTCTTCGTGCACTCCGTGAGCGAGGAGGTCCTGGCCGCGATGTGCGATGCGGAGACACCCCAGGGGGTCGCCGCCGTCGTCGACCAGGCCTCGTCCACGCTCGAGGAGGTCCTCGCGGGCTCGCCGCGGCTGCTCGTGCTGCTGACGCACGTGCGCGACCCCGGCAACCTCGGCACGGTCGTGCGTGCGGCCGATGCCGCGGGAGCCGACGCGGTCCTCGTCAGTGCCGCCTCGGTGGACCTGACGTCACCGAAGGTGGTGCGCTCCACCGCCGGCTCGCTCTTCCACCTGCCGGTCGTCACCGGCCTGGAGATCGAGGCGACCCTGGCCGCGCTCTCGCGGGCGGGGGTGCGCAGCCTCGCCGCGGACGGCGGGGGCCCGCAGAGTATCGACGAGTCCGACCTCACGCCGCCGCACGCCTGGGTCATGGGCAACGAGGCCTGGGGGCTGCCGGAGGAGATCCGCAGCGCCTGCGACGAGGTCCTCCGGGTGCCGATCCACGGCAAGGCGGAGTCGCTGAACCTGGCGATGGCCAGCACGATCTGCCTCTACGCCTCCGCACGCCAGCAGCGGCGCTGACCCCCTTCGGGGCCCGCGCCGCTGCTGGTCGTCGTGGACTTGCCGGTCAGCCCTTCTCAGGCAGCAGGTCACCGGTGTCGGTCGGGGAGTCCGAGGCCGCGAGGCGACCCTCCTCGATCCGCTTGCCGATGTCCGGGTCGACGTTCTTCCAGTACTGGAAGGCCCGGCCGAGCACCGGCTCCTGGACACCGCCCAGAGCGCCGATGACGGTCTCGACGAGCCGGTCACGCTGCGCGTCGTCGAAGACCTCGCGCACGAGCGTGCCCGCCTGCCCGAAGTCGTCGTCCTCGGCGTGGAGCTCGTAGGCCGAGCGGACGATGGCGCCGTCGGCCTCCCAGCCGTCGTCGACCGGGCCCTGCTCGTCCGCGTGCGGGCGACCGAAGCTGTTGGGCTGGTAGGTCGGCGCCGCGCCGGCGTGCTCGTAACGCATCGGGCCGTCGAAGGTGTAGTGGTTCTGCGCCTCGACCACCGGACGGTTCACCGGGAGCTGGTGGAAGTTCGGTCCGATCCGCGCCCGGTGGGCGTCGGCATAGGCGAAGACGCGGCCCAGCAGCATCTTGTCGGGCGAGAAGCCGATGCCCGGCACGGTGTTGCTGGGCGCGAAGGCCGCCTGGTCGATCTGGGCGAAGAAGTTGACCGGGTTCTCGTCGAGGGTCATGGTGCCGACCTCGATGAGCGGGTAGTCCGAGTGCGGCCAGATCTTCGTCAGGTCGAAGGGGTTGAAGCGGTAGGTCTTCGCGTCCTCGTACGGCATGACCTGCACCGAGAGCGTCCACTTGGGGTGCTCGCCGCGCTCGATGGCGTCGTAGAGGTCGCGGCGGTGGAAGTCGGCGTCCTCACCGGCGATGCGCTCGGCGGCCTCGTTCGTCAGGCCGGAGACGCCCTGCTGGGTGT
>CAYLUX010000008.1:0-14215 GCA_964386935.1 uncultured Janibacter sp.
TACGCCCCGCAGATCGTGGTGACCGACTCCGCCCGGGTGCTCGCCTCCCTTCGCTCCTGATCGGCGCTCAGCTCGCGGCCGGGTGGATGTCGACCATCCAGGGGATGCCGAACTTGTCGGTGAAGGCGCCGAACTCGTCACCCCACATCTGCTTCTCGAGGGGCACGTCGATCCGGCCGCCGGCGGACAGCCCCTCCCAGTAGCCACGCAGCCGCTCGACCTCGTCACCGCTGATGCTCACCGTCATCCCGCCGCCGTACTGGGGAGTCGGCATGCCCGGAGGGGTGTCGCTGGCGAAGATCACGTAGCCGGCCTCGGTCTCCAGGCTCGAGTGCATGACGAGGTCGGCGATCGGCCCGGCGTCGGGGTCCATGTCGCCGAAGGTCGCGATCTCGAGGGCTCCCCCGAGCACGGACTGGTAGAACTCCATCGCCGCTCGGGCGCTCTTCTGGAAATTCAGGTACGGGTTGAGCAGGGATGCCATGGTGTGCGCTCCTCGGTCGTGACGGGTCTGGTCGATCCGTCTGGGAAGAAACGCTAGTGCGAGCCACCGACAGCCGCCACAGCTTTCCCCTGGCCCGCTCGGGCAGGGCGCAGCGCCCGAGCCGCCTGCCGCACGGCGTCGGAGAGCCGGCCCACCCGCGGGGTCTGGAGGGACCACACCTGCCAGTGCAGGGTGACGTCGACGTGGGCCCGGCGGCGGAGCAGCACCAGCCGACCGGTCTCGAGGTCGTCCCCCAGCTGTGCCTCCGGAACCATCGCCCACCCCAGGCCCGCGCGGACCGCGGCCAGGAAGCCCTCCGAGGAAGGGACATGGCTGCACGGCGGGGAGCCGGTGACACCGAGCCGACGCAGCACCGAGTGCTGCAGCTCGTCCTTGGCGTTGAAGCGCAGCACCGGCATCCGCTCCCAGTCCACCCCCCGCCCGGCCCGGTGGCGCTCCGCGACGAAGGGGGCCGCCACCGGCAGGTAGCGCATGGCACCGAGGACCTCCGTGCGGCAACCGGCGACGGGGGTGGGGTCGGCGCTGACCGCGGCGAGGACGTGACCGCGACGCAGGTGCTCGCTGCTGTGCTCCTCGTCCTCCACCGCGAGCCGCAGCAGGGTGTCGGGCCACGTCGCCGCGGCGGCGAGCACGGGCTCGAACCAGGTGGCGAGCGAGTCGGCGTTGACGGCGACCGGCAGCTCCAGGGCGGGGGCGCCCCCTTCGCCCAGGGCGGCGCGGGCGTCCTCCTCGAGGAGGACCATCTGCCGGGCGGTCCGGAGCAGCACCTCCCCGGCCCTCGTGGCGCGGCACGGCGCACTCCGTTGCACGAGGACCCGACCGGTGCTCGACTCGAGGGCCTTGATCCGCTGGCTGATCGCCGAGGGCGTCACCCGCAGCGCGGCGCCGGCAGCCTCGAAGGTGCCGTGGTCGATGACGGCGAGCAGCGCTCGCAGGTGCTCGAGGTTCATGAAGCAACTCTAAGGATCAGCAAGAAACTTTCGCTTCTCTTGCTCATCGGCGGCGATCTACGCTCGGCCCGTGCTCACCACCGCCGTCGCCGGCATGCTCTCCGGACTCGCCCTCATCGTCGCCATCGGCGCGCAGAACGCCTTCGTGCTGCGGCAGGGCATCCGGCGCGAGCACCTCGTGCCGGTGCTGCTCGTGTGCATCGCCGCGGACGCGCTGCTCATCTCGCTGGGCACCGCCGGCGTGGGCGCGCTCGTGCAGTCCCACCCCCGGGCACTCACGGTCGTCACGTGGGTGGGCGTCGCCTACCTCGTCGTCTACGGCCTGCTCTCACTGCGGCGGGCCCTCTCCCCCGGTGCTCTCACCGCGACAGCTCCGGCCTCCCGCGGCTCGGTGGTCCTGACGACGCTGGCGATCACCTTCCTCAACCCGCACGTCTACCTCGACACCGTGGTCATGCTCGGGTCGATCGCGAACGGCTTCGAGGAGCAGAGGTGGGCCTTCGCTGCCGGAGCAGTGACGGGCAGCGTCGTGTGGTTCATCGGCCTCGGGCTGGGCGCCCGCTGGCTCGCCGGGCCGCTCGGTCACCCCCGGACCTGGCGGGTGCTCGACGGGCTCATCGGCCTGACGATGATCGCCATCGCCGCGCGGCTCGCGACCCTCTGAGCCGCTCAGCGAGCGAGGGTCCCCTGGTAGGGCTCCAGCTCCGCGGCGAGGTCCGCCATGACCCGCGCGTGCAGCCGGGTGCCCTCGGCGACGTGCTCCTCGTGGAGGATCTCGCCCTCCTCGTGCAGCCGGCTGACAAGGTCACCACGGTCGTAGGGCAGCAGCACCTCGACGTCGATCTCCGGGCGGGGCAGCTCGCGGGCGATGAGATCGAGCAGCTCGTCGACGCCGTCTCCGGTGCGCGCGGAGACCGCGATGGAGTACTTCTCCTCGCGCAGCACGCGTGCGATCACCTCCGGGTCGGCGAGGTCGGCCTTGTTGAGGACGACGACCTCCTTGACGTCCGTGGCGTCCACGTCCGCGAGCACCGCCCGCACGGCGCTGATCTGGCTATCGGGGTCGGGGTGCGAGGCGTCGACGACGTGCAGCAGCAGGTCGGCGTCGGCGACCTCCTCCAGCGTGGAGCGGAAGGCCTCGACGAGCTGGTGGGGCAGCGCCCGCACGAAGCCGACGGTGTCGGTCAGCGTGTACTCCCGCCCGTCGGGGGTCTCGGTCCGCCGCACCGTGGTGTCCAGCGTCGCGAAGAGCTGGTTGTCCACGAGCACGCCGGCGTGGGTGAGCCGGTTCAGCAGCGTCGACTTGCCCGCATTGGTGTACCCGGCGATGGCCACGGCGGGGATCCCACGGTTGGCGCGGGCCGACCGGCGGGTGTCGCGGTGGGTCTTCATCCCGGTCAGCTCCCGCTTGAGCTTGGCGATACGGGAGTTGATGCGGCGCCGGTCCAGCTCGATCTTCGTCTCACCGGGGCCGCGCGAGCCCATGCCCTGACCGCCGGCGGCCTGACCACCGGCCTGCCGGGACATCGACTCACCCCAGCCGCGCAGCCGCGGCAGCAGGTACTGCAGCTGGGCCAGCTCCACCTGGGCCTTGCCCTCGCGGCTCTTGGCGTGCTGGGCGAAGATGTCGAGGATCAGCGCCGTGCGGTCGATGACCTTGACCTTGACGACGTCTTCGAGGGCACGCCGCTGGCTCGGCGCGAGCTCGCTGTCGCACACGACCGTGTCGGCACCCTCCGCGAGGACGATGTCGCGCAGCTCCAGCGCCTTGCCGGAGCCGAGGTAGGTGCCGGGGTCGGGGTTCGGCCGACGTTGCAGCACACCGGCGAGGACCTCCGATCCGGCGGTCTCCGCGAGAGCGGCGAGCTCACGAAGGGAGTGCTCCGCCTCCTCGGCGGTCCCACGGCTCCACACCGCGGCGAGGACGACCTTCTCCAGCCGCAGCTGGCGGTACTCGACCTCGGTGATGTCCTCGAGCTCGGTGGACAGCCCGGAAACCCGGCGGAGCGCGGAGCGCTCCTCCCGGTCCAGCTGGTCACCGTCGAAGTGGTCTCGGCCCTCGAGGGGGCCCGGCTCGTCCGCGAGGGCCTGGGCGCGCCGGGAGAGCAGGTGATCGTCGTGATCGCGTCGTGGTTCTGTCATGTCTCCTTCAGGATCTCACCATGCAACGTCACAGGGCCAGCGAATACTCCCGACCGGCCCGGGACCTTCGAGCGGGTCCCGCCTGCGGCACGTAGAGTTTCTGGCGCTCCCCACCGGGGAGGCCCCCCTTCTCCCCCTTCGCCCGGAGGCCGACGCGCGCATGAGTCCCGAGACCGACTCCACCACCGCCACGACGGAGCAGGACCACCTCTCCCGCGGTCTGAACCCCCGTCACGTGCAGTTCATCGCCTTCGGCACGGCGATCGGCACCGGGCTCTTCTACGGGTCCGCGGAGACCATCCAGGTCGCCGGCCCGGCCGTCCTGCTCGCCTACGCCGTCGCCGGAGCGATGGTCTTCATCGTCATGCGGGCCCTGGGCGAGATGGCGGTGCGTCACCCCGTCGCCGGGTCCTTCGCCCAGTACGCCGGGTCCTTCCTCGGGCCGTGGGCCGGCTACATCACCGGTTGGATCTTCTGGTTGGAGCTGGCCGTCGTCGCGATCGCGGACATGACGGCCGTCGCGACGTACATGGGGCTGTGGTTCCCCGGTGTCCCCGGCTGGGCGTGGATGCTCGCCGCGATCGCCGTCATCGGCACCCTGAACCTCATGGCCGTGAAGGTCTTCGGGGAGATGGAGTTCTGGTTCTCCCTCATCAAGATCCTCGCGATCCTCGCCCTCGTCGTCGGCGGCGTCATCCTCATCCTCTGGGGGCGTGAGGTCGGCGGGACCACCCCCGACGTCGCCCACCTGTGGAGCCACGACGGCTTCGCCCCCTTCGGCCTCTGGGGGATCATCATGAGCTTCAGCGTTGTCGTCTTCTCCTTCGGCGGCATCGAGACGCTCGGCATGACCGCCGGCGAGGCCGACGACCCGGAGCGGTCCATGCCCCGGGCGGTCAACACGGTGCCCTTCCGCATCCTGCTCTTCTACGTCGCCGCGCTCGCGGTGATCATGTCGATCATCCCGTGGAGCCAGGTGACAGGCGAGTCGTCCCCCTTCGTCGAGGTCTTCGCCGCCCTGCAGGTGCCGGCCGCCAAGCACCTGATGAACTTCGTCGTCCTCACCGCCGCGCTCTCGGCGATGAACGCGATCTTCTACGCCTGCTCGCGCACGATGTACGGGCTGGCGGAGCAGGGGCACGCGCCGAAGTCCTTCCTGCACCTCTCGCGCCGCAGCAACATCCCGGTCATCCCGGTGACGATCATGTTCGGCACCGGCCTGGTCGGGGTCGTCCTCTTCCTGCTCGTCGAGGACCGGCTCTTCTTCTACGTCGCCGCGATCGCGACCTTCGCGACCGTCTTCACATGGTTGATGATCCTGCTGGCCCACTGGCGGATGCGGGTGGAGATGGCGCGCTCCGGTGCACCCGCCACGTCCTACCGGATGCCCTTCTTCCCGATCCCGAACGTCATCGCCATCGCCTTCATGCTCGGCGTCATCCTGCTGCTGGCGATGACGGCCGACGGGCGCCACGCCTTCATCGTCGGCGCAGGGACGCTCATCGTGCTGTCCGTCGGGTACGTCGCCCTCGTCCGCGGGCGCGGCAGGGAGACGGCGGCCCTGCCGGTCAACCCCCGGTACGCGGTGTCGAAGGACCGATCGGACGTCGACACCCGCTCCTGATCGGGCTCAGCCCTTGGCCAGGGTCCGGATGTCGGTGACCTGGGTGCGCTCGGCGTCCGCCCGCTCGTCCTCGCTCATCTGCTGGCTCTCCCTCTCGGCCTCGACCCGCTCGAGGTAGTGCTCCACCTCGGTGCGGACCGTCGTCTCGTCCCAGCCGAGCTCTCGGCCGAGGATGCGCGCGGCGGGCTCGGCGCTCGCGACGCCACGGTCGGTGGTGTCGATCGAGATCCGGGTGCGCCGGGTCAGCAGGTCGTTCAGGTGCAACGTGGCCTCGGAGCGGGCCGCGTGCACGACCTCGACGGCGAGGTACTCCTCGGCCCCCGTCAGGGGTCGGGCCAGCTCCCGGTCCTCGTCGATCATCGCGAAGAGGTCCACCGCGAGGGAGCCGTAGCGGTCCAGCAGGTGGGTGATCCGCCAGACCGGCAGGTCGTGGCGGCGACTGAGAGCGTCGATCTGGTTCACCAGCGCCTGGTAGCCCTCGGCGCCCAGCAGCGGGATGTGCTCTGTGACGCTGTCCGGGACGCCCGGGGAGAGGTCCTCGCGGGCGGCGTCCACGGCGTCGGCGGCCATGATCCGGTAGGTCGTGTACTTCCCACCCGCGATCGAGATCAGACCCGGCTGGGGGCGGGCGACCGCGTGCTCGCGGCTCAGCTGCGAGGTCTCCTCGCTCTCCCCTGCCAGCAGCGGGCGCAGCCCGGCGTACACGCCCTGGATGTCGTCCCGGGCGAGCGGGGTGAGGAGCACGCCGTTGATCTGCTCGAGCAGGTAGTCGATGTCCGCGGCGGTCGCCGAGGGGTGGGCGCGGGAGAGATTCCAGTCGGTGTCGGTGGTCCCGATGATCCAGTGGGTGCCCCACGGGATGCAGAAGAGGACGGAGGTCTCGGTGCGCAGGATGAGGCCGGTCTCGGAGTTGATCCGGTCCCGGGCGACGACGAGGTGCACGCCCTTGCTCGCACGGACGTGGAAGCGGCCCCGCCCGCCGGCCATCCGCTGGATGTCGTCGGTCCACACGCCGGTGCAGTTGATGACGACGGAGGCGTTGACGGTCACCTCCTCGCCGGTCTCGACGTCCATGACGGTGGCGCCCACGACCCGCTCCCCCGCGTGCTTGAGGCCGGTCACCTTCGCGGAGTTGAGCACGGTCGCGCCGTAGGCGGCCGCAGTCCGCACGACGGTGAGGGTGTGGCGGGCGTCGTCGGTCTGCGCGTCGTGATACATCAGACCGCCGTGGTGGGCGTCGGGTCGCAGACCGGGCGCGATGGTGCGCACACCGCGCTTGGAGAGCTGCTTGGTCCGGGGGACGGAGCGTCCGCCACCCATCGTGTCGTAGAGGGTCAGGCCGGCCGTGACGTAGGGCCGCTCCCAGAAGGCGTGCTTGAGCGGGTAGAGGAAGGAGACCGGCTTCACCAGGTGCGGGGCGATCCGGGTGAGCATCAGCTCCCGCTCCTTGAGGGCCTCCCGGACGAGGCCGAAGTCGAGCTGCTCGAGGTAGCGCACCCCGCCGTGGAAGAGCTTGCTCGAGCGCGAGGAGGTCCCGCACGCGAAGTCCCGCTGCTCGACGAGGGCGACCTTGAGGCCCCGTGTGGCCGCGTCCAGCGCCGTGCCGGCCCCGGTGACCCCGCCTCCGACGACGAGCACGTCCAGGTCCTCCTCGGCCAGCCGCCGCCACGCCCTTTCGCGCTCCGTCGAGTCCAGGGGGGTGGGGGTGGGCATGTGACCTCCTGCAATCGCAGCTCATGACGAAGGGGGTGAATCCCCCTCACCCACAACGGTAGCCGCCGAAGCGGCTCCACCGGTGGGGGAACCTGAGAGGATGCCGGGCATGAGCGACTCGAGGACCTATGTGCTGGCCATCGACCAGGGCACGACGAGCACCCGCGCCGTCGTCTTCGACAGGGCCGGCACTCCGGTCGCCAGCGACCAGATCGAGCACGAGCAGATCTTCCCGAGGGCCGGCTGGGTCGAGCACGACGCCCTGGAGATCTGGGAGAACGCCCGTCGCGTCATCGGCGGCGCCCTGAGCAAGGCGAACCTGAACAGCCGGCACATCGAGGCCGTCGGCATCACGAACCAGCGCGAGACCTCCGTCGTGTGGGAGAAGGCGACCGGCCAGCCGATCCACCACGCCGTCGTCTGGCAGGACACCCGAACCCAGGGGCTCGTCGACGAGCTCGCCGAGGACGGGGGTGTGGAGCGCTTCAAGGACGTCTGCGGGCTGCCGCTCGCGACCTACTTCGCCGGACCGAAGATCGCCTGGATCCTCGACCACGTCGAGGGGGCCCGCGAGCGCGCCGAGGCCGGAGAGCTCCTCGCGGGGACGATGGACACCTGGCTGCTGTGGAACCTCACCGGCGGCGGCCAGAACGACGGCGTGCACGTCACCGACGTCACGAACGCCTCGCGCACCATGCTCATGGACCTGCGCACCCTGGACTGGGACGACTCGGTGTGCGAAGCGATCGGCGTGCCGCGGCAGCTGCTGCCGGAGATCCGCTCCTCCTCCGAGGTATACGGGCAGTGCCAGCCCGGCGTCCTCAACGGGACGCCCGTCGCCGGAATCCTCGGGGACCAGCACGCGGCGACCTTCGGCCAGGCGTGCCTGACGCCGGGCAGCGCGAAGAACACCTACGGCACCGGCAACTTCATGCTGCTCAACACCGGCACCGAGATCGTCACGAGCGACAACGGCCTGCTCACCACGGTCTGCTACAAGCTCGGCGAGCAGGACGCGGTCTACGCGCTCGAGGGGTCCATCGCCGTCACCGGCTCGCTCGTGCAGTGGGTCCGGGACAACCTTGGCCTCATCCGCTCGGCCCCGGAGATCGAGGAGCTCGCGGCCACCGTCGAGGACAACGGCGGGGTGTACTTCGTGCCGGCCTTTTCCGGGCTCTTCGCCCCGCACTGGCGCCCGGACGCGCGCGGCGCGATCCTCGGGCTGACCCGCTTCGCCAACAAGGGGCACCTGGCGCGCGCCGTCCTGGAGTCGACCGCCTACCAGACCCGCGACGTGCTGGAGGCGATGCAGGCCGACGCCGAGCGGGCCGGTGGCCGGCTGACCGAGCTCAAGGTCGACGGCGGCATGGTCGCCAACGAGACGCTCATGCAGTTCCAGGCAGACCTCCTCGGTGTCGACGTCGTGCGCCCGAAGGTCGTCGAGACCACCGTCCTCGGCGCCGCCTACGCCGCTGGCCTGGCCGTCGGCTACTGGGAGTCCACCGACGAGATCGTCGAGAACTGGGGCGAGGACACCCGCTGGAGCCCGCAGCTGGACTCCGACGAGGTCGACCGGCTGCACCGCAACTGGACCAAGGCGATCGGCAAGTCCCTGGACTGGGTCGACGACGACGTGGTCTGAGCACCGTGCCCCGTCTCGTCGCTCCGGTCCTGCCGCCCGGCTCCTGGAGCAGCCGGGACCAGCCGGTGCTGCCATCGGACGCCCGCGTGCTCCGCCCGTGGGTGGCGCCGGACGCGCCCTCTCTCGTCGAGGCCTACGCCGATCCGGACATCCAGCAGTGGCATGCCCGCACGATGGACCTCCCGGAGGCGCAGGAGTGGATCCGGGCCAAGGCCGAGGGCTGGGTACGTGAGTCAGCTGCGGACTGGGCGGTGGAGGCCGAGGGTCGAGTGATCGGCCGTGTCGGTTTCCGGTGGATCTCCCTGGGGACCGGGTGCGCCGAGCTCGCCTACTGGACGCATCCGCACGCACGGGGCAGAGGCCACTCCTCCGCGGCTGTCCGAACGCTCACGGACTGGGCGTTCGGGGCCGGCCTGCACCGCATTCATCTGCGTCACGCCGCGGCCAACCAGGCCTCGTGCCGGGTGGCCGAGAGATGCGGGTTCGGCCATGAAGGCACGGAGACAAGCGCGATGCTGCACAGCGACGGGTGGCACGACATGCATGTGCACGCGATGGTCAATCAGCGCTGAGGAAGGCTCGGGTCAGGCTGCGAGCAGGCCCTCGTAGTAGATCTCCAGTGGCGACCCGGACCTGTGCGTCGGCGAGCGGCCGTGTCCGAGCAGTGGCGCTGCCACGGAGGTGAATTCGGACCCGGTGGGTGTCGTCAGTCGCACGGTGTGGGGTCCGCCGCCCGGGTCGAGTCCGGTCGCGATGACCTCGGCCCGCCAGCCGGGTTCCTCCTTGACGAGGTTGTGTCGCTGGCAGCTGCCCATCGCGTTGGCGGCTGTGGTGCCTCCGCCGCGGGCGAAGGGCGTGACGTGGTCGACCTGCCGTGCCAGCGCGTCGCACCAGGGCACCCGGCAGGTCGCGTCCCGCAACTCGATGAGCTGGCGGAGCACCCCGCTGAAGAGTCGCCGCTGCGAGTCCATCGCCACCACGTCTCGCCCACCAGGGGCGGTCCACAGTCGGCGGAGCCAGGTCTGGGTCTCGCTGTCGCACAGGCGCAGCAGGTGCTCGCGGGCCATGTCGCCTGGCACGGCGCCCCACCCGGGGATGTCGACCGGGCCGCTCGGCTCCTCGGGGCCGCCGAAGGCTGCGGGGATGATCGCGTCCTCGCTCATCACCAGCCCGACCTCGACCGGCTGGACCTGCCCCGCGTCACGACCGGACAGCCGCTCCAGCGCGGTGTCGGCCATCCACGCGCCCCTGCCGCGCTCGTCCGCGGCCCGAGCCGCGTCGACCTCCGGGTCACCGGTGGCGACGTAGCGGGCCTTCTCCGCGGCGGTCAGGGCCGCGTAGGCGCCGACGACGTCGGGCAGCGGCCCCAGGATGCTCAGCCGCGCCATCCCATCCGGCGCCGGACGCACACCAACATGGCGCGACGCGGCGGCCCGTCGGCGGCGCTGCACGATCGCCTCCTGATCGAGGTCGATGGCCACCCGCTGCGCCGCCGCCGTCAGCGCACGATCACCCAGCGTGGCCAGGTCCGGGGCGAGCCGCCGGTCAGCCTCGAGACGGTCCGCCCGCGACAGGCAGGCCGTCTCTCGAACGACGATCAAGGATCGCGCCTCGCTGATCTCGCCAGCGGTCAGCGCGGCCATCGTCAGCGGCAGGTCATGCACAAGAGCCTCGGCCGCACCCACATGCCGGTCGGCCTGCCAGGGCGAGCACCGACGGACCAGCGCCACCTCGGCACGAGTCGCGCTGCGCCGACACGAGGCCTCGCGTCGGGAGATCTCCTCCCGCGCGGCAGCCTCCTGCGTGAGCTCGTCCCGGTCCTCGACGAACCGCGCGGTCGCACGCGCCTGCACCGCGGCCGCCGCCCCCTTCGTCGCCTCCAGCGTGGCGATCACCCGCGCCAACTCCGCCTCCGAGAGCCCATCCACGGATGCCGACCCCAAGGCCCCGAGGACGTCGTCGAGCACACCCGGCAGCACGGCGACACCCTCGACCTCGGGTGCTCCTGCCGCCCTCTGCTCGATCATCGCGTCCTCCTGTAGCTCCCATCATTATCGAACATCTGTTCGAGTAGGTCAAGACCTGCTGCCAGCCGACGGCACAGCCTCGTGGCCGCCTAGAGTTCCCCCGTGACCGACCCGACCGAGCACTACTTCACCGACAGCCCCGCTGCGAGCGCGGCCGAGCGGCGCGAGCTGCGCACGACGCTCGCCGGACGCGACGTGACGGTGACGACCGCGAGGGGCATCTTCTCCCCCGGCGGTCTGGACAAGGCGACGTCGATCCTGCTCGACGTCGTCCCGGAGCCGCCGGCCGAGGGGAATCTGCTCGACCTCGGCTGCGGCTGGGGCCCGATCGCCCTGACCCTCGCCATGCGCTCCCCCGAAGCGACCGTGTGGGCGGTCGACGTCACCGAGCGGGCGCTGGACCTCACCCGGCGCAATGCCGCCGCGTTGGGCCTGGACAACGTGCGCGCGGTGCGGCCGGAGGAGGTGCCGGGGGGAACCCCCTTCGCCGCGATCTGGTCCAATCCCCCGATCCGGGTGGGCAAGTCGGTCGTCCACGAGATCCTGCACACTTGGCTCCCCCGGCTGGCGAAGGGGGCCGATGCCCACCTGGTCGTCGGCAAGAACCTCGGCGCGGACAGCCTCGCCAAGTGGATCACCGACGAGCTCGACCTGCCCGTCGTGCGGGTGGCTTCGCGCAAGGGCTTTCGGGTCCTGCGCGTCGAACGGCCCTGAGGCTCAACGCCGCCCGGCCCGCAGGCGGGTGCTCGCCGCGTGGGCCAGCCGCCGCAGCGCATGCTCGTGCGCCGTGGGCTCGAAGAGCCGTGTCGGCCCGGAGACCGAGAGCGCCGCGACCGCCTGCCCACCGGGCCCGGTGACCGCGGCCGCGAGGCAGGTCAGCCCGGGCTGGATCTCCTCCCGGTCGTGGGCGACCCCGGTGTGCCGGATCTCGTCCAGCTCCGCCCGCAGCCGCTCCGGGTCGGTGATCGTCCGTGGCGTCCAGCGGGGCAGCGGGCCGGCCAGGACCCGTTCGGCCAGCTCGTGGTCGTGGGCGAGCAGCGCCTTGCCCACCCCGGTGCAGAAGGCGGGCGCCCGACCGCCGATGCGCGAGGGTGCCGGCGCCGCCTGCGGCCCGTGCAGCTTGTTGAGGTAGACGACCTGGGGGCCGTCGAGCATCGCCATGTGCACGGTGTGCTTGGTCGCGGTGTAGAGCTCGATGAGCCACGGCGTGAGGAGCTCACGGACCCGCTCGGTCCCGGCGTCCCCGGCCACGTCGGTCATGCCGTGGATGAGCGGCCCCAGCCGGTAGGAGGTCCCGGCGCGCTCGACGGCCCCGGTCTCCTCCAGGGCCGCCAGCAACCGGAAGGTCGTGGACTTGCTCAGGTCGGCCCGGCGGGCCAGTTCGCTGACGCCCAGACCGGTGCCGGCGTCCTTGCCGAAGGCACCGAGCACGGCGACGGCCTTGGCCACGGAGGAACGGGGATCGCGCTCGGTCACGGACCCATCCTGACCGCTTCGGCGGGCTTCGGCCCCCTTCGTGCCGTACAGCGGAACGGTGACATGGCACACCCTCCCCCTCTCGCAGGATGGTGGTAACAGCTCACCGCCCCCACTCGAGGCAAGGACCAAGGATGAAGAAGAAGGTAGCCATCATCGGCTCCGGCAACATCGGCACCGATCTGATGATCAAGGTCATCCGCACCTCCGAGGTGCTGGAGATGGCCGCGATGGTCGGGATCGACCCGGAGTCCGACGGCCTGCGTCGCGCCAAGGCCATGGGCGTCGCCACCACCCACGAGGGCGTCGAGGGCCTGAAGGCCATGGACGTCTTCGATGAGATCGAGATCGTCTTCGACGCCACCGCGGCCAAGGCCCACGAGGCCAACGCCCGCGCCCTGGAGGGCAGCGGCAAGCGGCTCGTCGACCTCACCCCCGCCGCCCTGGGCCCCTACGTCGTGCCGCCCGTCAACGGCGACCAGCACATCGCCGAGGGCGCCGACAACGTCAACATGGTCACCTGCGGCGGCCAGGCCACGATCCCGATGGTCGCCGCGGTCAATCGCGTCTCCCCCGTGCACTACGGCGAGATCGTCGCCTCTATCGCGAGCAAGTCCGCCGGCCCCGGCACCCGGGCGAACATCGACGAGTTCACCGAGACCACCTCGGCCGCGATCGAGAAGGTCGGCGGCGCCGCCCGGGGCAAGGCCATCATCATCCTCAACCCCGCCGAGCCGCCGCTCATCATGCGCGACACCGTGCTGTGCCTGACCGGCGACGTCGACCAGGACGCCGTCCGGCGTTCCGTCGAGGAGATGGCCGAGCAGGTGCGCAGCTACGTGCCCGGCTACCGGCTCGTCCAGGACGTGCAGTTCACCCCCGTGACCGCCGACGAGGTGCGCACCCTCGTGGACGCCGACGCGGCGCCCACCACCAAGATCACGGTCTTCCTCGAGGTCGAGGGAGCCGCCCACTACCTGCCGGCCTACGCCGGCAACCTCGACATCATGACCTCCGCGGCACTGCGGACCGCCGAGCAGATGATGGCCGGCGCCCCGGAGCTGGCCGCGGCCACGACGGAGGCAGCCCGATGAGCACCACGACCACCACGCCCACGAAGCTCTACATCCAGGACGTCACCCTGCGCGACGGCATGCACGCCGTGCGCCACCGGATGTCCCCCGAGGACGTCGGCCGCATCGTCGGCGCGCTCGACGCCGCGGGCGTCGACGCCATCGAGGTCGCCCACGGCGACGGCCTCTCCGGCGCCAGCCTGACCTACGGTCCCGGCAGCAACACCGACTGGGAGTGGATCGAGGCGGCGGCGCAGAACATCTCCAATGCCGTCCTGACCACCCTGATCCTCCCCGGTGTCGGCACCATCGAGGAGCTCAAGGAGGCCTACTCCCGCGGGGTCCGCTCGGTCCGCGTCGCCACGCACTGCACCGAGGCCGACGTCGCCAAGCAGCACATCGAGGCCGCCCGCGAGCTCGGGATGGACGTCTCCGGATTCCTCATGCTCAGCCACATGGCCGAGCCGAAGGAGCTGGCCGAGCAGGCCAAGCTCATGGAGAGCTACGGCGCGCACTGCGTCTACGTCACCGACTCCGGTGGCCGACTGACGATGAACGACCTGCGCGACCGGCTGCGCGCGTACAAGGACGTGCTCGACTCCGAGACCCAGCTGGGCATCCACGCCCACGAGAACCTCTCGCTCTCGGTGGCCAACTCGGTGATCGCCGTCGAGGAGGGCGTCACCCGCGTGGACGCCTCGCTGGCCGGTCAGGGCGCCGGGGCCGGCAACGCCCCCATCGAGCCCTTCATCGCTGTGGCGGACCTGCAGGGCTGGGAGCACGGCTGCGACCTCTTCAAGCTCCAGGACGCGGCCGACGACATCGTCCGCCCGCTGCAGGACCGCCCGATCCGGGTGGACCGGGAGACCCTCACCCTCGGGTACGCGGGGGTCTACTCCAGCTTCCTGCGGCACGCCGAGGACGCCTCGAAGAACTACGGCGTCGACGTGCGCGACATCCTCATGGAGGTCGGCCGGCGCAAGCTCGTCGGCGGCCAGGAGGACC
The DNA here is from genome assembly GCA_964386935.1 of uncultured Janibacter sp. Classification (GTDB taxonomy): domain Bacteria; phylum Actinomycetota; class Actinomycetes; order Actinomycetales; family Dermatophilaceae; genus Janibacter. Next base: position 14,158 of record CAYLUX010000008.1, read on the forward strand.
TCATCGTCGACATCGCCCTCGGCCTGCGGGACGGCGCCAAGGCCTCCTGAGCCGGCTC
>CAYLUX010000008.1:14315-47258 GCA_964386935.1 uncultured Janibacter sp.
TCGTCGACATCGCCCTCGGCCTGCGGGACGGCGCCAAGGCCTCCTGAGCCGGCTCAGAGGAGCTCGGTGATCCCGTCGGCGACGAGCACGGCAGGGCCACCGAGCTCGACCTCGCGGCCGGGCAGGAGCCGCACCTGCAGGCTGCCGCCGGGGACGTCGACACGGGCCGCCCCGGTCTTGTCGGCCGCGCCGGACCAGAAGGCCACGCCGATCGCGGCCGCGCAGACCCCGGTGCCGCAGGAGCGGGTCTCCCCCACTCCGCGCTCGTGGACGCGCATCCGCACGTGGCCCGGCCCGGCGACGCGGACGAACTCGACGTTGCTGCCCTCGGGCGGCGTCGGCTTGACCACGGGGGCACGGGTGAGGTCCAGCCCCTCGAGCGAGACATTCGGCGGAAGCGCGACGACGGTGTGCGGATTGCCCAGGTCGAGGGAGAGCGCGGAGTAGGGCTCGGGGACGTTCTCCGCCTCATCGACGTGCACGAGGGCGTCGAAGCCCTCGGCCTCGGCCTTCGCCTCGTCGACGAAGGACCAGGTGCCCATGTGCGTGATCACCGCCTCCCCCTCGAAGCGGATCCGGCGCACACCGGCCCGCGTCGCGAGCGCGAACTCGTCCCCGACGAGCCCCTCGCGTCGCAGCCACGTGGCGATGACGCGAGTCCCGTTGCCGCACATCTGCGCCAGCGACCCGTCGGCATTGCGGTAGTCCATGAACCACTCGGCCTCGCCGGCCTGTGCGCGCACGGACGCCTCCTCGGAGGCACTCGTCGGCACGATGCGGATGACGCCGTCACCGCCGATGCCTGCACGGCGGTCGGCGAGCAGCGCCACCTGGCTCGCGGTCAGCTCGAGCTGCGCGTCGAGGTCGGGCACGAGGACGAAGTCGTTCTCCGTGCCGTGCCCCTTGGTGAATGTCAGGCTCATGCGTCCCATTCTGCCGAACGGCGTGCGAGCGCCAGCGCCGCCTCGGGCAGGTCCTCCCGGCCCGCCTCCAGCCAGTGGACGCGGTGGTCCGGTCGCCACCAGGACTCCTGCCGGCGGGCATAGCGACGGGTGGCCTGCGCGGTCTGCTCGATGGCCTCCTCACGCCCGATCCGACCGTCGAGCTGGGCGAGCGCTTGGGCATACCCGATGGCCCGCGAGGCGGTCCGGCCATCGCGCAGCCCCGCCCGGTCCAGGCGGGCCACCTCCTCGAGCAGGCCGGAGTCCCACATCCGCCGGGCCCGGGCGTCGATGCGCCCGACCAGCACCTCCCGCTCCTCCCGCAGACCGATGACGAGCGAAGGGCGCCGGTAGCGCTTCGTGGGCGCGGTCGCCGCGAAGGGGCGGCCGGTCAGCTCGACGACCTCGATGGCGCGGATGATCCGGCGCAGGTTGTTCGGCTCGATGGCCGCCGCCGCCTCGGGGTCGAGGTCGCGCAGCCGCGCGCGCAGCTGGTCCGCGCCGTCATCCTCCTGCGACTCCGCCTCGAGCCGGGCCCGCACGCCCGGGTCGGTGGGCGGGATCTCCAGATGGTCCAGCGCCGCACGGACGTAGAGCCCGGACCCGCCGACGAGCACCGGCACCCGGCCACGGTCGATGAGGTCAGCAATGACCGCCTCGGCCCGCTCCTGGTAGTCGGCGAGCGCTGCCTCCTCGGTGACCTCGAGGACGTCGATGAGGTGGTGGGGGATCCCCCTTCGCTCCTGCGGGGGAAGCTTGTTGGTTCCGATGTCCATGCCGCGGTAGAGCTGCATGGCATCGGCACCGACGATCTCGCCACCGAGTCGCTCGGCGAGGTCGAGGGCCAGCTCGGACTTGCCGGTGGCGGTCGCGCCGACGACCGCGATGACCTGCGGCGTGCGCGGGGTCACGACGACGCGGGCTCCTCGGCGTCCTCGTCGTCGTGACCGAAGGGATCGGTGTCGGTGCCGGGCAGCCAGGTGTGGCCGGGCACGCCCCAGCCCTCCTCCTTGACGACCTTCTTGGCCTTCTTCTTCCACCGAGGCCCGAGCCGGTCGACGTAGAGGAAACCGTTGAGGTGGTCGTACTCGTGCTGCATGCAGCGCGCGAACCAGCCGGTCGCCTCGAAGTTCAGCTCGTTGCCGTCCCAGTCGTAGCCGGTGACGGTGGCGTGCTGGCCGCGGCGCAGCGGGAAGGAGTAGCCAGGGACGGACAGGCACCCCTCGGACTCGTGCTCCCGGTCCGGCTCGCCGTCGGAGGGCTTGGAGGCCTTGACGAAGGGGTTGATGACGTGCCCCAGCTCCGGCGCCCCGTCCTCGTTGGCCATGTGCCAGGTGAAGATCCGCAGCCCCACCCCGATCTGCGGGGCGGCCAGTCCGACACCGCGGGCGGCCTCCTGGGTCTCGTACATGTCCTCGATCAGGGTGCGCAGGTCCTGGTCGAACTCGGGGACCGGCTTCGCCCGCGTGTGCAGGACCGGCTCACCCCAGATGGTGATCGGGTGGATGGTCATGGGCGGCATCTTCTCATCGACTGCCCGGCCGACAGCCCCTCGGGTGCCCGGACAGGAAAACGGAGCCGGAGCCGGCGCAGGGGGAGGCCGGCCCCGACTCCGAGCTCGGGGGTGGAGGTGGCTCAGGCCTTGATGGCCGAGATCTCCAGGTTGAGGGTGATCTTCTTCGAGACGAGGACGCCACCGGTCTCGAGGCCGGCGTTCCAGGTCAGGCCCCAGTCCTCACGGTCGACCGTGGTCACGGCGGTGAAGCCGGCGCGGACGTTGCCGAAGGGGTCCTGGGCGGTGCCGTCGTAGGTCGCCTGGAGCGCGACCTCCTTGGTGACGCCCTTGATGGTCAGGTCGCCGACGAGGTCGAAGTTGCCGCCGTCGACGTCCTGGACGCGCTTGGCGACGAAGCTGATCTCGGGGAACTGCTCGACGTCGAAGAAGTCCGCGGACTTCAGGTGACCGTCGCGGTCGGCGGAGCCGGTGTCCACGGAGGCGGTCTTCATCGTGGCGCTGGCGGTGGAGTCGGCGAAGTTCTCGGCGACCTCGATGGTGCCCTCGAGGTCACGGAAGTAGCCGCGGACCTTGGTGACCATCGCGTGGCGGGCGACGAAGCCGACCTCGGTGTGGCTCGGGTCCAGCGTGTAGGTGCCGGCGGCGAGGTCCTGGAAGGTGCTCGTGGTCGTGTTCGTCTCGGTCATCTGACTCTCCTTGTGGGGCGGATCGGGTGCTTCTTCCGGGTACGACAACCACAGTACGAACATCTAGTTGAATTGTCAAATATATTGGTGGAGCGCTCCGGGTTGATGGAGCCGTCCCCACGTGTTTGTCTGGATGCACCGCCCCACCGGGGAAGCCAACAGAAGGGAGCTCACCATGGGTCTCGATGACCTGGCAGGCAAGGCTGGCGACGCGCTGAACAGCGAGAAGGGCGAGCAGATCAGCGACCAGGGCCTCGACAAGGCCGGCGAGTTCGCCGAGGGCAAGGGCCTCGGCGGCGACAAGGTCGACTCGGCCAAGGACGCCATCGACGGCAAGATCGGTGGCGGCGACGGCGGCAACGGCGGCGGCGAGGGCAACAACTGAGCCTCGCTTGAAGCCTCGTCTGCACCGCCGTAGCGCGTTGCTGCAGACAGACGAAGGGGGCGGATCACCGATGCGGTGATCCGCCCCCTTCGTGCATACCGGGGCTCAGGCGCCGCAAGCGGGCGCGGTAACCGGCGCAGGATCGGGCGCGCCGATGCGCGGCATGCCGAGGCTCACGGCGGGCTTGGCCACGCCGCCGTCGCTCCCCTGCTGCAGCGCCTCCCAGGCATCGCCCCCCTTCGTCCGGCGGACGGCGTAGGTGCCGCCCTGCAGCGCGGCGTCGGCGACGAGGTGGTGCGGGGCGCCGTAGGTCACGCCGACGGTGACGACGTCGCCCGGCCGGGGACGCTCGGCCCCCGCGGGCACCGCGAAGTGCACGAGCCGGTTGTCGCGGGCCCGCCCGCTCATCCGGTCGGTCTCGGTGTCCTTGCGCCCCTCTCCGGTGGCGACGAGCACCTCGAGGTCGCGCCCCTCCTGCTCGCGGTTGCCCGCCCAGGAGATCTCCTCCTGGACCTCGATGAGGCGCTCGTAGCGGTCCTGGACCACGGCCTTGGGCACCTGGTCGGGCATGGTCGCCGCGGGCGTCCCGGGGCGGATCGAGTACTGGAAGGTGAAGGCGGAGGAGAAGCGGGACTCGCGCACGACCCGCAGCGTCTCCTCGAAGTCCTCCTCGGTCTCCCCGGGGAAGCCGACGATGATGTCGGTCGTGATCGCGGCGTCCGGGATGCGCTCGCGGACCCGCTCGAGGATCCCGAGGAACTTGCGCGAGCGGTAGCTGCGGCGCATCGCCTTCAGCACCGCGTCCGAGCCGGACTGCAGCGGCATGTGCAGGCTGGGCATGACGTTCGGGGTCTCGGCCATCGCGTCGATGACGTCGTCGGTGAAGGCCGCCGGGTGCGGGCTGGTGAAGCGCACCCGCTCCAGCCCCTCGATCTCGCCGCAGGCACGCAGCAGCTTGCCGAAGGCGTAGCGGTCACCGAACTCGACGCCGTAGGAGTTGACGTTCTGCCCGAGCAGGGTCACCTCGACCACGCCCTGGGCGACGAGCGCCTCGATCTCGGCGAGGATCTCGCCGGGTCGGCGGTCCTTCTCCTTGCCCCGCAGCGAGGGGACGATGCAGAAGGTGCAGGTGTTGTTGCAGCCGACCGAGATCGAGGTCCAAGCGGCGTAGGCCGAGTCGCGCCGGGTCGGCAGCGTCGAGGGGAAGGTCTCCAGGGACTCGAGGATCTCGACCTGGGCCTCCTCGTTGTGCCGGGCACGGTCCAGCAGCGCGGGCAGCGAGCCGATGTTGTGGGTCCCGAAGACGACGTCCACCCAGGGCGCCCGCTCGACGATGGTGTCCCGGTCCTTCTGCGCCATGCAGCCGCCGACGGCGATCTGCAGGTCCGGGTGCCGATCCTTGAGGGGGCGCAGCTGGCCGAGGTTGCCGTAGAGCTTGTTGTCGGCGTTCTCCCGCACCGCGCAGGTGTTGAAGACGACGACGTCGGCCACCTCCCCGCGGTCCTCGCTCGGCAGGCTGGCGATGTCGACGTACCCCGCGGTCTCGAGCAGCCCGGCGAGCCGCTCGGAGTCGTGCACGTTCATCTGGCACCCGTGGGTGCGTACGTCGTAGGTCTTGGGCGTTGCAGTCATGACCCCGCCAGTTTACGTCCGGCGAAGGGGGCGCCTGCTCACCCCACCCGGGTGTAGGTGATGTCGATGCTCAGCTCGCTGCGCTGCGGCCCGACGTACATCCCGCGGAAGGGTGAGACGTCGTCGTAGTCCCGACCGCGCCCGATGACGACGTGGTCCAGGCCCACGCTGCCGACGTCGGTCGGGTCCAGCGGCAGCCACTCCCCGTCCCAGAACTCCAGCCAGGCGTGGTTGCGGCCGGCGATGCTCGCACCGCGGGCCGAGCCGGACTCACCGGTGTCCTCCGCGGCGCGGTACCCGGCGACGTAGCGAGCGGGGATGCCGATGTGCCGCAGGCCGCCGAGGGTCAGGTGCGCGAAGTCCTGGCAGACCCCGCGCCCGGCCTCCCAGACCGCCCGGGCGGTCGGCTGCCAGCCGGTGATCCCCCGCTCGTAGGCGAGTGCGTTCTGGATCCGGTCGCCGAAGGAGCGAGCCGCCTGGCGTGGGGTCGCGGCGGAGGCGACCTCCTCGGCGAGGGCCATGACCTCCTCGTGCGGATCCGTCCGGGAGGTCTGGGCGAGGAACTCGCTGAGCCGGTCCTGGATCCGCTCGGCGCGCACCGCCTCCCAGCCGACGGACTCCCCCTCCGGGATGTCGGAGCGCTCGACCGTGCTCGTCGCCTCGATCTCCAGCTCCCGGTGCGGGGTGCGCGACTCGAGGGACATGACGTGGGTGCCCCAGTGGTCCACGTACCCGTTGCTCCACGTGAGCGGCTTGACCCGGACCCTGGCCTCGAGCGTGGTCTGGCCCGGCTCGTCGACGGGGATCATCCGCAGCTCGTTGTGCGAGGCGGTGACCTCCCGGTCGTAGTGCATCGTCGTCCGGTGCACGATCCGGTGCCGTCGCGTGCTCATACGAACTCTCCCGTCCACTCCTGCAGCGGCCCGGAGCGGAAGTAACGCTCCGCGATGGCGTCCGAGGTCGCCATGACCGCCTCCTGCACCGTCTGCATCCGCTCGGGCAGGTCGTGCAGCACATCATCCGGCGAGCTGAACTCCAGCTGGGTGCGCACGTGCCCGAGGATCCGCCGGGCCTCGTCGGAGAAGCCGACCCGGTCCTTGTCCGGCGCGAGCACCACGAGGCGCTCCTCGGCCTCCTTGAGCGCGGCGAGCACCGAGCGGGGGAACTGCCGGTCCAGGGTGAGGAAGGCCGCGGCCGTGCGGTCGGTGATGATCCCGCGCATGGTGCGCAGCATCGCCTGCTGCGCACCGCAGCTGGCCAGCACCGAGGTCCACGTGGGACCGGCCGGGGTCGCACCGGTGGCGACGAGGCGCGCCGTCATGTCCGCTCGCTCCAGGGACCGGCCGAGGACGAGGAAGTCCCACGCGTCGTCGTGACTCATCGTCGAGTCGGCGATCCCGTCGAGCAGCGCGGCCCGCTCGCGCACCCAGCCCAGGTGGTACTGGGTGGCCCGGCCGGGGGTGAAGGAGTTCCACCGGTGGTACGTGGTGTTGATCGTCTCCCACATCTCGGTCGAGATCGTCTCGCGCGCCCGGCGGGCGTTCTCCCGCGCGGCGTGCCACGACCCGGAGATCGCGTTGGGGTTGCGGGCGTCGAAGACGAGCATCCGGCTGGTGTCGACGTAGTCCACGTCGCCGACGTCGCCGTAGCCCATGATCCCGCGCAGCACCATGGTGCAGGCGGCCTGCTCCACCGCGCCCGGGTCCTCGAGGAGCTGCAGGCGAAGGGCGTCGACGATCCGGGCGGTGCCGTCGGCCCGCTCGACGTACCGGCCGATCCAGAAGAGGCAGTCTGCGATCCGGCTGAGCATCAGCGCTCCTCCTCGGTCGTGTCCTTGTCGGTGGTGTCCTTGTCGGTGCGGGTGGACTGCGCCTGGGCCTGCTCGGCCCGGTTGGTCCCCACCCAGATGACCTCGCGCTCGTCCCGGTCGTGCGGGATCCGGTGGTTCCGGCCGGCGAGCACCCAGGTGTCCTTGGAGCCGCCTCCCTGGCTGGAGTTCACGACGAGCTGGCCCTCGGGCAGCGCGACGCGGGTTAGTCCGCCGGGCAGCACCGTGACCTCCTCGCCGTCGTTGACCGCGAAGGGCCGCAGGTCCACGTGTCGGGGTCGCAGCTCCCCGTCGATGAGCGTGGGCACCGTGGACAGCTGCACGACCGGCTGTGCGATCCAGCCGCGGGGGTCGTGCAGCAACTTCGCGCGAAGGGAGTCCAGCTCCTCCCCAGTGGCCTCCGGGCCGATGACGAGGCCTTTGCCCCCGGACCCGTCGACCGGCTTGACCACCATCTCGTCGAGGCGCCCGAGCACCTCCTGCAGGGCTGCCGGCTCGTTGAGCCGGTAGGTGTCCACGTTCGGCAGCACCGGGTCCTCGTCGAGGTAGTACCGGGTCAGGTCCGGGATGTAGGAGTAGACGAGCTTGTCGTCGGCGACGCCGTTGCCGATGGCATTGGCCAGGGTGACCCGTCCGGCGCGCACCGCGGAGACGAGGCCGGTCACGCCGAGCATCGAGTCCCGGCGGAAGTGGACCGGGTCGAGGAAGTCGTCGTCGATCCGTCGGTAGATGACGTCGACGCGCTCCTCGCCGTGCGTGGTGCGCATCCGCACCTCGCCGCCGCGGACGACGAGGTCGTTGCCCTCGACGAGCTCGACGCCCATCATCCGGGCCAGCAGCGAGTGCTCGAAGTAGGCGCTGTTGTAGACCCCCGGCGTGAGCACGACGACGGTCGGGTCCGGCTGTCCCTCGGGGGCGCTGGCGCGCAGCGCCTGCAGCAGCAGCCGCGGGTAGTCGTGCACCGGCCGGATGCGCATCGTCGCGAACGCCTCGGGGAAGACGTTCGTCATCGCCCGACGGTTGGAGATGACGTAGGAGACGCCCGAGGGAACGCGCACGTTGTCCTCGAGCACCCGGAAGGTCCCCTGCTCGTCACGGATGAGGTCGATACCGCTGACGTGCGCGCGCACCCCGCCCGGCGGGCGCAGGCCGCACACCGCCCGGTGGAAGTGGGCGGAGGTCGCGATGAGCTTCCAGGGGACGATGCCGTCCTCGACCGCCCGCGGCAGCCCGCTGGGGCGGCTGTAGATGTCGTCGAGGAAGGCCTCGAGGACCTTGACGCGCTGGGCCACGCCGCGCTCGACGGTCTCCCAGGCGTCGGCGTCGATGACCCGGGGCACGGCGTCGAGCGGGAAGGGCCGCTCCTCCCCCGCGTGGTCGAAGGTCACGCCCTGCTCGAAGAACATCCGGGCGAGGGCCTCGGCGCGCTCGGTGAGCGCCCCTGCCTCCATGGAGCGAAGGGTGTGGTGGATCGGCTTGTACGGCGGCCGGGGGCCGCCCCCTTCGTCCAGCATCTCGTCCCAGGCCGCGCCGGGGTCGTACTGCGTCCCGAAGAGTGAGTCGAGTGCCTTGTCCGTCACGTGGCCACACTAACCACAGTGGGCCCCTCGGTGGAGCGAAGGGCGCCGGCCCCGCCCAGCCGGCCCGGACTCACCGGCAACCGACCACGACCCGGTCGTCACCGACCTGCCACACGGTCCCTGCCCGGCTGCACCCGCCGCGGCGCATGGCCCGGAGGTAGGAGTCGAGGAGGGCCACGTCGGGCACCGCGTGGCTCAGGTCCACACGTCCCCGCTCGGCCACGAGACCCGCCAGCTCCGGGGCGGCCTCGGCGGCCGACCACCAGTCGGCCCAACCGAGTGCGTCCGTGTCGCCACCACGTGCCACCGCCCGTCTGCCGATCTCGGACTCGAGGTCCTCCAACCCGTCGGGCCCGTCGTGGATGTGGTCGGCGTCGACGATGACGCCGCCCTCGGCCAGGCAGGCTGCGGCGGCGGTGATCACCTGCTCCAGGGGCTCGCGGTCGATCCAGTGCAGGGCCGTGCTGCTGACGACGGCGTCGGGTGCCCGCTCGAGCTCGAGCCGGGCCAGCCATCCCTGGTCGCGCAGGTCGAGCTGCTCGACCCGCAGCCAGTCACCGTGCGCCGCCCGGGCGAGACCGAGGAGCAACGGGTCCATGTCGACACCCACGACGCGGGCCTCCGGAAGGCGGTCGTGGATGCGCCGGGCGAGCGAGCCGGGCCCGCACCCGAGGTCGAGCACCAGCGGGTCGCGTCGATCGAGAACCTCCTCGAGGACGTCGACCACGACGGCGAATCGTTCCTCGCGGTCGCTGAAGAAGCTCGACTGCTGGGCGTCCCAGCTGGCGATCCAGTCCCGTGCCGTGGCGGGGTCGATGTCCGTGGTGCCTGTCCTGTTCGTCGTCATGGTCACCACTCTCGGCCCGATCCGGCGTTGCCGGTAGAGGCCGATCCGGGTGCACCGCCCATAGTCTTGGCCTATGAGCATCATACCCAGCATCGATGACCTGCGGCTCGTCCGGACCATCGTGGAGACGGGGTCGGTGGGTGCAGCCGCCCGCAGCCTGGGCGTCGCCCAACCCTCTGCCAGCGCCCGTCTGGCCGCGATGGAGCGTCGGTGCGGGACGCGGCTCTTCATGCGGGACACCACGGGGTCCCGACCGACGCCGGCGGGCGCGGAACTCGCCCGGCAGGCGGAGCACGTCCTCGACCACCTCGGCCGGATCTACGCGACGGCAACGGCGGTCTCCGACGTCGAGCCGCTGCGCATCGGGACCTTCGCCGCACTCAGCGCGGGCGTCGTCACCGCTCTGGAGGAGCATCTCGACCACGCCTTCACGACCGTCATCGACCACGGGCCCCAGCTCATCGACCTCGTGGCCGAGTCCTCGCTCGACGCGGCCGTCGTGGGTGTCGCGAGCCAGGTGATGGTGCCCCGCGGCCTGACGATCACCGACCTCGGCCGCGACGACCTGGTCATCCTCCGTAGTGCCCGCGCGAATCCGTTGCGGCCGGGAGGCACCCGGCTGAAGGACCGGAGGATCATCTTCAGCACCTACGACGCACGCGGACCGCACCTGCGGGAACGACTCGTGGCCCACGGCGCCCGGGCCGAGCCCGGCCCGACCCTCGCGGCCACGCTCGCCATGGCCCGCACGCACGGCACGCTCGCCGTCCTCCCCCGGAGCGTGCTGGCTCACGACCTGCGGGAGGGCGAAGAGGCACTGCCGCTGCCGTTCGCCACGGAGATCACCATCTCGCTGGTGACCCGACGATCGGCGCAGCCGCACCTGGAGTCCCTCGCCCCCGAGCTGGGGCGCTGGCTGCACCTGCGTCGCTAGCGTGCGGCCCACTCTCAGTCGCGGGCGTGCTCCGCGGCGGCGTCGAGGGCCTCGTTGACGACGACACGGGAGACCTCGGCGTCGTAGCCCTTGCGGGCGAGCATCCCGGACAGCCGGCGGGTCTGCTTCGCCCGGTCCAGTCCGTGCATGGTGCGCAGCTTCTTCGCCACGAGCTCGTGCGCCCGCGCTCGCTCCTGCTCGGGATCGACCTCCGAGAGCACGTCCTGGGCGATCTCGTCGTCGATGCCCTTCGCTCGCAGCTCGTGCGCCAGCGCCCGCCTGGCCAGTCCCCGGCCGGCCTGCTTCGACCGCACGAAGGTCTGCGCGTAGGCGGTGTCGTCGACGAGGCCGAGCTCCTCGAAGCGGTCGAGTACCCGAACGGCCGAGTCCTCGGGGCAGGCCTTGCGGCGCAGGGCGTCCTCCAGCTGCTTGCGGCTCTTGGGCGAGCCGGTCAGCTGGCGGAGGACGATCGCCCTCGCCACGGCATCCGGGTCCGCGTCCGCGTCGGCCGCCTTCGCGTCGACCGGGGACGGGACCTGCTGCGCACCCTCCTCGGGGGACGTGGGTGCCTGCTCGATGGCAGAGACCGCCGCGCGCAACGCCTCCAGGTCGGGGCGCTGCGTCGCGGCGGACTTGTCGTCCGAGGTCATCCTCAGAAGTCGACCGGGACCTCGGCCGGGGCAGCCTCCTCGGTCTCGGCCTCCTCCGGCTTCTTCCCGATGCCGAGCTTGTCCTTGATCTTGGCCTCGATCTCGTCACCGAGCTCGGGGTTGTCCTTGATGAACGTGCGGGCGTTCTCCTTGCCCTGCCCCAGCTGGTCGCCCTCGTAGGTGTACCAAGCACCGGCCTTGCGCACGAAGCCGTGCTCGACGCCCATGTCGATCAGGCCACCCTCGCGGGAGATGCCCTGCCCGTAGAGGATGTCGAACTCCGCCTGCTTGAAGGGCGGGGACACCTTGTTCTTCACGACCTTGACCCGGGTGCGGTTGCCGACCGGCTCGTTGCCGTTCTTCAGGGTCTCGATGCGGCGCACGTCCAGGCGGACCGAGGCGTAGAACTTCAGCGCCTTACCACCCGTGGTCGTCTCCGGGGAGCCGAACATGACGCCGATCTTCTCGCGCAGCTGGTTGATGAAGATCGCGGTCGTACCCGAGGAGTTCAGCGCACCGGTGATCTTGCGCAGCGCCTGGCTCATCAGCCGTGCCTGCAGGCCGACGTGGCTGTCGCCCATCTCGCCCTCGATCTCGGCGCGCGGCACGAGCGCGGCGACCGAGTCGATGACGATGATGTCCAGGGCGCCCGAGCGCACGAGCATGTCGGCGATCTCCAGCGCCTGCTCACCGGTGTCCGGCTGGCTGACGAGGAGGGCGTCGGTGTCGACCCCGAGCTTCTTCGCGTACTCCGGGTCCAGGGCGTGCTCGGCGTCGATGAAGGCCGCGATGCCGCCGTTCTTCTGCGCATTGGCGACGGCGTGCAGGGCCACGGTCGTCTTACCGGAGGACTCCGGGCCGTAGACCTCGACGACCCGGCCGCGCGGCAGGCCACCGATGCCGAGGGCGACGTCGAGGGCGATCGATCCCGTCGGGATGGTCGCGATCGGCGGGCGCACGTCGTCGCCGAGGCGCATCACCGCACCCTTGCCGTACTGCTTCTCCACCTGCCCCATGACGGTCTCGAGGGACTTCAGCTTCTGCTCGTGGAGCTTGCTGTCGATGTTTGCCACGTCAGCCATGCCACACCTTCCTTGTACTCGTGTCGGGCGCGTCCACCGGCGACCAGCACCGCGCTGTCGGACTCGTTGCGCTTCTCTGGTCAGACGCTAGGGACCACCCCCGACAACGGTCCGCAGCCGCCGTGGAGCTGTGGACACCGGTGCCGTCGGGAGGACACCTGTGGACGAGCGTACCCGTACACCTGTTCGATGCGGGGACCGCCGCACCGACACGCCGGATCAACCACCGAGGGGCAACCGGGCCACGACCTCGTGACGGGGCCTGCCCTTCGCCCCCTCGTGCAGGTGGGACGCGACCAGCCTCATCTCCGCCACCCGCCACGGCCTCGAGCGCCACGTGTCGAGCACCCGCAGCCACCTGGTCGCCTCGATCGCCCGCTTCGGCCGGGCGAGGGTCAGGTGGGCCACGAAGTCCTTGCCGTCCGGGGTCGCCCCCGAGACGTTCGCCGCGGCCCGCGCCCCGGTCGCCAGGCGGGTCAACGACTCCCCTGCCGTCGCGTCCACCCCGATCCAGAGCACCTTCGCCCGGGTCGGGTCCGGGAAGCACCCCGCCCCACCCAGCACCGCGTCGAAGGGAGCGACCCGCGCCGCCACCTCCCCCAGCCGGTCGACGAGCTCGTCCTCGCGCGCCTCCGGCACCGAGGCCATGAAGGCCAGCGTCAGGTGCCACTGCGCCGGGTCGATCCACCGCATCCCCTCGCGCGGGGCGAGGAAGTCCGCCAGGTCCGCCACCACGTCCTCGGGCGGCACCACCGAGACGAACATCCGCTGCCCCACGACCCCAGCCTCCCACGGGCAGGCGCGGGTGTGGAGTCGTCGAGCGGGCTGAGGACGGTGCCGGAGCCGTCGGGCGGGCTGGGGACGGTGCCGGAGCCGTCGAGCGGGCTGGGGGGTGGCCGACTCAGGACGCAGGCCGCCCCGCGGCCGGAGTCCAAGGCCATCCTCCAGCCCGCCGACGGCGGAGGGCCACCCCCTCAGCCAGCCAACGGTGGAGGGCCACCCTCAGCCCGCCGACGGCGGAACCGCCCGAGCCCTAGGACCGCAGCAGCGTCTCGATCCGGCGCGACGCGGCCCAGATGCCGACGACGCCGAGCAGGACGAGGTAGCCGACGTGGAGCAGCAGCCCCCAACCGACCTCGCCGAGCATCAGCCCGCGCTCGAGGGCGACGCCGTGGTACAGCGGCGTGGCCATGACGATCGGCTGGGCCCACCCGGGGTAGGTCCCGAGCGGGAAGAAGGTCGCCGAGAGCAGGAAGAGCGGCTGGATGACGAGCATGATCCAGTCGAAGTCCACCCAGCTGCGCATGAAGGTCGTCAGGTACATCCCGACCGCGGAGAAGGCCATCCCGATGAAGATCGCCGCGGGCACGGCCAGGAGTGACCACCACGACTGCACGACACCGACCGCGAGCGCCACGAGGTAGAAGACGAGCGCGTAGACCCCGCCTCGGATGAGGGACCAGACGACCTCGCCGACGGCCACGTCGCGAGGGCCGAGGGGCGTGGCGAGGATCGCGTCGTAGATCTTGGCGTAGCGCAGCTTGAAGAAGACGTTGAAGGTCGAGTCCATGACCGCGCCGTTCATCGCGGACGCGGCGAGCATCGCCGGGGCGACGAAGGCGGCGTAGCTGACCCGCGAGCCGCCGTCGGTCATCACGAACGGCACGAGCGAGCCGACCCCGATGCCGAGCGAGAAGAGGTAGAAGACCGGCTCGGCGAAGCCGGTGACGAAGGCGGCCCACTGCCGGCGGAAGGCGACGAAGTTGCGCTCGACGACCGAGCTCCACATCGCCATCCCGGGGGTCAGCGGTCCCGTGCGCGCGCTCATGGGATCAGCTTCCGGGTCATGCCGCGGTGGGCGTAGACCCACCCGAGGCCGATGAAGAGCAGCAGCACCGCCAGGTGCACGAGGTCGAAGGGGGCCAGGTCCGCGTGGGCGCTCCCGCGGACCAGCTCCACGCCGTGCCACAAAGGCGTCACCCAGGCGATCGACTCGAACCACCCCGGGAGCCGGTCGATCGGGAAGAAGACCCCGGAGAAGAGCATGAGCGGGGTGATGATCAGGCGGTAGACGACGTTGAAGGCCCCGTCCCCCTTCGCCCGGGCGGAAAAACCGAAGATCGGCACGGCGAAGGCGAGGGTCACGAGCACCCCGACCGGCACCGCCAGCAGGACCCACCAGGAGGAGAAGCCTCCGAAGAGCGCCGCGACGAGGACGAAGGCGATCGTGGCGATGCCGCCCTGGGCGGCCACGACGGTCAGGTGACCGAGCAGCAGGTCGGTGACGGTCAGTGGGGTCGCGAGCATCGAGTGGTACATCCGGTTCCAGGTGAAGAGCCCGTATACCGGGTAGGTCGACTCGCTGACCGCGACCATCATCGCCTGCACCGCAACCATTCCGGGCGCGACGAACTGCAGGTACGGCACCCCGTCCACCCCACCGGAGGAGGCGTTGACGAGGGAGCCGAGGCCCAGTCCCATCGCGAGGAGGAAGAGCAGCGGCGAGGCGAAGCGGCTGAAGAGCGAGCCCTTCCACGTGCGCTTGTAGACGATGAGGAAGTAGGACGCGACCGCCCCGACCCGCTCCGGCGGACGAAGGGGGGCCCGGGGCCCGTGCACGTGGCGGGCGTCGGCGCTCATCAGTCCACCAGCGTCCGGCCGGTGAGGTGGAGGAAGACGTCCTCGAGCGTGGAGCGGCGCACGATCGAGCTGATCGGGTGCAGGCCGCGCGCGAGCACCGCGTCCAGCGCCTCGTCACCCTGGTCGGTGTAGAGGAGCAGCCGGTCCGGCAGCGCCTCCACGTGGCTGCCGACGCCCTCGACGAGGTGGGCCGCGGTGGTGTGGTCAGCCGGCTCGTCCAGGTGCAGGCGCAGCTCGAGCACCTCGCGGGTCGCGTGCTCCCGGATGAGCTCGCGGGGCGAGCCCTCGGCGACGATCCGGCCGTGGTCCATGACGACGAGGCGGTCGCACAGCTGCTCCGCCTCCTCCATGTAGTGGGTGGTGACGATGAGCGTCACGCCCTGACGCTTGAGCCGGAAGAGCCTGTCCCACAACACGTGCCGCGCCTGCGGGTCCAGCCCGGTCGTGGGCTCGTCGAGCAGGAGCACCTCGGGGTTGTTGATGAGCGAGCGGGCGATCGTCAGGCGCCGCTTCATGCCGCCGGAGAGCGGCTCGACCGTGTCCTGGCGACGCTCGGTCAGCTGCGCGAAGTCCAGCAGCTCCTCGGTGCGCTCCCGGATCACCTTGCGCGGCAGGCCGAAGTAGCGGCCGTAGACGTGCAGGTTCTCCTCGACGGTGATCTCCTCGTCGAGGTTGTCCTGCTGCGGGACGCTGCCCAGGCGGGCCCGGATCGCAGCTCCGTCGGTGACCGGGTCCAGCCCGAAGATCCGCAGCTCCCCACCGCTCGGCGGTGAGGTGGCAGCCACCATCTTCATCGTCGAGGACTTGCCCGCCCCGTTGGGGCCGAGGAAGCCGAAGGACTCCCCCTTCGTCACCTGCACGTCGATGCCGTCCACGGCGGTGAAGTCGCCGAAGGTCTTCGTCAGGCCCGTGGCGCCCAGCAGGATCTCCGTCACGCTGCCCGAGGCTAGTTCACTCGGGTGGCTCGTTCGCGATCTCCCGGGGGACCTCCATCGGGGGCCGGTCGATCCCGAGCCAGCGCTCCTGCGGCACACCCATGTCCCGGCACAGCGCCTCCCAGACCCGCCTGGGCCCGAGTCCGTCCTCGAGCGCGCTGGTCACGGTCCGGTCGCCGAGCTCCTGGAGGACGTGACCGCCGGCGAGCACGTGCGCGTAGGACTCCCCGAACTCGTCCTCCATGAGGGTCCAGAACCGACTCAGCCGCACGTCGCACAGTCTAGGTGCCACACGGCATACTGCGATCCACCGCGACGACGAAGGAGAGCCCCTCGTGCCACAGACCCCCGCATGGCGGATGCCCGCCGAGTGGACACCCCACGAACGCACGTGGATGGCCTGGCCGAGCGCCGGATACACGCTCGGGGAGGACGAGGCCGAGGCGGAGATCGCCCGCCGCACCTGGGCCGACGTCGCCCGCGCGGTCGCCCGCTTCGAACCGGTGACGATGGTCGTCACCGGTCACGACATCCACCGCTGCCGGGAGTACCTCGGCAACGACACCGCCCACCCGATCGACCTGGTCATCGCCGACCTGGACGACGCGTGGATGCGCGACATCGGGCCCACCTTCGTCCTCTCCTCGCAGGGCCGCCTCGGCGGCGTGGACTGGGTCTTCAACGGCTGGGGCGCACAGGAGTGGGCCACGTGGGAGAACGACGCGCGGGTGGGTGCCCTCGTGGCCGACGCCGCTGGCGCGGAGACGATCTCCTCCCCGATCGTGGGCGAAGGGGGCGCCATCCACGTCGACGGCGAGGGCACCGTGCTGCTCACCGAAACCGTCCAGCTGGACCCGGGTCGCAACCCCGACCTGACGAAGGCCGACATCGAGGCCGAGCTCGCCCGCACCATCGGGACGGACACGTTCATCTGGCTGCCGCGGGGGCTGACCCGGGACTACGACGAGTTCGGGACCCGCGGGCACGTCGACATCTGCGCGACCTTCACCGAGCCCGGCCGCGTGCTGCTGCACTGGCAGGAGGACCCCTCACACCCCGACCACGAGGTCAGCCGCGAGCTCGAGGCCGTGCTGCAGGGGGCCCGCGACAGCGCCGGTCGCCCCCTGGACATCGTGCGGCTGCCGGCGCCGACCACCCTCACCGACGAGGAGGGGCCGGTCGACTGGTCCTACGTCAACCACCTCGTCACCAACGGTGGCGTGGTCGCGTGCACCTTCGATGACCCGAACGACGAGCGGGCCCGGGCGATCCTGCAGGAGGTCTACCCCGGCCGCGAGGTCGTCGGCGTCGACGCACGCCCGCTCTACGACCGCGGTGGCGGGATCCACTGCATCACCCAACAACAGCCCGAGTCCGCATGAACCTCTCGTCCCTCTTCCGTGCCCGCCGTGACCTGCTCGCCTACCTGCCGATCGCGGTGACGACGACGGTGGCGGAGATGACCGGCCACGACCGCACCCACCTGGTGAGCAAGCTGGCGCTCGCGCCGACGCTCGCCGCCGGCGTGCTGGCCACGCACGACGAACGCTGCCCGAAGCGCACCGGGACCCTGCTCGCGGCCCTGGCGGGCTCGACGGTCGGGGACTGGTTCATGTACCGCTCCTCGCACGGCCCGGCAGCCACCGAGCGACGGGACATGCAGCGCGGGGCGAGCGCCTTCGCGGTGCAACAGCTCGGCCTCATCGGGCTGCTGCTCCACGACGGGGCACGGCCGCAGCGCCTCCCCTCCGGAGTCGCCGCCGGCACCCTCGCGGCACTCGCCGTCGTCGACGACGAAGGGGGCCTGCCGGACCCGGTCCTCACCGGCTACGGCCTGCTCCTGGGGGCGATGTCCGCCCTCGCCATGGGCGAAGGGGGCCCCGCCGGCGACCGACGCCTCGGCCTCGGCGGCGGGCTCTTCCTGCTCTCCGACGCGGCGATCATCGTCGGGGGACGTTTCGCGAGGAGCCCTCGCGCGCAAGCGGTCTCGTCGGGTGTCGTGCTCTCGACGTACACGGCGGCGCTCGGGCTCCTCGTGCACGCACTGCGCGAGGAGCCCTGAGTCTGGACAGCGGTGGTGTCCTGCGCCGCAACGGGTTACCGTCGGGTAATGACACTCACGCCCCGACCGAAGTACACCCCTGAGCTGCGCGGACGGCGCGTGCTGATCACCGGCGCGGCCCGTGGCATCGGCGCCGGACTGGCCGATCTGCTCACGGCACACGGCGCCCGCGTCGCCCTCGCCGGGCTCGAGCCGGACCTGCTGCGCGAGGTCGCCGAGCGCAACCACGCGCCGTGGCGCGAGTGCGACGTCAGCGACCCCGACCAGGTCGACCGCGCGGTCGAGGAGCTCGTCGGTGAGCTCGGCGGCCTCGACGTCGTCGTCGCCAATGCCGGCATCGCCCGCCAGCTGCCGATCATCGGTGGGCAGCCGGGCGTCATGGAGGCCCACCTGCGGGTGAACACCCTCGGCGTCTTCTACACGCTGCGTGCCGCCGGACCGCACATCAGCCACGCGGGGGGCTACGCGCTCGCGACGGCCTCCCTCGCCGCCGCCGTGCACCTGCCGCTGCTCGGCGCGTACAGCGCGAGCAAGGCCGCCGTCGAGGCCGTCGGCAACACCTTCCGTCAGGAGGTGAGGCCGAGCGGGGCCAAGGTCGGCGTCGCCTACTACTCGGAGCTGAAGACGGACATGACCACCCGCGGGTTCGGCACGACGGCCGCCAAGCGGCTCGGGGGGCCGGTCAGCCCGGTCGCACCCGTCGAGGCCGGGCTGCGCGCCCTGGAGCGCGGCATCGCGCGGCGCTCGCGCCGCATCGCGGCCCCGGCCTGGGTGCCGCCGCTGGTCCCCCTTCGCCACGTCGTCCAACGGGTCGTCGAACTCAAGCCGCTCCCCCATCTTGAGGAGGGGCTCGACATCGCCCGCGGCGAGCAGGTCGAGTACACGACCGAGCAGCCGGGCGACGGATCGGACGCCTCCCTCGGACCGCGGGAGTCGGCGTGACCGCCCGCATCGGACCGGGCACGCTGCGCGATCTGGGGCCGGTCCGGTGGGGCTTCTCCCGGGCCGCCGGGAAGGTCACCGGGACCGAGCCGCCGGCGATCTTCACCACGCTGGGTCGCACGAAGGGCCTCTTCACCGGCTGGCTGCACTTCGCCGGGCGGCTGATGCCCTTCGGATCGCTGGCCAGGCGCGAGGCCGAGCTGGTCATCCTCACCGTCGCCACGGTCCGTGACTGCGCCTACGAGCGCGAGCACCACCGGCTGCTCGGCCGGCGCGCGGGCCTGACCCACGAGGAGATCGAGGCGCTGCTCGCCGACACTTCCGTGCCCACCCTCACCGAGCGCGAGACGGTGCTGCGCTCCACGGCGAAGATCCTGCTGCGCACCAAGGACCTCGACGACACCCAGTGGGACCGGCTGCGGTCGGTGACGAGCGAGCGCGAGGCGATCGAGCTGCTGCTGCTCGTCGGCCACTACGACATGCTTGCGACGACCCTGATGACGCTGCGGCTGGAGCCGGACGCCCACCGCTGAGCCTCGCCAGTCGCTGTCCACAGCCCGTCATCCGCCCTCGGCGTGTCGGTCACCGACGGCCTATCGTGAGGGCATGACGGCGACAGGTCTGGAACGCAAGGTGCGTCAGCACGACAACGACATCTCGGCGATGTACACGATGATCGCCGACATCCAGAACACCCAGCGGCGGCACACCAACCGATTCAACGAGCTGACCGAGGACATCGGCTCCCTCGACACGCGGTTGGGATCCCTCGACACGCGGTTGGGATCCCTCGAGACGCGGATGACCTCGGTGGAGTCCAAGATCGACCAGGTGCTGGACCTGCTGCAGCGCTGAACCACGTTCGTCGGCGCTGTCGGACTCGGGTGGCAGGCTGGCACCTGCCATGACAGACGTCCTCGAGCACTTCTCCCCCGCCACCCGCGCGTGGTTCGAGGGGAGCTTCGCCGCGCCGACCCCCGCCCAGGAGGGCGCGTGGCGGGCGATCGGCTCCGGCAGCCACGCCCTCGTCGTCGCCCCCACAGGGTCGGGCAAGACGCTCTCGGCCTTCCTCCACGCGCTGGACCGGCTCGCCTCCCGCCCGCGACCGGAGGACCCGCTCGCCCGCTGCCGGGTCCTCTACGTCTCGCCGCTGAAGGCCCTCGCCGTCGACGTCGAGCGCAACCTGCGCTCCCCGCTCGTCGGCATCGGCCACGCCGCGAACCGGCTCGGCCTGCCCGCCCCCAAGGTGACCGTGTCGGTGCGCTCGGGAGACACCCCGGCACGGGAGCGGCGCGCCTTCGCCAAGGCCCCGAGCGACGTGCTCATCACGACCCCCGAGTCGCTCTTCCTCATGCTCACCTCCGGCGCCCGCGAGGCGCTGCGCGGCGTCGAGACCGTCATCGTCGACGAGGTCCACGCTCTCGCCGGCACCAAGCGCGGGGCCCACCTGGCGCTCTCCCTCGAACGACTCGATCACCTCCTCCCCCGTCCCGCGCAGCGCATCGGCCTCTCCGCCACCGTGCACCCGGTCGAGGAGGTCGCCCGCTTCCTCGCCGGCGGACGACCGACCGAGATCGTCCAGCCCCCGTCCCCGAAGGAGTGGCACCTCGAGGTCGCCGTGCCCGTCGCCGACCTCACCGAGCTCGACGCTGGGGAGGAGGAGCCCCGGGCCTCGATCTGGCCGCACGTCGAGGAGCGTGTGCTCGACCTCGTCGCCGAGCACCGCACGACGCTCGTCTTCGTCAACTCCCGCCGGGTGGCCGAGCGCCTCACCGGGCGCCTCAACGAGCTCTGGCACGAACGCACCGCCCCACCGGACCCGGCCACACCGGAGCAGGCGCCGACCCGACCACCCGCGGAGATCATGGCCCAGGCGGGCACCGACGCCGCCGCCCCGGCCGCCGTCGCCCGGGCCCACCACGGATCGGTGAGCAAGGAGGCCCGCGAGGTCATCGAGGAGGATCTGAAGTCCGGACGGCTGCCCTGCGTCGTCGCGACCTCCAGCCTCGAGCTCGGCATCGACATGGGTGCGATCGACCTCGTCGTCCAGATCGAGTCCCCGCCGTCGGTCGCCTCCGGCCTGCAGCGCGTCGGCCGCTCCGGGCACCAGGTGGGTGCGGTGAGCTCCGGTGTCGTCCTGCCGAAGTTCCGCGGCGACCTCGTCCAGTCCGCCGTCGTCGTCGAACGCATGCGCTCCGGGGCGATCGAGGCCCTCCACGTGCCGACCAACCCGCTCGACGTCCTCGCCCAGCAGGTCGTCGCGATGTGCGCCCTCGATGACTGGTCGGTCGCCAACCTGGAGGCACTGGTCCGGCGGGCGGCTCCCTTCGCCTCCCTGCCGGAGACCCTGCTGCACGCGGTCCTGGACATGCTCGCCGGTCGCTACCCCTCGGAGGACTTCGCCGAGCTGCGCCCGCGCATCACGTGGGACCGCGGCCTCGACGTGGTCTCCGGGCGGCGGGGCGCCCAGCGACTGGCCGTCACCAGCGGCGGCACGATCCCCGACCGCGGCCTCTACGGGGTCTTCCTCGCCACCGGCGAGGACCCGGGCCGGCGGGTCGGCGAGCTCGACGAGGAGATGGTCTACGAGAGCCGCGTCGGCGACGTCTTCACCCTCGGAACGAGCAGCTGGCGCATCGAGGACATCACCCACGACCGTGTGCTCGTCACCCCCGCACCGGGGCAGCCGGGCAAGCTGCCCTTCTGGCACGGCGACCAGATCGGACGACCGGCGGAGCTGGGCCGGGCCGTAGGCGGCTTCGTGCGGGAGCTCTCCGCCCTCGACGCGAAGGGGGCGGGCGCCCGCCTCGCGCAGGCCGGCCTGGACCAGTGGGCTTCGGACAACCTGCTCTCCTACCTCGCCGACCAGCGGCAGGCCACCGGCCACCTGCCGGACGACCGCACGATCGTCCTGGAGCGCTTCCGCGACGAGATCGGCGACTGGCGGGTGGCGGTGCACTCCCCCTTCGGCGGTCAGGTGCACGCCCCGTGGGCGCTCGCGATCTCGGCGCGGATGCGGGAGCGCTTCGGCATCGACGTGCAGGCGATGCACGGCGACGACGGGATCCTGCTGCGCCTGCCCGACCTCGAGCTGGACGAGGTCGGCTCCGGGCCCGGCGAGATCCTCGACCTGATCACCCTCGACCCCGCCGAGGTCGAGCAGGTCGTCACCGAGGAGGTCGGCGGCTCCGCGCTCTTCGCCGCCCGTTTCCGCGAGTGCGCCGCGCGGGCCCTGCTGCTCCCCCGCCGCCGGCCGGACCGGCGCCAGCCGCTGTGGCAGCAGCGGCAGCGGGCCGCCGCGCTACTCGAGGTCGCGAGCGGCCACGCCGACTTCCCGATCGTGCTGGAGACCGTGCGCGAGTGCCTGCAGGACGTCTTCGACGTCCCCGGGCTCACCGAGC
Source organism: uncultured Janibacter sp. (assembly GCA_964386935.1). GTDB lineage: Bacteria > Actinomycetota > Actinomycetes > Actinomycetales > Dermatophilaceae > Janibacter. The sequence goes on from CAYLUX010000008.1 coordinate 36,377, forward strand.
TGATGCAGCAGGTGGCCTCGCGACGGATCACCCTCGTCGACGTCGAGAGCCCGCGGCCCTCCCCCTTCGCCGCGTCGTTGATGTTCGGCTACGTCGCGCAGTTCCTCTACGAGGGCGACTCGCCGCTCGCCGAGCGCCGCGCTGCCGCGCTCACCCTCGACCCGAGCCTGCTCGCCGACCTGCTCGGGAGGGGTGAGCAGCTGAGCCTCGCCGAGCTCCTCGACCCCGACGCGGTGAGCACCGCCGCCGCCGAGCTGGCGCACCTCACCCCGAACCGCGCCGCCCGCGACGCCGAGGACCTCACCGACCTGCTCCGGGTCCTCGGCCCCCTCGACGTCGAGGAGCTGGTCGCCCGCAGCGTCGAGGCGCTCGACACCGCTGCGGTGGAGGCCGCGCTGTGGGATCTCGAGGCGGCCCGTCAGGTGGTCCCCGTGCGCATCGCCGGCACGGAGCGTTGGGCGGTCGTGGAGGACGCCGCCCGGCTGCGCGACGCCCTCGGGGTGAGCCTCCCGCCCGGGCTGCCCGCCAGCGTCCTCGAACCGGTCGAGGACCCACTCGGCGACCTCGTCATCCGCTACGCCCGCACCCACGTCCCCTTCGCCGCGACGGACCTGGCCGCCCGGTACGGCATCGGGCGGGCGGTCGCGGTCGACGCACTGCGCCGGCTGGTGCAGTCCGACACGCTCGCCGAAGGCGACCTCTTGCCCGCCGAGTGCGACGGGCGGGGCGGCGAGTTCTGCGACGCCGGGGTGCTGCGGATGCTGCGTCGCCGCTCGCTCGCGGCGCTGCGCCACGAGGTCGAGCCGGTCGAGCCGGGGCGGTACGCCCGCTTCCTGCCGGGGTGGCAGGGCGTGGGGACCGGTATGCGCGGCCGGGACGGCGTGCTGCGGGCGGTCGAGCAGCTGAGCGGGGTGCCACTGCCCGCGAGCGCCCTGGAGACCCTCGTGCTGCCCGCACGCCTCGCCGAACCCGCTGCTCCCCTGCTCGACGACGTGATGGCCTCCGGCGAGGTCCGCTGGGCCGGGCACGGTCGGATGGCCGGTGACGACGCGTGGATCAGCGTCCACCTCGCCGACGGGGCGGAGACGACCCTCCCGGTCCCGGACACGGCCGACCTCGGCCCGTGGGAGAGCGCCGTGCGTGAGGCCCTCGCCGGCGGGGGCGCCCACTTCTTCCGCGACCTTGCCGACCAGGTGGCCGCGACCCGCGACGAAGGGAGCACCGCCCCCACCGACGACGAGATCGCCGAGGCGCTGTGGTCGCTCGTGGACCGCGGCATGGTCACCGGCGACACCCTGGCTCCGGTCCGTGGCCGCCTCACCGGTGGCCGGACCGCGCACCGGCCCGCGAGGCGCGCCACCGCGCGCGGCCGGTACGGCGGACGTCCCCGGCTGGGGCGCCCACCGTCGGTCAGCCGCTCGGGCCCACCCCAGGTCGCCGGCCGCTGGTCCCTGCTGCCCACCGCCGAGACCGACCCGACGGTGCGCGTGCACGCAGCCGCAGAGGGTCTGCTCGACCGCTACGGCGTCGTCACCCGCGGCAGCGTGGTCGCCGAGGAGGTCGAGGGGGGTTTCGCCGCGGTGCACCGCGTGCTCGGCCTGGCCGAGGAGTCCGGGCAGGTGCGGCGCGGCTACTTCGTCGAGGGGCTGGGGGCCTCGCAGTTCGCGGTCCCTGGCGCCGTCGACCGGCTCCGGGCGGCGCCGGAGAGGTCCGGCGCCCTCGTCATGGCCGCGACCGATCCCGCAAGCCCCTGGGGCGCTGCGCTGCGCTGGCCGGAGCGGACGGGCACCGGCCACCTGCCGGGCCGCAAGGCCGGTGCCGTCGTCGTGGCCGTCGACGGCGATCTGGTCCTCTACGTCGAGCGGGGTGGGCGCACCCTGCTCTCCTGGAGCGACGACGAGCGGCTGCTCGGCGAGGCGGCGTCCGCCCTCGCCGCGACGGTCCGCGGCGGCGCGCTGGGGCCGCTCACCGTGAAGAAGGCCGACGGCAACCCCGTGCTGGGCGCGGGTGATCCGGTGACGAGCGCGTTGACCGCCGCCGGATTCATGACGACACCGCAGGGGCTGCGGCTGCGTCCGACCAGGGAACGGTGAGTGGGCGGCGGCTCAGGCCGCGGAGACGACGTCCGTGCGGCGCCCGCCGACCGGGAGGGTCACCGGGGCGCTGGCCTGCTCGGCTATCTCGACCCTCTCCGCGACACGGGTGAGGACGGTCGACATCGGCACCTCGAGGGCCTCGCAGACGGCCGAGAGCAGCTCGGAGCTGGCCTCCTTCTCCCCCCGCTCGATCTCGCTGAGGTACCCGAGGGAGACCGAGGCCTTGCCGGAGATGTCGCGCAGGGTGCGTCCCTGGGCACGCCGGGTACCACGCAGCACGTCACCGAGCTCCTCACGCAGCAGCACCAACGCCTCCACCTCCTTGACCGTCTGCTGACCCAACCGTACCGCGAGGCGGTGACATCGGTCAGGCGACCTCGAGCGCCAGCTCCAGCGCGGCGGTGACGGCGCCGGAGCGGACGGCTCCTCGTGCCCCCGTCAACACCGAACCGCGCGCCGCTACTCCCGACCCGGTGGCGCAGGCCACCCACAGGGTCCCGGCGGGGTGCCCCTCGGCCGGGCCCGGGCCGGCGACACCGGTCGTCGCGAGCGCGACGTCGACGCCCAAGGCGCGCTGCGCCCCCTTCGCCATCTGCCGGGCCACCTCGGCGTCCACGGTGCCCACCTCGGCGATGAGGTCGGGGTCCACGTCGAGCAGTCGGCTCTTCAGGTCCGGCGCGTAGGCGATGACCGACCCACGGAAGGCCCGGGAGGCTCCCGGCACCGCGACGACGGCGGCCGCGAGCATGCCCCCGGTGAGGGACTCGGCCGTCCCGAGGGTCCGACCGCTCCCGATGAGCCGCTCGAGCAGCTCCGCCGCCTCAGCCACGGCCCTCGCGGCGGGCCCGCTTTGCCTGCGCCCGCTCGCTCGTGCTGCGCAGGGTGAGCGCCTTCATCACGTAGTCCACGGCGGTCGCGATCGTCACGACCAGAGCACCGATGAGGATCACCCAGGCGATGCCGCGCCAGAGCATCTCCAGGGGCAGGCTGGCCAGCGGCATGACGAAGAGCCCGATGGCCAGCGCCTGCAGGAAGGTCTTGATCTTCCCGCCGCGGCTGGCGGGCATGACCCCGTGCCGGATCACCCAGAAGCGCATCGCGGTGATGCCGATCTCGCGGGCGAGGATGACCACGGTGATCCACCAGGGGATCTGCCCGATCATCGAGAGGGTGATGAAGCCCGCCCCGGTGAGCGCCTTGTCCGCGATCGGGTCGGCCACCTTGCCGAAGTTCGTCACCAGCCCCTTCGCGCGCGCCAGGTCACCGTCGATCCGGTCGGTGATGATCGCGATCGCGAAGACGAGGAAGGCCCACCAGCGGGAGGCCGTCTCGTCCCCGCCGTGGCGCAGCACCAGCCAGACGAAGACCGGCACGAGCAGGATCCGCATGACGGTCAGGGCGTTGGGCAGGTTCCAGGGGCTGGGCTCCGGGGACTCGGCCACGGGTGCGGGCCGCTGGGGCTCGGTGCTCACCGCGACACCTCCGCGACGAGGTCGATGCCCTCGGTGCCCACGACGCGGGCCGTGACGAAGTCCCCGACGGCGAGGCCCTCGGTGGCGCCGGTGAGCAGGGTGAGGCCGTCGATGTCGGGACCCTGGTGGGCGGAGCGACCGGACACCTCGCCGCTGTCGTCGTCGGCCTCCTCGACGAGCACGACCACGGTCTCCCCGATGCGCTCCTCGGCGCGCTGGGCGGTCAGCTCCTCGACGAGGCGGGTGATGCGGTCGACCCGCTGGGCGATCACGTCCGGGTCGACCTTCTCGTCCAGGCGCTCGCCCTCCGTGCCGTCCTCGTCGGAGTAGCCGAAGACGCCGACCACGTCGAGCCGGGCCGCGGTGAGGAAGCGCTCCAGCTCGGCCACGTCCTCCTCCGTCTCGCCGGGGAATCCGACGATGACGTTGGAGCGGATGCCGGCCTCCGGCTGGCGGGCGCGCACCGAGTCGATGATCTGCAGGAAGGACTCCGTGGAGCCGAAGCGACGCATCCGGCGCAGCAGCCCCTGCGAGGCGTGCTGGAAGGAGATGTCGTACCAGGGCACGACGCCCGGGGTCGTCGCGATCGCCTCGAGCAGCCCGGGGCGGATCTCCGCGGGCTGGAGGTAGGAGACACGCACCCGCTCGATGCCCTCGATCGCCGCGAGCTCCGGCAGCAGCCCCTGGAGCAGGTCGTGGTCCCCGAGGTCCTTGCCGTAGGAGGTCGTGTTCTCGCTGACGAGGAAGAGCTCCCGCACCCCCTGGGTGGCGAGCCAGCGGGCCTCGGCGAGCACGTCGTGGGGGCGCCGCGAGACGAAGAGGCCACGGAAGGTGGGGATGGCGCAGAAGGAGCAGCGGCGGTCGCAGCCGGAGGCGATCTTCAGCGGTGCCCACGGGCGCGCGTCGAGGCGCACACGGGGCAGATCGCTCGCGCCGTGCCCGGGCAGGGCCACCTCGTCGGCGTGCTCGGCCCGCTCGACGGGGGCGATGGGCAGCAGCCTGCGACGGTCGCCCGGTGTGTGCGCCTCGGGCGAGGCACCGTCGAGCACGGCACGCAGGTGGCTGGACATGTCGGTGTAGGAGTCGAAACCGAGGACGGCGTCCGCCTCGGGCAGCTCGTCGGCCAGCACCTTGCCGTAGCGCTCGGCCAGGCACCCGACGGCGACGACCTTCTGCGTCTTGCCGTGCTCGCGCAGGTCGTTGGCCTCGAGGATGGCGTCGATCGAGTCCTTCTTCGCGGACTCGATGAAGCCGCAGGTGTTGACCACCGCGACGTCGGCGGCCGCGGCGTCCTCGACGAGGGTCCACCCCTCGGCGGCCAGCCGGCCGGCCAGCTCCTCGGAGTCGACTTCGTTGCGGGTGCACCCCAAGGTGACCAGGGCGACGCTACGGGGCACGGACATGCCCCCTACTCTAAGCGGCCGCCGGTTCAGTTCCTCGCACGCGTGACGGTGAGTGCGACGAGCCGGGAGATGACCATCGCGACGTAGAGGACGCCGGTGAGCTGCTCCATGATGACCGCGGCCCGCGCGTGCGGCCGCACGGGCACGACGTCCGAGAGCCCGACCCCGGCGAGGTTGGCCGAGGAGAGGTAGACCAGCTCGAGGAAGGAGCGGTGCGGCTGGCCCGAGCCGTTCACGAAGGACCCCGGCGCGAGGGTCTGGATCGCGACGTAGAGATAGGCGAAGGCGAAGAGCAGCACCGTCAGGGCCGCCGCCACCGCGAAGAACTCGTCCTTGGTCACCCAGGAGTCGGCGAAGACGTAGGAGATCAGGCCGTAGGCGACGTAGAGGTAGAAGATCGCCAGCAGCAGGTGCGCGACGAAGGTCACCGCGGTGTTGTCCGAGTCGACGACGGACCAGACCTCCAGCAGAAAGGCCGGCATGCCGATGCACAGGGCCAGCCAGGTCAGCGCCGGAGTGGAGCGCACCGCCCAGATGCCGAAGGTCACAGCGACGAAGGACAGGCTCGTGATGAAGGTGCGCCCCCACGCCTCGTCCTCGACCCAGGGCAGCAGCGCGATCGCCACCAGCTGGATGGACATCAGGATCGCCGAGGGCTGCTTGCGCACGACCGCTGTCCAGTAGCTCAGGCCGGTCGGCCGGGTGTCGAGCTCGTACCACGCCTTGCTCACCCGCCCAACTGTACGACCAGCCGGACCGGGCTGCGGTGCAACGCACCTCCGGCACCTTAGAATCGCCGCGTGCTCGCTGGTCCTCTGCTGCTGCCCCCGCTGCTGCTCGCCGCGCTCCTGGCCGTCAGCGGGCTGGCCAAGCTGCGCCGACGCCACGACGTGCTCAGCGCCTTCCGCGAGCTGGGGATGCCCGAGTGGCTCACCGAGTCGCCCGCCCCGCGGATGCTCCCGTGGGTCGAGCTCGTCCTCGCGGGGGCACTGCTGGCGGCGCCGGCGCCCCCTTCGCTCGGTGTCGCGGCGCTCACCCTGATCCTCTTCGCGGCCTACCTGGCCGTCATCCTGCGCGCGCTGCGCTTCGACCACCCGGTGACCTGCGGCTGCTTCGGCCGACTCGGCACCGGGGAGGTCTCCCGGCGCACCGCGGCACGCAACGTGATCCTGCTGGGGCTCTCGGGGCTGACGATGTGGTCGGCCACGGACGAGGAGGCCGTGATCGTGCGGCTGCTGCAGGCCTCCGGCACCGTCTGGATGTGGCTGGCCCTCACCGCGGTCGCCATCGTGCTCGTGTGGCTCACCGTGGCCCCGGCGAAGGGGGCTTCCGCCCCCCGACCCGCCGTGCCCCGGGGCGAGGACCCCGAGGAGTACGTGCCGACGCCGATCCCCTACGCCTCGCTCGTGGACGCCTCCGGCACGACGGTGCCGCTGCGGGACCTGATCCGCGACGGCGCCCACCTGCTGATCTTCGTCTCCACGACCTGCGGCTCCTGCGCCGAGGCCATCGAGAAGATCCCCCTGTGGGACCGGCAGCTGGGCCCCGTGCGGGTCAGTGCCGCGACTTGGCGCCCGGTCGCCGACGTCCTCGAGGAGCACCCCGAGCTCGAGGGCTACCTGCTGCAGGACCCGAGCGCCACGACCGCGCGGATCTTCGGGATCGGCACGCCGGGCGCCGTCCTCCTCGGGGGTGACGGGATGCTGGCAGGTGGGCCGGTCCACGGCGGGGTCGCCGTGCGTGACTTCGTCGCGGACGTGCGGTCCGAGCTCGTCGACGCCGGGCTTGTCGAGGAGGACTCAGCGCCGGTCGGTGAGTGACCAGGCGTCCTCGTCGTCCTCCTCGGTCCACTCCTCCGCCGGCGGGTCGGTCCCGATCGGGTCGTTGGCGTACCGGTCACCGGCCTGCTCCTGCACCGGGGCACCCTCGGTGGTCTCGACCTCCTCGGGCGTGTCCGGGGAGTAGGCCTCGGGCTCCTCCCCCGGCTCCGGTGCCGGCGGGTCCTCGCCCTTGAGCAGGGCGAGCGTCGTGGGGAGCTCGTCCGGGGTGACGAGGACGTCGCGGGCCTTGGAGCCCTCTGAGGGACCGACGATCCCGCGGGACTCGAGCAGGTCCATCAGCCGGCCGGCCTTCGCGAAGCCGACGCGGAGCTTGCGCTGCAGCATCGAGGTCGACCCGAACTGGGTGTTGACGACCAGCTCGGTCGCCTGCAGCAGCACGTCGAGGTCGTCACCGATGTCCTCGTCGATCTGCTTCTTCGGGGCCTCGGGGATGACGTCCTCGCGGTAGTGGGGCTTCAGCTGACCCGTCACGTGGCCGACGACGTCGTGGATCTCGGTCTCGGTGACCCAGGCACCCTGCACTCGCATCGGCTTGCTCTTGCCCATCGGGAGGAAGAGCGCGTCACCCTGGCCGAGCAGCTTCTCGGCGCCGGGCTGGTCGAGCACGACCCGGGAGTCGGCCAGCGAGGAGGTGGCGAAGGCCATCCGCGAGGGGACGTTGGCCTTGATGAGACCGGTCACGACGTCGACCGACGGACGCTGCGTCGCCAGCACGAGGTGGATGCCCGCGGCGCGCGCCAGCTGGGTGATCCGCACGATGGAGTCCTCGACGTCGCGCGGGGCCACCATCATCAGGTCGGCGAGCTCGTCGACGATCACGAGGAGGTACGGGTAGGGCTGCAGCACGCGTTCGCTGCCCGGGATCGGCTCGACCTTGCCGGACCGGACCGCCTTGTTGAAGTCGTCCAGGTGCTTGTAGCCGTAGGTCGCCAGGTCGTCGTAGCGCATGTCCATCTCGCGCACGACCCACTGCAGCGCCTCGGCCGCCTTCTTGGCATTGGTGATGATCGGGGTGATCAGGTGCGGGATGCCCTCGTAGGCGGTCAGCTCCACGCGCTTGGGGTCGATGAGCACCATGCGCACCTCGTCCGGCGTGGCCCGCATCATGATCGAGGTGATCATCGAGTTCACGAACGAGGACTTACCGGAGCCGGTGGCACCGGCGACGAGGATGTGGGGCATCTTCGCGAGGTTGGCGATGACGAAGCCACCCTCGACGTCCTTGCCGACACCCATGACCATCGGGTGCTGGTTGTTGCGGGCGACGTCGCTGCGCAGGACGTCACCGAGGCAGACCATCTCCTTGTCGGTGTTCGGGATCTCGATGCCGATGGCCGACTTGCCGGGGATCGGGCTGAGGATGCGCACGTCCGCGGAGGCGACGGCGTAGGCGATGTTCTTCGACAGGGCGGTGACCCGCTCGACCTTGACGCCGGGGCCCAGCTCGACGACGTACCGGGTGACGGTCGGCCCGCGGTGGAAGCCGGTGACCTGGGCGTCGATCCCGAACTCGTCGAGCGTGCTCGTCAGCGCCTCGACGACGCGGTCGTTGGCGGCGGAGCGCTCCTTGTGCGGGGCACCCGGCGTGAGCAGCCCGCTCTCGGGCAGGGTGTAGGTGACGTCCCCGGCCAGCGCCAGCTGCTCCACGCGCTGCGGCAGCTGTGCGGTCGGCGGCGCGGGCAGCTCGGTCGTGCCGGCCTGGACCGGGGCGACGGGCGCGTTCTTCGTCGGACGCTTCTCACCCGGACGCGGGCCGTCGGCCGGCTGCGGGGTCTCGGCGGCCGGCTCGCTCGCGGGGCCGGACTTCTTCTTCTTGCGACCCTTGGCCCCGTCGGCCGGCTCGATCACGGCGGCCTGGTCGTAGGCGGTGTCCCCGTCACGCTGGCCCGAGAGCTCGGACTCCTCGGGGCGCTTGCGCCGGCGGGCACGGCTGACGGCGGCCTTGGGCGCCTCGGAGGGCTGGGCCCCCGAGAGGTCCGTGGGCGGCACGCCGGTGAACGCCGCCCGGATGTAGGCGAGGCGCTGCGGCACCTCGTGCAGCGGGGTCCCGGTGACGAGCAGCAGGCTGAAGAGGCCCAGCAGGACCAGCAGGATGATGGCCGGCCACTCGGTCACCGCGGTCGCGAGGGGGTCCGAGGCGAGGAAGCCGACGATGCCGCCCCCGTCACGCATGCCCACCGCGCCGTCGGGCGGCTGCGGGATGCCCTTGGCCAGATGGGTCAGACCACTCGCGGCGAAGAGCAGCATCGCGGTCCCGAAGCCGATGCGAGCCGACTCCGCCTCGTCACCGGGCGAGCGCAGCAGGCGGATGCCCAGCAGGACCAGGACGACGGGCAGTGCGTAGGCCACGCGCCCGAAGGTCCCGGCGAAGATCGCGTGCACGACGTCACCGAAGACACCGTCCAGACCCCACCACTCGCGCACGGCGACGACGAGCGCGAGCGCCAGGGCGAGGAAGCCCAGTCCGTCACGGCGGTGCTCGGGCTCGATCTGGCTGGCCCCGTGGCCCATCCGGCGCACGCCCTCACCGGTCGCGTGGGCGACACCCATCCAGGTGCGCCCGATGGCGACCAGCGGCATGGGCAGGCCACCGCTCGAGGGCTTCTGCTTCTTGCGGGTGGAGGTGCTCCCCTTCGCACGGGAGGTCCGGCCCGCGGGACGACTGCCCTTGGGCCTCGTGGAGGCTCCCTTGCGGGTGCGGGAGGTGGTTGACGCACGCGTGGCCATGATCCTCAGAGTAGGTGAAAGCACCTCCCGACACACGCGTCACACGCGCAACAGCCCCCACGGATGGGCCCCGGCGGGCGGGTGTCCACAGGGCGGGCCACGATCACCGGCACCGGCCGCCCACCCCCGCTACCCTCCCTCGGGTGCAGCTGATACTCCTCGCGGCGCTCCTGCTCGCGGTCGCGCTCGCCGTCTGCCGCCGACTGCGCACGGGCCGCTACCGCCGCCCGGAGGAGACCGGGCCCCTCCCCCGCCACGTGTGGGTGGTGCCGGCCATCCCCTTCGTCGGGGTGCTCGTCGCGCTGGCGCTCGAGGACCGGCCCTGGCCGGTCGTGCTGCCCTACCTCGTGCTCGTGCCGGCCGCCGCGGCCCTCGCGGCCGTGGACGCCGACGTCCACCGGCTGCCCAACGCGCTGACCCTGCCCCTGGTCCCCGTCGAGCTGGCGCTCCTCGCGCTCGCGAGCTGGGCGACCGGTGACGCGGCGGCCCTGCGGCGGGCGGTCGTGGCCGCGGTGCTCGTCGGCGGCGGCTTCGTGCTCCTGGCCCTGCTCCTGCACGGACGCTCGATCGGCATGGGCGATGCCAAGCTCATGCTCTCGCTCGCGCCGGCCCTGGCCTGGTTGGGCTGGCCCCAGCTCGTCGTCGGGATCTGGCTCGGCTTCGTCCTCGGTGGCCTCGCAGCACTCTGGCTGCTCCTGGCCCGCCGAGCCTCGGGCTCGACCCACCTGGCCTTCGGCCCGTGGCTCGTCGGGGGCGCGCTGCTCGCGGTCTCCCTCGCCTAGGGCGAAGGGGGCGTCTCAGGCCTCGACGACCACCGGGATGATCATCGGGCGGCGACGGATCTTGCCGCCGACCCAGCCGCCGACCGCGCGCCGCACGACCTGCTGGAGCTGGTGGGTGTCCGTCGTCCCCTTGCGGGCCGCCTCCTCGAGGGCGGTGACGATCTTCGGCTCCACCTGGGAGAAGATCTCGTCGTCCTCGGCGAAGCCGCGCGCGGTGATCTGGGGCCCGGCGATGATCTTCCCGGTCGAGGAGTCCACGACCACCATGACGGAGATGAAGCCCTCGTCCCGCAGGATCCGGCGGTCCTTGAGCAGGTCCTCGTCGGCCTCGCCGACACTCGAGCCGTCGACGTAGACGTACCCGCAGGGCACTGCTCCGGCGATCCGCGCCCGGCCGTCGACGAGGTCGACGACGACGCCGTCCTCGGCGAGCACGACCCGGTCGGGGTCGACGCCGGTGGCGATGGCCAGCTCGCCGTTGGCGACGAGGTGGCGCCACTCGCCGTGGACCGGCATGACGTTGCGCGGCCGGACGATGTTGTAGCAGTAGAGCAGCTCCCC
>CAYLUX010000009.1:0-44692 GCA_964386935.1 uncultured Janibacter sp.
ACGCCGTTCTCGTCGTGGACCTCGCGGCCGGTCACCGGCGGGTTGAAGACGCACGCACAGTGGATCTCCTCCTCGACGGTCACGGTGTGCTTGTCCGCGTCGTCGAGCATGTACATGACGCCCGGCTTGAGGTCGTAGGTCTCACCGGTGTCGCGGTCGGTGAGGGTGCCCTTGCCCTGGTAGACGTAGACGGCCTCGACGTGGTTCGCGTACCAGAAGTCCGAGGACGTGCCGGCCTTGAGGATCGTGATGTGGAAGCTGAAGCCGACCTTGTCCCGGGCCAGCACCATCCGGCGGCTCTGCCAGTTGCCGTGGATGACGTCGTCCTCGGTGCCGTCCAGGTCGTTGACGTTGACAACCTTCATGAGGCGTTCTCCTTCAAGTAGGGGGTTGGGGTGATGATCACGCGGAGACGCTAGCGCCCTCGCGCGCGGGCGCGCCGAGGACCTCCCGGGCGGCGTCCTCGAGGACGTCCAGGCCCTCGGCGAGCTGCTCCTCCGTGATGGTCAGCGGCGGCATCACCTTGATGACCTCGTCGGACGAGCCGGAGGTCTCGATCATCAGCCCCCGCTGGAAGGCGGCTGCGGCGATCTGGTCGGCCACGTCGAGGTCGCGGAAGGCGACGCCGGAGAGCAGGCCGCGACCGCGGACCTGGCTGCCCTCGGCGAGGCCGGCGATGACCTCGAGCCGGGCGTGCTGCTGCTCAGAGCGGGCGGCGATGTTCTTCTCCAGCTCGTCGTCGGCCCAGAAGGTGCGCAGCGCCTTGGTCCCGGTGATGAACGCGGGGTTATGGCCGCGGAAGGTGCCGTTGTGCTCGCCCGGCTCCCAGTCGTCGATCTCCGGCTTGATGAGCGTCAGCGCCATCGGCAGCCCGTACCCGGAGATCGACTTGCTGATCGTGATGATGTCCGGGTCGAGGCCGTACTCCTCGAAGGAGAAGAACTTGCCGGTCCGGCCGCAGCCGGCCTGGACGTCGTCGACGATGAGCAGGACCTTGTGCTCGCGGCACAGCTCCTGCAGCTCCTTGAGCCACTGGCCGCGGGCGGCGTTGAGCCCGCCCTCGCCCTGGACGGTCTCGACGATGACGGCGGCCGGCAGGGCGTGGCCGGAGCTGCTGTCCGCCCAGATGCGCTTCAGCCAGGCGAAGTCGGAGGTCTCCCCGTCGATGTAGTCGTCGTAGGGGGCGGCCGTCGCGTGGTACAGCGGGGTACCGGCGCCGCCGCGCTTGAAGGAGTTGCCGGTCACCGCCAGGGAGCCGAGCGTCATGCCGTGGAAGGCATTGGTGAAGGAGACGATGTCCTCGCGGCCGGTCGCCTTGCGGGCGGTCTTCAGCGCGGTCTCGACGGCGTTGGTGCCGGTCGGTCCGGGGAACTGGATCTTGTGGGTCATCCCGCGGGGCGCGAGGATCAGCTCGGTGAAGGTCTCGAGGAAGTCGCGCTTGGCGACGGTGTACATGTCCATGGAGTGGGTGACCCCGTCCCTGGTCAGGTACTCCAGCAGGGCCTCCTTGAGGACCGGGTTGTTGTGCCCGTAGTTCAGGGCACCGGCACCCGAGAAGAAGTCGATGTAGCGCTCGCCGTCCTCGGTCCACTGGTACGGGCCGCTCGAGGTGTCGAACACCACCGGCCAGTTCCGGCAGTAGCTGCGTACCTCGGACTCGCGAGTGGTGAAGATCTGGGTGGCGGGGTTGCTCATGAGAGGGGTCCTTCCTCCGTGAAGTCGTGGGGGTGGCGTATCGGTCGGGGGCGGCGGGTCAGAACGGTCCGATGCGGTGCAGTACCTCCGGGTCGTGGCCCTCGTCGGGGAAGTGCCCCGCAAGGAAGAGGTCGATCTCCTCGTGCTCCGCACCGCGCCCCCGGGCGAAGCCGGAGAAGAGCGCGCGCGAGGCGGTGTTGTCCGCCGTGATCGTCGTCTCCAGGCCGGTCACGCCGGGGACGGTATCCGCCAGGTGGTCGAGCATGCGGCCGGCGAGGCCGTGGCCGCGCTGGTCGGCGTCGACGGCGACCTGCCACACCATGAGGGTGTGCGGGGCGTCCGGGCGGAGGTAGCCGCTGACGAAGCCGACGACGTTGCCCCCTTCGTCCTCGACCACGACGCTCGTGGTCGCGAAGTCGCGGGCCCACAGCAGGTAGGCGTAGGACGTGTTCAGGTCCAGGGTCTGGGAGTCCCGGGCCACCCGCCACATCGAACCGCCATCCTCGATGGTCGGCTGACGCAGCGTGAAGCGGGACTGCTGGGAGGTCGATTGGGTCTTGTCTGGCTCAGCGGTCACCTGTTTCAACTTAACGTGACGAGCGCACGAATCAAGTCAGCACCCCCGCAATGGGACTCCCACGGCCCGTCAGACAGGGGAATTGGCCAAATCGTGATCCATCCCACTGCTCGCCGTCCGCGGCTCGGTCAGCCCACCGCGACCTTCGCGAGACGGCGCACGCCCTCTCGCAGGAGCTCGGGGGAGGCGGCGAAGTTCAGCCGGGCGAAGCCTTCGCCGGCACCGAAGGGGGGGCCGCTGTTCAGGGCCAGCCGGCCACGACCGAGCAGCGCCCCCGCGGGGTCCTCGCCGAGGTCGGCCCCGCGGAGGTCCAGCCACGCGAGGTAGGTGGCCTCGACCGGACGCCAGCGCACGCCCGGGAGGTCGGCGAGCAGCTCCTGCAGCAGGCTGCGGTTGGCGTCCAGGTCCGCGACGAGGTCCGCGAGCCAGTCCCGGCCGTCGTCCAGGGCCGCGCTCTGCACCCGCATGGCGACGTGGCTGGCATGGTACCCGAGGTCCCCGGGCACACGGGCGAGGGACTCCTCCGAGTCGGGGCCCGCCAGCACGGCGGCCGCCTTGAGGCCGGCGAGGTTCCACCCCTTCGCCGCCGACATCACCGCGAGCGCGCGTTCGGCGGCGGGGACCGCGGTGATCGAGGTGAAACCCGCGCCCGGGAGGACGAGCGGGGCGTGCACCTCGTCGCTGACGATCCCCACGCCGTGGGTCCCGGCGGTCTCGGCCAGCGAGGTCAGCTCGGTGGCGGTGGGCACGGTCCCCGTCGGGTTGTGCGGGTTGGACAGCAGCACCGCGCCCCGTCCGGGGGAGGCGGCGAAGGCGCGGCTGAGGGCCGGCACGTCCAGTCGCCCCGCCGGGGTCAGCGGCACCTGCACGAGCTGCCGACCCGCGGCCTCGACCACCGAGTGGAAGGGCGGGTAGACCGGCACGGTGACGTAGACGGGATCGCCCGGTTCGGTGAGCGCCGTGATCCCCGCCTGCACGCCGGTCATGACGTCGGTGACGAGGCGCATCCGCCCCGGGTCGACCGGCGCACCCTCGTCCCGGTACCAGCCGGCGATCGACTCGAGGTAGTCCCCGGGCACCGGGTAGCCGAAGTCGCCGTCGCGAGTGATCCGCTCCATCTCCTCGGCCACCGCGGGCGCCGGCAGGACGTCCATCTCGGCGACCCACATCGGCAGCACGTCCTCGTCGTGGGCGCGCCACTTCACGCTCGTGCGGCGTCGGCAGGCGGTCTCGTCGAGGGTGAGCACGTGTCGTTCCATGCCTTCACTCTCGCACCGACTTCCACCACCTAGGCTGACGCCATGAGCTGGGACCGGAGCGCGCCGGGGTCGCACGGGCTCCCGGACCCTGCCGACCTGGACGACGACGAGGCGGAGTACGGGGACAAGGCCGGCCTGCCGCGGGCGGAGCGCCGCAAGGACGCCTCCATGACCCTGCTGACGTCCATGCTCGAGCGTCCCCTGGACCCCGGGTACGCGGCCATGGCAAAGGCTCGTGAGGCCCGCGGTGAACCACGCTCCACCGGTCCGCGGCGCCCCCTCCTGCTGGTCTCCCTGCTCCTGATCGGGCTCCTGATCGGGATCAGCGCCGCGAGCCTGCGTGCCCGGGAGGACGTGCGCAGCCAGACCCGCGCCGACCTCGTCGAGCAGATCCAGAGCCGACAGGACGCGGTGGACGAAGGGGGCGCGGAGGCGCGCCGTCTGCAGGGCGAGATCGACGCGGCCAGCTCGAAGATCGCCCCCGGAGAGGTCAAGGCCCGCCAGCGGGACCAGGAGGCCCTGCGCGTCACCACCGGTGTCGTGGAGGTCGAGGGCCCCGGGGTGACGATCACCCTCGACGACGCAAACGGGGCAGGGGAGAGCGCCGACGGCGACCCGCGCACCGGGGGATCCGACGAGCAGCGGGTGCAGTCCGGCGACCTGCAGATCATCACCAACGGCCTGTGGGCTGCCGGGGCAGAAGCCGTGGCCATCAACGACCAGCGGCTCACCGCGCACTCCGCGATCCGCTTCGCCGGTGAGGCGATCCTCGTGAACTTCCGGCCGCTGACCCGCCCGTACACCATCGAGGCCATCGGTGACCCCGACGACCTGCGCTCGGGCTTCGAGGAGGGGCCGGGTGGCGCCTACCTCGACATGCTCGGCTCCGACTACGACATCCAGGCATCCGTCTCGACCGATGACAGGATGACCCTCCCCGGAGCCGACGAGGCCTCCTCCGTGCACGCGGAGGTCGTCGCGCCCGGTGAGGACATGCCGCCGGAACACCCCGTCGAAGAGGAGAGTCGATGATCCCCGCCCTCGGACTGGTGCTGGGCATCGTGCTGGGCCTGGTGCTCCAGCCGGATGTCCCGGTCTGGCTCCAGCCCTACCTGCCCATCGCCGTGATCGCCGCCCTCGACGCGGTCTTCGGTGCGGTCCGAGCGGCCCTGGACGGGATCTTCAACGACAAGGTCTTCGTCGTCAGCTTCCTGTCCAACGTTGTCGTCGCCGCGCTCATCGTCTTCCTCGGGGACCAGCTCGGGGTGGGCTCGCAGCTGTCCACGGGCGTCGTGGTCGTCCTCGGCGTGCGGATCTTCTCCAACGTCGCCTCCATCCGCCGACACCTCTTCAAGGCATGAGCAGCAAGGACGAGGCGCCGGAGCCGCACGAGGCCTTCACGGCGCAGACGGAGCCGACGGGTTCGGCCTCCCGGGCGTGGCGGCGGCTGTACCGGATCGCCCGGCCGCGGGCCACCCTGGCCAACGGCTTCGCGCTGGTGCTCGCCGTGCTGCTCGGGGTCGCGATCGTCACCCAGGTCCGCCAGACCCAGTCCCAGGGCCTGGACAGCCTCCGTCAGGACGAGCTCGTGCGGATCCTCGACGACGTCACCCAGACCGGCAACCGGCTGGACGACCAGGTGAGGGACCTGGAGCGGACCCGGGACGACCTCGCCGAGGGCGGGGGCGACTCGCCGGAGGCGATCCGGGCCGCCCAGGAGCGGGCCGACACGCTCGGCATCCTCGCCGGTACCGAGCGAGCGACCGGACCCGGCATCAAGCTCCGGATCGAGGACCCCGACGGGCAGATCACCTCGGCCACGCTGCTCGACGCCGTCCAGGAGCTGCGCGACGCGGGGGCCGAGGCCATCCAGATCGGTGACGTGCGGGTCGTGGCCGACACCTGGTTCCGCGACGGCGACGGGGGAGTGGTCGTCGACGACACCCAGCTCCACGCCCCGTACACGATCACAGCCATCGGTGACGCACACACGATGGGCTCCGCGATGGAGATCCCGGGAGGCGTCAACGCGTCGGTGCGCAGCAAGGGCGGCAAGGCCGAGGTGGAGGAGTTCGAGTCGGTGAACGTGGGGGCGTTGCGTTCCAAATCATCGCCTCGTTACGCTCAGCCCGTCCCGGAGTCGAGCAGTGACTCCGACTGACCTGAGCTCGACGAGGAGAAGAGACGATGGCCGAGACCAACCCCGATGACCTTCGCTACACCAGCGACCACGAGTGGGTGAAGGACACCGGTGCGGGCACGGTGCGGGTGGGCATCACCCAGTACGCCCAGGAGGCCCTCGGCGACGTGGTCTACGTCAGCCTCCCGGAGGTCGGCGACACCGTCGACGCCGGTGACGGCTGCGGCGAGGTCGAGTCCACGAAGTCGGTCAGCGACCTGTACGCGCCGCTGCCCGGGACCATCACGGCCGTCAACGAAGCCCTCGACGCCTCCCCGGAGCTGGTCAACTCCGACCCCTATGGTCAGGGGTGGATGTACGAGCTCGAGCTCGCCGAGGACGCCGACACCTCGACGTTGCTGGACGCCGCGGCCTACCGTGCCGAGACCGACTGACGGACAAGGGCACTAGGCTGGCCCACGAGAAGATCGAGGAGGGCAGATGAGCGGCAACGAAGAGGGCAGGCCTGCTCGGCAGGACCCCACGACGCAACGGTTCACGGGCTTCGCGAGCTCGGTCCCGTCGGACGCGGGCGACACGGACTACCACCTGAACCGCGAGGAGCAGGCGACGGTCGACGCCCTCAACCCGGGCACTGCGCTGCTCGTCGTGCTGAGGGGCCCCAACACCGGGGCCAGGTTCCTCCTCGACGACGCCGAGGTGACCACGGGGCGGGGTCCGGACCGGGACATCTTCCTGGACGACGTCACCGTCTCGCGCAAGCACGCGGTCTTCGTCCGTGAGGACGGCGGCTTCGGCGTGCGGGACGTCGGCTCGCTCAACGGCACGTACGTGAACCGGGAGCGCATCGACCAGGCGAGCCTGCACACGGGGGACGAGGTCCAGATCGGCAAGTTCCGCCTCGTCTACTACTACTCCAGCGCTGCCCGCTGAGGTGGCTGCGGAGCGCATCGGCATCGGCGCCCTGCTGAAGCGGCTGCAGCCCGACTTCCCGGACATCAGCATCAGCAAGATCCGCTTCCTCGAGTCCGAGGGGCTGGTCACGCCGTCTCGGACCTCGTCGGGGTACCGGAAGTACTCGCAGGAGGACATCGAGCGCCTCGAGTTCGTCCTCACCGCCCAGCGGGACCGGTTCTGGCCCCTCAAGGTCATCCGGGAGCGACTGGACGCCATGGAGCGTGGCCTCGACGTGGACTCCGACGAGGGACCCGTCGCACCCCAGGGGAGCGGCGGGGAGATCAGCGAGCGGCTCTCCACCCCGATCCGCCCGCTCCGGCTCACCGGGACCGAGCTGCAGCAGGCGGCAGGGATCGACACCGACACCTTCCGGGAGCTGGTCTCCTACGGCCTGCTGCCGAAGAACCGGGAGCACTTCGACGCCCACGACCTGGAGGTCGCGACGGCGGCGGGGACGCTCGTCGAGACCGGCATCGGGGTGCGTCACCTGCGGCCGCTCAAGAGCGCGGCCGAGCGCGAGGTCGGGCTGACCGAGCACGTCCTCGGGCAGCAGGCGCTGCGCGGTCGGGCCGCGACCGAGGACGGCGTGGACGACGCCACGGTGGTGCGCACGGTCGTCGAGGGCTGCCTCGAGCTGCACGTGGCACTGGTGCGCCAGCAGCTCGACGAGCAGGGCTGACCGACTCCCAGCGTCTGGGGATACGGTGGAGACGTGAAGTCTCTCGATGTGCTCGGTGTCCGTGTGGAGATGCCCACCTCGCAGCCGATCGTGCTCCTGCGGGAGCGGGACGGTGGCCGCCACGTGCCCATCTGGATCGGGGCGGCCGAGGCGACGGCCATCGCCTACGCGCAGGAGGGCGTCGTGCCCCCGCGCCCGTTGACCCACGACCTGCTCGTCAACGTCATCCGCGCCGTCGGGCGCGAGCTCGTCACGGTCCGGATCGACTCCGTCACGGAGGGCGTCTTCCACGCGAGCCTGATCCTCGACGACGACACCGAGATCTCCTCACGCTCCTCCGACGCGATCGCGCTGGCGCTGCGCAGCGGCGCCACGATCGTCGCCGAGGAGGGGGTGCTGGACGAGGTCGGCATCGAGTCCTCCGAGGAGGAGGACGAGGTCGCCAAGTTCAAGGAGTTCCTCGACGACGTCTCGCCGGAGGACTTCGACGAGCCCGGCGACGGATAGCTCACCGAGGCGCGACACGCGGTCCGTGGATGCGCCGGTGATTGACGCTCCCCCTCCGGGGTCGTAGCGTCAAAGGACACCGGAAGATGCCGGTGTGCTTTCCCGTTCGGCCCCGGACGGGTGATGGCGAACGGGAGGGCGCTGTGAACGCCACGAACGAAGACGGCAGGACCTCGGTCCGCAGTCAGGGCGTGCTCTTCGACGACGACCTGCCCGAGCTCGCCGAGGACATCGGCTACCGCGGCCCGGCCGCGTGCCGTGCCGCCGGCATCACCTACCGCCAGCTGGACTACTGGGCCCGCACCGGGCTCGTCGAGCCCGGCCTGCGCGGCGCCGCCGGCTCCGGCAGCCAGCGGCTCTACGGCTTCCGCGACATCCTCGTGCTCAAGGTCGTCAAGCGGCTCCTGGACACGGGCGTCTCTCTGCAGCAGATCCGCGTCGCGATCCAGCACCTGCGTGAGCGCGGGGTCGAGGACCTCGCCCAGATCACCCTGATGAGCGACGGCGCGAGCGTCTACGAGTGCACCTCAGCCGACGAGGTGATCGACCTCGTCCAGGGCGGGCAGGGCGTCTTCGGTATCGCCGTCGGCCGGGTCTGGCGCGAGGTCGAGGGCTCCCTCATGGAGATCCCGAGCGAGCGGATGGGCAGCCCCGACGAGAGCGACGAGGCCCCCGAGGTGCCTGGCGACGAGCTCGGCGCGAGGCGCCGCGCCAAGTTGGCCTGACCCGGCCCGGTCGCGGGCACGCACCCGCGGCGACGCTGTTAGTCTGATCCGACACAGGCCGTTCACCCCACGGGGGAGAGTCCCCGCGCTGCGGGGCGCCGAAGGGGCAAACTCCCCGGAACCTCTCAGGCGCCAAGGACCCCGTGGATCAGGCACCTCTGGAGCGTGCGCGCGACAGAAGGGGAGGCTGACTTTGTACCCGTTCGCGTCCAAGGGAGCCTCATGAGCAACCCGTCCCTGCCTCAGTTCGTCGGCCGCCACATCGGCCCCCGACCCGAGGACGTCACCGAGATGCTGGCGACGGTCGGGCAGCCCGACCTCGACGCCCTGTGCGACGCGGCCGTGCCCGGCGCGATCCGGCAGTCCGAGGCCCTCGGCATCGAGGCGGCCCCGAGCGAGCTGGCGGTCCTGGACGAGCTGCGTTCCCTCGCCGCACGGAACACCGTCCTGACCTCGATGATCGGGCTCGGGTACTACGGGACGATCGTCCCTCCGGTCATCCAGCGCAACGTCCTCGAGGACCCCGCCTGGTACACCGCCTACACCCCGTACCAGCCCGAGATCAGCCAGGGACGACTCGAGGCCCTGCTGAACTTCCAGACGATGGTCGCGGACCTCACCGGCCTGCAGACCTCCGGCTCCTCGCTGCTCGACGAGTCCACCGCCGCCGCCGAGGCGATGACCGTCATGCGCCGCTCGAGCAAGGCCGCCAAGGACGCCGTGCTCGTCCTGGACACCAATGTCTTCCCGCAGACCGCCGCGGTCATCGCCACCCGTGCCGTGCCCCTCGGCATCGATGTCGTCACCGCTGACCTCACCGGCGTCACGACCGCGGAACAGCTGCGCACCGCGGCAGGGGAGCGCGACGTCTTCGGCGTGCTCGTGCAGTACCCGGCGGCCGACGGAACCATCCACGACTGGCGCGCCCTCGCCGACGCGGCCCACGAGTTGGGCGCCCTCGTCACCGCAGCCGCGGACCTGCTCGCCCTGACCCTGCTCACACCCCCCGGCGAGTGGGGCGCGGACGTCGCGGTCGGCACCACCCAGCGCTTCGGCGTCCCGATGGCCTTCGGCGGCCCGCACGCCGGCTACATGTGCGTCCGCGCCGGCCTGGAGCGCACCCTTCCCGGTCGGCTCGTCGGTGTCTCCGTCGACGCCGACGGCCGCCAGGCCTACCGGCTGGCCCTGCAGACCCGTGAGCAGCACATCCGCCGCGACAAGGCGACGAGCAACATCTGCACCGCCCAGGTGCTCCTGGCCGTCATGGCCTCGATGTACGCCGTCTACCACGGCCCTGACGGCCTGCGCGCCATCGCCGAGCAGGTCCATGGCACCGCGGTCGAGCTCGCCGACCGGCTGCGCTCCGCCGGAGTCGAGGTCGCCGACGGACCGTGGTTCGACACCCTTCGGGTCTCCGTTCCCGGTCGCGCCGACGAGGCCGTTGCCGCCGCGCTGCAGGCCGGCGTGAACATCTGGCGCCACGACGTCGACACCGTGCTCCTCTCGGTCGACGAGACGAGCACCCTGGACGAGGTCGGGGCCGTCGCCACGGCACTCGGCGCCGCCGCGAAGGGGGAGGACCGCGCCGTGCCCGCCGAGCCGGTGAGCCCGCAGTGGCCCTCCGAGCTGGTCCGCAGCAGCGACTACCTCACCCACCCCGTCTTCCACGACCACCGTTCCGAGACCCAGCTGCTGCGCTACCTGCGCAAGCTCTCGGACCGGGACTTCGCACTGGACCGGGGGATGATCCCCCTCGGCTCGTGCACGATGAAGCTCAACGCCACCACCGAGATGGCGGCGATCACGTGGCCCGAGTTCGCCGGGCTGCACCCCTTCGCTCCGGACGAGCAGACGGTGGGCATCCGCGAGCTCATCGCCCAGCTGAGCGGTTGGCTGGCAGAGGCCACCGGCTACCACTCCGTCTCGCTGCAGCCGAACGCCGGATCCCAGGGTGAGCTCTCCGGGCTGCTGGCGATCCGCGCTCACCACGCCGCCCGCGGTGAGGAGCAGCGGCGGATCTGCCTGATCCCGGCCAGCGCCCACGGCACCAATGCCGCCTCGGCCGTCATGGCCGGCATGAAGGTCGTCGTGGTCAAGACCGCCGAGGGCGGCGACATCGACATGGACGACCTCCGGGCGAAGGTGGACAAGCACCGGGAGGACCTCGCGGCGATCATGGTGACCTACCCGAGCACCCACGGCGTGTACGAAGACACCATCACCGAGCTGTGCGCCCTCGTGCACGACGCCGGAGGGCAGGTCTACGTCGACGGCGCCAACCTCAACGCCCTCCTCGGTCTGGCCCAGCCGGGTCGCTTCGGGGCGGACGTGTCGCACCTGAACCTGCACAAGACCTTCTGCATCCCCCACGGTGGTGGCGGTCCGGGCGTGGGCCCGGTCGCGGTTCGCGAGCACCTCGCCCCGTACCTGCCCAACCACCCGCTCGCCCCCGCCGCGGGCCCGGAGACCGGGGTGGGTCCGATCAGCGCCGCCCCGTACGGCTCGGCCGGGATCCTCTCGATCTCGTGGGCCTACATCCGGCTCATGGGCGGTGCCGGACTGAGCCGGGCCACCCAGGTCGCCGTGCTCAACGCGAACTACATCGCCCGCCGCCTCGACCCGCACTTCCCGGTGCTCTACGCCGGCAAGGACGGGCTCGTCGCCCACGAGTGCATCATCGACCTGCGCCAGGTCAGCAAGGAGACCGGCGTGACCGTCGACGACGTCGCCAAGCGACTCATCGACTACGGCTTCCACGCGCCGACGATGAGCTTCCCCGTCGCCGGGACCTTCATGGTCGAGCCGACCGAGTCCGAGGACAAGGGAGAGATCGACCGCTTCTGCGACGCGATGATCTCCATCCGCGGCGAGATCGACGCCGCGGCGGCCGGTGGTGGCATCGAGGACTCCGTCCTGCGCGGTGCCCCGCACACCGCGGAGTCGCTCGTGGGGGAGTGGGACCACTCCTACGACCGGGCGAGCGCGGTCTTCCCGCAGGGCGTCGACCCCTCGGCGAAGTACTGGGCGCCGGTCTCACGGATCGACGGGGCCTACGGCGACCGCAACCTCGTCTGCTCCTGCCCGTCGCCGGAGGAGCTCGCCGAGATCTGAGCGGCCCCGGGTCAGGCGATGTCGCGAGCGGTGTCGTCGTGCACGGTGACCCGTGAGCCCGCCTGGCTCTTGTGCACCGAGACCCGCGCCGGGATGCGGGTGCGCAGGTCGCTGACGTGACTGACCACGCCGATGACGCGCCCGCCGTCCCGCAGGCCGTCGAGCACGTCGAGCACCTGCTCGAGGCTGTCCTCGTCGAGGCTCCCGAAGCCCTCGTCGACGAACAGCGTCCCGAACTCGCGCCCGCCGGACTCCTCCCGGATGGCGTCGGCGAGGCCGAGCGCGAGGGCGAGTGAGGCGGTGAAGGACTCCCCGCCGGAGAGCGTGCTGGTGCTGCGGTCCTGACCGGTCCACAGGTCACGGACCAGCAGACCCAGCCCGCCGCGTCGACGACCCGTGGCGGAGGCATCGTCGTGGGCGAGCTCGTAGCGGCCGTCGGCCATCTCCTGCAGTCGGTCGTTCGCCAGCTCGACCACGCGCTCGAGGCGGGCGGCGAGCACGTAGGTCGACAGCCGCATCCGCTTGTCGTTGTCCCGGCCGGTGCCGGTGGCCAGGTCGGCCAGCGCGCCGGCGAGCTCCGCCTCTGCCACGGCGGGGCCCAGTGCTTCGCACTCGGACCGGATGCGTTCGAGCAGGGCACCGACCTGCCGCTGGACGGTCTCGGCGGATGCCTGCTCGCGGCCTGCCGCGTCGGCGGCATGCCGTGCCGTGCGCGCTGCCTCCTCGAGGGTTGCCAGGTCCGGGGCTTCCCGGGCCAGTGAGGCCTGTACGTCCTCGTCGGCCAGTGCGGCCTCCACCGACGCCACCTGCTGCTCGTGGCTCTCGACGCGCTCCGCCAGTGCGGTCAGCTCCGTGCGCCCCAGCGTGGCCTCGTCGACCTCCCGGGCGTCGTCGAAACCGTGCTCCGTCAGCGCCTCGTGGAGCCGATCACCGGCATCCGAGGCAGCCGTCCGGGCACGGTGCAGCTCCGTCTCGGCCCGGCTGCGCGCGAGGACCGCGTCCCTTGCGGCGGAGTGCCGCTCGAGGTGACTCCTCAGCACCTGCTTCCAGTCATCGCGTCGTACGCTCCAGCGGTCGACGGCCTCGGCAGCAAGGTCGTCCGCCGCGGCCTCCAGCTCCGGGTCCGCCGCCGGGGGGTGGGGAAGCGATCCGGGCCAGGCTCGGCACCCGCAGCCGTCGTCGTGCTCCTCCAGCAGTGTGCGGAGCCGCTCTTCGGCGCCGTGGACGTCGTGGGCGAGCTGGGCCCACCGGCTGGTCAGATCGGCCAGAGCACGGTCGGCTGCGTCGTGCTCCTGCTCGGCCCGGGTGAGCGCGGCCCGGGCCGTCTGATGCGTCTCCTCTGCGAGCCCGCGCCCGGATACCAGCGGCTCCAGCTGCTCACGCTCGGCGAGGAGTGCCTCATGACGACCGCGAAGCTCCTCCTCGTCGGCTCCGTCGGGGGTCAGCTCCTCGGCGGTGGCCCTGGCGGCCTCGAGGGCGGAGGCGGCCTCCTCGCGTCGGCGGCGGGCGGACTCCCTCGCCTCCTCGGCCGCATCGGAGGCATCGCGTGCCAGCTCGATCTGCTCGGCCGTGACCACGCGTCCCGCGGGGGCAGGTGAGGGGTGCTCGAGCGAGCCGCAGACGGCGCAGGCCACTCCGTCCACGAGCTGCTCGGCGAGCTCACCCGCCATGTTGTCCAGCCGCTGCTGGACCAGCTCCTGGAGAAGCTGACGACGGTCCTGTGCGGTGTCGCGGGCTCGCTGGGCGGCGTCCACGGCCGCGCTGTGGGCCTCCGCCAGGTCGCGGACCCTGCTCCGGGAGGTCAGGGCGCGGGCGATCCGCTCGGATTCGGGGCGGACGACGTCGAGCCTCTCGGCGGCGGTGCTCACCTCCTCGAGACGCTCCCCGGCTCGCTCCAGCGCCGAGGTGGCGGAGGTGAGTGCCGTCTGCGCAGTGGCGAGGGCGGTGCGGTGCCGTTCGCCGTCCTGCCGCAGCCGTTGCACGTCGGTGAGCACCCGCGTCAGGCCGGCCACTTCGTGCTCCGCGCCCCGGAGCTGCTGGTCCTGCTCCTCGGCCGAGTCCAACCAGTCCTCCGCCGCGACCCCGTCCAGCCCCTCGGGAAGCCCCGCCAGCGCCTCCTCGTGGGCAGCCCGGGCCCGTGCTTCGACCTCCCGCGCCCGGCGCTCGGCGGCGACGAGCGGCCCGACCACGGCGGCCTCCCGCGCACGGGACAGGGCGGAGCGGTGCTCCGCATGGGCCTCCTCCTGCGCCGCGAGCAGCTCGCGGGCCTCCCGGGCCCGCTGTCCCCGCTGCTGCAGGGCGTCGAGCTCCCGGGCGCGCTGCAGGGCTGTGGTGGCCGAACGGTCGGCACGGCGTGCGGCGTCGGCCACGGTCATCAGCTCGGCGGAGTGGGCCCCGAGGGCCTCGTCGACGGCGGCCAGCGACTCGGGCAGCTCGGCCACGCCGAGCTCGCTCCACGGTGCGTCCGGCTCGGGCAGCTGCGCGGTGCTCTCCGAGAGCAGCTCGCTCAGCTGGAGGGTCTGCTGGGTGAGCCGCTCCCGGCCGCGGTCGACGGTCTCCCGGGTGCGGTGGCGGCGGTCAGCGAGCCATGCCTCCACTCCGGCGTAGTCGGAGACGTCGAAGAGGCGCTCGAGCACCTCACGACGGACCTCGTCGGAGGCGTGCAGGAAGGCGGCGAAGTCCCCCTGGGGGAGCAGGACGACCCGGCGGAACTGCTCGAGACCCATCCCGAGGAGGTCATCGAGCACCTCGGCCGTCTCGTCGATCCGGGTGCTGAGCGAGGACCAGCCGCCGGAGGCCCACTCCTCGAGGACCACCTTCGCCGGCTCGGTCGTCATCCCGGTGCCACGCTTCTTGGGACGCTCCCACGACGGGCTTCGCTCGATCCGCAGCCGCCGGCCCGCGATGGTCAGCTCGAGCGTGACCGTCGTCGGCGTCCGTGGTGGGGCGTGGTGGCTGCGCAGGCTGTCCGGGCGCCGGTCCCCGGGGACGCCGGCGTAGAGGGCGAAGCAGACCGCGTCGAGCAGGCTGGTCTTGCCCGAGCCGGTCTGACCGTGGATGAGGAAGAGCCCGGCGGAGCCGAGAGCCTCCAGGTCGAGGCCGACCGTGTCGGCGAAGGGTCCGAAGGCCGTGACTTCGAGCCGGTGCAGCCTCACGCCGCACCCCGGCGCCGGCGACCGACCCGCCCCCGGTCCTGGGAGCGGCGGACGTCCTCCAGAGCGGCCTGCAACAGCTCGCGCTCCTGCTCGCTGGCGCCCACGCCCCGGCGGACGTCGTGGACGAAGTCGCAGCACACGTCGAGCGGCTCCCGGCGGCGCAGCCGGGCGGCATAGCTGCGGACGGGCAGCACATCGCCCTCGGGCTCGAAGCGCAGGTTGAGCAGGTGCGGGAACCGCCGGGTCAGCCGCTCCATCGCCCCACTCGGCCGTACGGCGTCGGTGAGGGTGACCTGCACCCAGGCGCTCTCGGCCGCGGTGTGCTCGGGGGAGGCGAGGACCTCTTCGAGCCCGCCGCGGATGACGGCGAGCGGACGGTGGACGGGTGCGGGGACGGACTCGATGCGGGCGGTGCCGTCGGCGTCCAGATCGACGAGGAGGGAGCCCTTGACCTGGTGGACCTCGCTGAAGGACATGGCCACCGGTGACCCGCTGTAGCGCACGGTGTCGGTGACGCGCTGCTGCCCGTGCAGGTGGCCGAGAGCGGCGTACCCGACACCCTCGAAGAGCTCTGCCGGCACCATGCCCACACCACCGCTGGAGATGTCCCGCTCGGAGTCGCTCGAGGCACCGCCGCTGGCGAAGCAGTGCGCCATGACCACGCTGCGGGGACCGCGACCGGCGAGGTCGGCGCGCACCCGGTCCATGGCCGCCCGCAGGACCGCCGTGTGGCTGCGCTCGGTGACGCCGAGGAGGTCCCCGACGCTCGAGGACGCGGGCTCGAGGTAGGGGAGCGGGTGGACGGCGACGTCGTCGAGCATCACGGGCTCGCCGATCCGGGCCGGGTCGGTGCGGATGTGCAGCCCGGCACTGGCGAGCAGGTCGGAGGCGAAGCCCAGCCGGATCGCGGAGTCGTGGTTGCCGCTGGAGATGACCACGCGCGCCCCGGCGTCGATGATCCTCGTGACGGCCTCTGAGAGCAGCGTCACGGCGTCCGGCGCGGGCAGCGCCCGGTCGTACACGTCGCCGGAGACGAGCACCGCATCGAGGGACTCGGAGCGGACCAGCTCGACGAGGTGGTCGACGTACTCCGCCTGTGCGGTCAGCAGCCCGACACCGTGGAACGAGCGTCCCAGGTGCCAGTCGGAGGTGTGCAGCAACCGCATGCTCCCCACGTTATGAGGGGGCACCGACAACGCCGTGGCACGACACCCGGGAGGGCCGCGGTGGCCCTCCCGGGTGTCGTGGGTGGCGAAGGGAGCGCCGCCGGCTACTCCGTGGCCAGCGCCCGTGCCGGAGCCACCTTGGCGGCCCTGCGGGCCGGAAGCACCGAGGCGAGCACTCCGGCGAGCACCGCGACGAGGGCGACGACGGCGAGCTGCCCCCAGGGCAGGGTCGGGGTGACGGTGACGAAGTCACCGAAGAGCGAGCTCACCCCGGCCACGCCGTAGACGACGCCGAGGACGGTCCCGACGAGCACCCCGGCCAGGGCGAGCAGTACCGCCTCGATGCCGAGCATGAGGCGCAGCTGGCCGCGGGTGAGGCCGAGGGCGCGCATGAGCGCCGACTCCCGAGTGCGCTCGATGACGCTGAGCGAGAGCGTGTTGGCGATCCCGACCACAGCGATGAGCACCGAGACGGCCAGGAGCGCGAGCACGACGGCCAGGGCCATGTCGAGCGCCTGCATGTTGCTCTGCCGCACCTGCGCACCGCCGCAGACGGAACCCTCCTCGAGGCCGGCACCGATCTCCTTGATGCGGTCCACGGAGGTCTGGGCGTCCGCGCCGTCGGCGAGCCGCGCGAGGGTCGCCGTCGTCGCCGGTTCGGAGTCGAGCCGATCCAGCGTGCCCGGAGAGACGAGCCACGCGGTGTCGAAGCCGCCCTCGACCCGTACCGTCACCGAGGCGGTTCCGTCGTCGCCGCGTAGTCGCAGCTCGTCCCCGTCGCTCAACCCCGCCGCGTCGGCGGCGCCCTCGGCGACGACCACCGTCCCGGCGTCCGGGCTCGGCATGACACCGGCGTCACGCACCACGTCGTCCACGTCACCGGGGACGGCGGCGACCGGGGTGGGCTCCTCCGGCGCCGACCCGGACCCGAGGACGCGCGCCTGCGTGCCGCGGAGCTCGGCGGTCGCGGCCACACCGTCGACGTCACCGACCCGCTCGACGGTCGAGGAGGGGATGTCGGCTCCCTGGAGGACGACGTCCACCGGGTACTGCGAGTCGAGGAAGTCGGTCAACACGCTCCGGGTGGTGGCGGCCCCGACCGCGGTCATCGTCACGAGGGTCACGCCGACGAGCAGCGCGGACGCTGTCGATGCCGCCCGGGCGGGGTTGCGCACGGCGTTCTCGATCGCCAGCCGACCGGTCGGACCGAAGGGGCGGGCCGCCACGAGACCGACGACGCGAACGACCCACGGCACCAGGACGGTCCCGATGAGCAGGATCCCCGTGAAGGAGAGCAGCCCGCCGAGGACGCCGAAGGCGACCGAGGGCATCCCGCCTGCCAGGACGAGGGCACCGGCGCCCAGCAGGGCCAGGAGGGGGCCGGCGGCGATGCGCACCAGCCCGCGCCGGTTGCGGACCGTGACGGCGGCGTCGGGGCGCAGCGCCGCCAGCGGCGAGACCCGCGAGGAGCGCACCGCGGGACGTACCCCCGCGACGAGCACGACGAGGACACCGACGATGACGGGCACGATCACCGCGCTGGTCGGCACGGCGAGGACGAGCTCGGGCAGCGCGTCACCCGCCAGGGCCGATCCCGCCTCGATCAGTGCCCAGGCCAGCCCGATGCCGACCCCGACGCCCACGACCGAGGACACCAGCCCGACGACGAGTGCCTCGAGGAGACTGGCGCGCACGACCTGGCCGCGCGTGGCCCCGACGGTCCGCAGCAGTGCGGTCTCCCGGGCCCGGCGGGCGAGCAGGATCGAGAAGGTGTTCCCGATGACGATCATCGAGACGAAGAGGGCGATGACCGCGAAGGCGAGGAAGAAGGAGGCCAGGAAGTCGGTGCCGCCGGTGAACTCGGCGACCTTCGCGTCCGCGTGCTCGGTCGCGGTGCTCACGGTGACGTCGGCCCCCTTCGCCTGCAGTGCGGAGGTGAGGCTCGCGGTGGTGGCCTCCTCGTCTTCGGTGCCGACCACGGGGATCTCGTCCCAGCCGGAGACACCGGTCATGTGCGTGACCCCCTTCGGCGTCGCGAAGACGGCGGGGGTGCCGCCGCCGTAGCGGGGGTCGCCGGAGACGTCGAGGACGCCGACGACCTTCGCCCGGGTGGACCCGCTGTCGCCATCGGTGGGCTGGACGGGCACCGTGTCCCCGACCTCCAGCCCGGTTCCGGCGCGGACGGTCTCGGAGAGTGCG
This sequence comes from uncultured Janibacter sp., assembly GCA_964386935.1. Taxonomy (GTDB): domain Bacteria; phylum Actinomycetota; class Actinomycetes; order Actinomycetales; family Dermatophilaceae; genus Janibacter. The sequence goes on from CAYLUX010000009.1 coordinate 18,171, forward strand.
ATCTCGTCATCTCCCTGCGGCGCCCGGCCCTCGAGGACCGGGTGGGGCACGAGCGAGGACTCGGTGGTGATCATCGCGGGGGAGGCGTCGGCGGAGCGCCCGATCATCCCGGAGCCGCTCCGGACGGGGTCGACGTTGGCCACGCCGTCGGTGTGGGAGATCCGGTCCGCGACACCGGCGGGGAGGGTCTCCTCGCCCTTCTGTGGGGTCACGACCGCGGAGTAGGAGGAGTACTGGCCGGCGACGGCGTCCCGGATGGAGGCATTCATCGTGCCGGTGAGGACGAGGGTCGCGGCGACGAAGGCGACGCCGAGCACGACGGCGAGGCCGGGGGCGAGGAACTGGCGGGACTGGTGGCGCAGCGAGGCGGTGGTCAGCGAGGCCATGCTCACTCACCCAGGCCCTTCATGGCCGCGAGGACCGAGTCCTCCGTGGGGTCGGTCAGGTCGCCGGCCACGACGCCGTCGGCCAGGAGCAGCACACGGTCGGCGTAGGAGGCGGCGCGCGGGTCGTGGGTGACCATGACGACCGTCTGACCGAGCTCGTGGACGCTGGAGCGCAGAAGCGCCAGCAGCTGCGCCGAGGACTGCGAGTCCAACGCACCCGTGGGCTCGTCGGCGAAGATCACGTCCGGCTCGCCGACGAGGGCCCGGGCGACGGCTACCCGCTGCTGCTGCCCGCCGGAGAGCTCACCGGGCCGGTGCTCGAGGCGGTCCCCGATGCCCAGGGTCGTGGTGAGGCGGGCCATGATCTCCGGGTCGGTGCGTCGACCGGCGAGGGAGAGGGGTAGCTCGATGTTCTGCCGGGCGGTGAGCATCGGCAGCAGGTTGAAGGACTGGAAGACGAAGCCGATGCGCTCCCGGCGCAGCAGCGTCAGGGCCTTGTCGGAGAGAGCGGTCAGATCGGTGTCACCGATGAGCACCCGGCCGCTCGTGGGCGTCTCCAGGCCGGCGAGGCAGTGCATGAGGGTGGACTTGCCGGACCCGGACGGGCCCATGATCGCGGTGAAGCGACCGGCGGCGATGGTCACGTCCACGGCGTCGAGCGCGGTCACCGCCGAGTCGGCGGTGCCGAAGGTCTTGGTCAGCGCGACCGTGCGCGCGGCCGGGCGGGTGGTGGTGTTCGGAGATGTGGGTGGTGATGTCGTCGTCATGTCCACCACCCTCGTCGGGGCGAAGGGGGTGGCGCATCGGCCTGCGGCATGGACCTGCGCGGCGATGTGAGGCCTGGCTACGACCCTCGTCGTACGTCCACGAGACCGGTCTCGTGGGCGAGCAGAACCATGTGCACCCGGTCGCGCAGGTCGGCCTTGGCCAGGATGCGTCCGATGTGGGTCTTCACCGTGGCCTCCGCCAGGTGCAGGTCGCGGGAGATCTCGGCGTTGTTCGCCCCGCGGGCGACCGCGGTGAGGACCTCGATCTCTCGCCCGGTGAGCCGGGCGAGGCGCGGGTCCTCCTCGGGTCGGGTGGTGGTCGTGCTCTCCTGCGACGGCACGAGGTCGTCGGAGAAGCGCGCGATGAGCCGACGGGTCGTGCTCGGTGCGATCACCGAGTCGCCGCCGTGCACGGCACGGATGGCCGAGAGCAGGTCCTCTGGGCCGACGTCCTTGAGCAGGAAGCCCGAGGCGCCCGCCTGCAGCGCCGCCCACGCGTACTCGTCGAGGTCGAAGGTGGTCAGCACGACGACCTTCGGGGCTTCGCCGCCTCCGGTGAGCAGCTCGCGGGTCGCGCTGACCCCGTCCATCCGGGGCATCCGGATGTCCATGAGGACCAGGTCCGCGGCGGTGGCCTCGAGCAGGTCGAGGGCCTCCCGCCCGTCGCCGGCCTCCCCGACGACGGTCATGTCGCTCTGGGCGTCGAGGACCATCCGGAAGCCGGCGCGGACCAGCGACTGGTCGTCGACGAGGGCGAGGCGGATGGGCTCCGGGCTCACGGGGTCTCCTCGGGGTCGGCGAAGGGGAGGATGGCGCGGACACGATAGCCGCCGCCGGAGAGCGGACCGGCGGTGACGGACCCGCCGAGGCTGTCGGCTCGCTCGCGCATGCCCACGAGGCCGTGGCCACTCCCGTCGTCGTGGGCGCCGGCCCCTCTGCCGTCATCAAGGACCTCGACGCGCAGCGCCTCGTCCTCGGCGCGGACCCGCACCCGGACGCTCGCGGCCGGACCGGCGTGCTTAATGACGTTGGTCAGGGACTCCTGGACGATCCGGTGCGCGGCCACGCCGACCTCCCGCGGGACCTCGACGTCCCCGACCTCGTCCTCGAGAGTGACCGCCACACCGGAGTCGGCCACCCGCGCAACGAGGTCCGGCAGGTCCGCGAGGGACCCGGTGGGGGCGTACGCGAGGGGGCCGGAGCCCCCCTTCGAGTCTCGGGCCCGGGGGCCCTCGCACCTCAGGACATCGCCTTCGTCATCGGTCCGGAGGACGCCGACGAGGCGACGGGTCTCGGCGAGGGCCTCGCGTGCGGTCGTCCCGATGGTCTCCAGCGCCTGCCCGGCCCGCGCCCGGTCGAAGTCCTCGGAGTGTGCCGCGGAGTAGGCGGCGCCGTCGGCCTGCACGACGACGACGCTGAGGGAGTGGGCGACGATGTCGTGCATCTCGCGGGCGATCCGGGTGCGCTCGTCCTGGGTGGCGATCCGGGCCCGCTGGTCGCGGTCGCGCCGCAGCGCCTCGTTCTGCTCGCGCAGCCGGGAGACGAGCTCACGCCGCTTGCGGGTCAGGTCACCGCTGAGCCAGCACGGGAGGACCAGCCCGCTGAGGAAGACGGAGCTGACGACCTGGCCGCCGAAGCCGGAACCGCCGTAGCCGTCCCAGTCCAGCTGCGCGAGAACGCCTCCGGCCACCGCCGCGACCAGCCCCAACCGCCGCACCGCCGGCCGCGTCGAGTACCGGGCGATGGCGTAGGCCGACATGAGCGCGGCGACGTTCGAGGGCAGTGGGCCGTCGATGACGGCGAGCTGGGCGAGGTGGCCGACGAGGACCAGGGCGAAGGACACGTCCGGGTGGGTGCGCCGCCAGGCCAGGGGCAGGATCTGCATGGAGGTGACGACGAGGACGCCCGAGAGGGACCCCCAGCCCGACCCGGCACCGGCGCTGACGAACAGCAGGAGCCCCAGGACCACCCAGAGGCCCACGGCGAGCACGGAATCGACCAGCTGGACGTGGGTCTGCAGCCACCGGCGCCAGCGCTCCCACGGACCGGGCGGCGCGAGTGGGTCGACGGGTGTCATCACCGGGAGCGTAGGCGCGCGGGCACGACAGCCGCATCAGACCACGGTCTGATCCTGTTCCGAGCGGCTCGACTTGGGTAGATTCTTCAGGACCCACCCACCGCCGGGCGAGAGGTCAGCCATGGGCAAGGAAGTCGCGGCACAGAGCTACTCGCGCGAGGAGCGGCAGCGGTACCGGGAGAAGGTCCACCAGGACCTCGACGTCTTCGAACGGATGCTCGCCGAGCGGGCCTTCGACGAGGCGGTGCCGCTCACCGGCCTGGAGATCGAGCTCAACCTCGTCGACGAGGAGCACCAGCCCGCCTTCGTCAACGACGACGTGCTCCGGGCGATCGCCGACCCCGACTACCAGACCGAGCTCGCGCAGTTCAACATCGAGCTCAACGTCGCACCCCGGGCGCTTCCGGGCGATGCCGCGCTGCACCTGGAGGAGGCGCTGCGCGAGTCGCTGAACCGGGCCGAGTCCAAGGCCAACGAGTCCGGCACCCGGATCGTCCCGATCGGGATCCTGCCGACGTTGCGGCCGGAGCACCTCGCTGGTGAGTGGATCAGCGAGAACAACCGGTACACGGCCCTGAACGACTCGATCTTCTACGCCCGCGGTGAGGACGTCGTCATCGACATCGAGGGGCCGACGGGGGAGCGGGTGCACACCTTTGCGGACACGATCGCCCCCGAGTCGGCGTGCACCTCGGTCCAGCTGCATCTGCAGGTGGGGCCGGGGCGCTTCGCCGACCACTGGAACGCCGCCCAGACCGTGAGCGCCCCGCAGGTGGCGATCGCCGCGAACTCGCCCTTCTTCTTCGGGCGGCGGTTGCACGCCGAGACCCGCATCGAGCTCTTCTCGCAGGCCACCGACACCCGACCGATCGAGCTGAAGAACCAGGGGGTGCGGCCGCGGGTCTTCTTCGGGGAGCGGTGGATCACCTCGATCTTCGACCTCTTCGAGGAGAACGCGCGCTGGTTCCCCGCGCTGCTCGCCGAGGCCGGCGACGAGGACCCCGTCGCGGTGCTCGAGGCCGGCGGCACCCCGCTGCTGGAGGAGCTGAACCTGCACAACGGCACCGTCTACCGGTGGAACCGCCCGATCTACGACCCCGCCGGGGGCCACCCACACGTGCGGGTGGAGAACCGCGTGCTGCCCGCCGGCCCGACGATCATCGACGTCCTGGCCAATGCCGCCTTCTACTACGGCGTCGTGCGCACGCTGGCCGACGAGGACCGCCCGGTGTGGACCCGGATGTCCTTCCCCGCGGCGCAGGCCAACTTCGAGACCGCCGCCCGGGACGGCATGGAGGCCCGCCTCTACTGGCCCGGTCTGGGGGAGCTGCAGGCCGACGAGCTCGTGCTGCGCCACCTGCTCCCGCTGGCCCGTCAGGGGCTCGCGGAGTGGGAGGTCTCGCAGGAGGTCATCGACCGCTACCTCGGTGTCATCGAGGAGCGCTGCACCTCCGGGGTCAACGGTGCGGTGTGGCAGACCGAGTGCGTCCGCCGCCTCGAGGAGGGCGGGGCCGACCGCGCCACCGCTCTCGCCGGGATGCTCGAGCGCTACTGTGCCCACATGCACACCAACCAGCCCGTCCACACGTGGGAGCTGCCATGACCGCCGAGAACCCCGGGTCGGGGCACCGCAGCGTGGACCTGGAGCGGGTGTCCCGGGGCCACTACCGGCTGCGCAACGAGCGCGGCGGATCCATGGTCATCGGCGACGGCTCCGGTGAGGAGTTCACCCCCGTCGAGCTGCTGCTCGCCGCGATCGCCGGCTGCAGCTCGGTGGACGTCGACCTCATCACGAGTCGGCGCGCCGAGCCGGAGGAGTTCACCGTCGTCGCGAGCGGCGAGAAGACCTCCGAGCCGGGCAAGGGCAACCACATGACCGACATCGAGGTCACCTTCCGGGTGCGTTTCCCCGAGGGCGAAGGGGGCGACTCCGCCCGCGAGGCCTTCCCCCGGTCCGTGGCGCAGTCCCGGGACCGGCTGTGCACGGTCTCCCGCACCGTCCAGCTGGGCACGCCGGTCCAGATGACCGCCGAGGACCTCTGAGACCTCCCACGAAGGGCTCACGTTCCCTACGGTGGGGGCCATGGCCACCTTCCTCGAAGTCCACCCGGAGAACCCCCAGCCACGCACCGTCGGCAAGGTTGTCGAGCGCCTCCGCGAAGGGGCACTCGTCGCCTTCCCCACGGACTCCGGCTACGCCCTCGGCGGCCGGCTCGACGACCAGTCGATCAAGGACCGGATCCGCGACATCCGCAGGCTCGACGACAAGCACCACTACACGCTGCTGTGCGCCGACTTCAGCCAGCTCGGGCACCTCGTGCACGTCGACAACTCGGTCTTCCGTGCGATCAAGGCGGCCACCCCCGGGCCGTATACCTTCATCCTGCCCGCGACGAAGGAGGTGCCTCGCCGCCTCCTGCACGCGAAGAAGAAGACCGTGGGCGTGCGCATCCCGAGCCACCCGCTCTCCCGCGCGCTGCTGGACGGGCTCGGTGACCCGATGCTCATCTCGACACTGCTGCTGCCCGGCGAGGAGAGCACCCCGACCTTCGGCTGGGACGTCAAGGAGGAGCTGGACCACCAGGTCGACATCGTCATCGACGCCGGTGAGGTGAGCACCGAGCCGACGACCGTCGTCGACCTCTCCGGTGACGTCGCCGAGATCGCCCGCCGCGGGGCGGGCGACCCGGCTCCCTTCGAGTAGGTCGGCTACCCGCCGACCTCGTCCCGGGCGACGACGAAGGCTGCGACGCAGGTCCGTACGTCATCGGAGCTGTGCGCGGCGGAGAGCTGGACCCGGATGCGGGCCTGCCCCTTCGGCACGACGGGGTAGGAGAAGGGGATGACGTAGACGCCGTGCTCGAGCATCCGCTCGGCGATCTGCCCCGCCTGCCGCGCCCCGTCCTCACCGGGGAACATCACGGGCACGATGGGGTGCTCCCCGGGCAGCAGGTCGAAGCCCGCCTCACCCATGAGCTCGCGGAAGAGAGCGGTGTTGTGCCGCAGCGTCTCCCGCTCCCGGTCGGAGCCGCGGGCGATCTCGATGGCCTTGAGCGAGCCGGCGGCCACCACGGGCGCGAGGGCGTTGGAGAAGAGGTAGGGGCGCGAGCGCTGCCGCAGCAGTGCCACGACCTCCTTCGGGCCGGCGACGTACCCGCCGCTCGCCCCGCCGAGCGCCTTCCCGAGGGTGCCGGTGAGCAGGTCGACCCGGCCGAGGACGCCGAGCGCCTCGGGGGTGCCCCGCCCGCCCTCGCCGACGAAGCCGACGGCGTGCGAGTCGTCGACGAGGACCATCGCCCCGTACTCCTCGGCCAGGTCGCAGATCGCCTCCAGGGGAGCGAGGTAGCCGTCCATGGAGAAGACCCCGTCGGTGACGATCACGGTGCGGCGGGCTCCCTTCGCCTCCTCGAGGCGGGCGCGCAGCTGCTCCATGTCGGCGTTGGCGTAGCGGTAGCGGGCGGCCTTGGACAGCCGGATGCCGTCGATGAGCGAGGCGTGGTTCAGCGCGTCGGAGATGATCGCGTCCTCCTCGCCGAAGAGCACCTCGAAGACGCCCCCGTTGGCGTCGAAGCAGCTGGAGTAGAGGATGGCGTCCTCCGAGCCCAGCCAGTCCGAGATGCTCGCCTCGAGCCGGGTGTGCAGCTCCTGGGTGCCGCAGATGAAGCGGACGCTGGCCATGCCGAAGCCCCACTCGTCCAGCGACTCCGCGGCGGCCGCGCGCACCTGCGGGTGGTCGGCCAGTCCGAGGTAGTTGTTGGCGCAGAAGTTCAGCGCCTGCGTCTTCGTCGTGGTGATGTGCGCCTGCTGGGCGCTGGTGAGGCGGCGTTCGTCCTTCCAGAGACCGTCGTCACGGATCTCCTGCAGCGTCGCCGCGAGGTCCTCCTTGAATGCGTACATGCGTCAGCTCCAATCCATGATGACCTTGCCGCACTCCCCGGAGGCGGCGGTGGCGAAGGCCTCCTCCCACCTCTCGGCGGGGAAGCGGTGGGTGATGACCGAGGAGATCGACTCCCGCAGCGCGGGTGAGGTGGAGAGCATCGCGCCCATCCGGTACCAGGTGTCGAACATCTCCCGGCCGTAGATGCCCTTGATCGTGATCATGTGGGTGATGACCTTGCCCCAGTCGATCGCGTACGGGCCGGCGGGCAGGCCGAGCATCGCGATGCGGCCGCCGTGGTTGAGGTGGTCGAGCATGTCCGCGACGGCGGGCGGGGCACCGGACATCTCCAGGCCGATGTCGAAGCCCTCCTTCATCCCCAGCTCGGCCATCGCCTCCCCGAGGTTGGAGCGCCCGGCGTTCACGAGCAGGTCGGCGCCGGCCCCCTTCGCGAGCTGCAGCCGGGTGTCGGACAGGTCGGTCATCGCGATGTAACGCGCGCCGACGTGCCGGGCGACCGCCGCGGCCATGACCCCGATCGGTCCGGCGCCGGTGATGACGACGTCCTCGCCGGCGAGGGGGAAGGACAAGGTGGTGTGCACGGCGTTGCCGAGCGGGTCGAAGACCGCGCCCAGGTCCGGGTCGATCGAGTCGTCGTGCACCCAGGCGTTGTCGGCCGGGATGACGACGTGGTCGGCGAAGGCGCCGTCGCGGTTCACCCCGATACCGACGGTGTTGATGCACAGCTGCCGGCGGCCCGCGCGGCAGTTGCGGCAGGTACCGCACACGAGGTGACCCTCGCCGGAGACGCGATCACCGACCGCGACCCGGGTGACGGCGGAGCCGGTCTCGACCACCTCGCCGTAGAACTCGTGGCCGATCACCTGCGGCGTGCTCGGCACGGTGCCCGCCGCCCAGTCGTCCCAGCCGTGCAGGTGCAGGTCGGTCCCGCACAGCCCGGCGCGCAGCACCCGGATCTTGACCTCACCCGGCCCGGGTGTCGGCTCGGGGACGTCGATCAGCTCCAGGCCCGGACCCGGTCGGGGTTTGACCAGTGCTCTCATCCTTGCTCCTCTTCGAGTTCACCGCGGTGGTCACCGCCCGACCGACCCTAGCGGCGGGGCGGTGGGCGGGCCCGGCTCAGCGGCCGGTGACCCGCTCGGCGAGGACCATGACCTCCACGTGCTCGGTCTGCGGGAACATGTCGAAGAGTCGGGCACGCCTCACCCGGTACCCCGGCAGCGCGGCGAGGTCGCGCGCCAGGCTGCTCGCGCGGCAGCTGGAGTAGATCAGGTGCTCGGGCGCCGCTGACTCGATCGCCGCGCACAGGTCGGGTCCGATGCCGCGTCGCGGCGGGTTGACCACCACGAGGTCGTGGTCCATCTCGCTCAGGGCCCGGGCGTCACCCACCCGGAAGTCGGCCGTGACGCCGAGCTCGGCAGCGGAGCGCCGGGCGCTGGCCACCGCGTCGGGCGCCACCTCGACCCCCTCGACACGGCGCGGGCCGGCCCCCTTCGCCACGGCGGCGTTGAGAGCGAAGCCACCGACCCCGCAGTAGAGGTCCAGGACGCTGCGCGGACCGATCTCCTCGACCCACTCCCGGGCCTGGCGGTACAGCGCGTCCGCGACGGTGGTGTTGGTCTGGAAGAAGCTGCGGGGGCGCAGGTGGAAGGTGATGTCGCCCAGCCGCATCGGCAGCGTGTCCGCCTCGGTGAGGACGATCTCCTCCTCGCCCTCGAGGACCGCCTTGTGCTCGGGCTGGATGTTCACCGAGACCACCCGCAGGCCCGGCTCCGCCTCCTGCAGCTGCCCGAGGCCGCGTCGGATGCGCCCGATCTGGCCGGGGGACCGGAGCACGAAGCGGGCCATGGTCTCGCCATCGGGAGACCCGGTGACGATGAGATGCTTCAGCTCGCCCTGCCGACCGGGGACGTCGAAGGGGACCAGCCCCAGGTCCGTGACCGCGGGGAGCAGCCGGTCCAGGGCCGCGGCCAGCGCCGGCTCGTACAGGCCGCACTCGGGGAGGGAGACCCCGCGACGATCACCGTCCAGGATCCCGAACGTCGGCTCCTCGCGCGTGCCTGCCACGACGAGCTTCGCCTTGTTCCGAAATGCCGACTCCGGCCCGACGAAGGGGGCCTGCCAGGCCCGCCCCGGGACCTCTTCCTCGAGCAGCTGTGCAACCCGAATTCCCAGGTCGTCGACCTGGCGTTCATACGGAACCCCCATGAGTGTGCAGGAACGGCATTCACCGGCTTCGAAATGGGGACACTGCACATCAACAATGGTAAGTCTTTTCCAATTGCTGGCCCGTCCTGACGAAATTGTGCCGCTAATCGTCGTACGGTCGGCAATGTCTGAATTCACGCAGCAAGGAGCACCCGCATGAATGTCTTCGAAGACACCGACTGGGGATCCCTCATCGGAAAGGCGATCGCGGCGATCGCCATCCTGGTGGTGACCTGGATCATCGCATCGATCGTCAAATGGGCCTTCGGCAAGCTGGTTGCCAAGGTCCCGGCACTTCAGAAGGCCGGGAACGGGGGCGAGAGCATCGGCACCACCATCGGGTCGATCGCCTCGCTGCTCGTCTGGCTGCTCGGTCTCGTCGCCGTCCTGCAGGTCCTCGGCCTGCAGCAGGTCCTGGCCCCGATCCAGGAGCTGCTCAACGGCGTGTTGGGCTTCCTGCCCAACCTCATCGGTGCCGGCGTCGTCTTCGTCGTCGGTGCCCTGCTGGCCAAGGTCGTGCGGCAGCTCGTCGAGACCGCTCTCGGTGCGCTGCCCTTCGACAAGTGGTTCGCCTCCGCCGGCGGTGCCGCCGACAAGGTGACGGGGACCGCCACCGGCGAGACCCCGCCCCCGCCCACGGGTGCCCCGGCTCCCGCCAGCGGTCCGGCCGCGGCGCTGCCGAAGGTCGCGGGGACCATCCTCTACGCGCTGATCATGATCGTCGTGGCAATCGCCGCGCTGCAGATCCTGGGCATCGAGTCCATCTCGCAGCCGGCCTCGCAGATGCTCCAGACGATCTTCACGGTCATCCCGCAGATCGTCGTCGCCGGCGTGCTGCTGGCCGTGGGCGTCTTCATCGCGAAGTTCGTCGCCGACATCCTCCAGCAGGTCCTGGACGGCATCGGCCTCGAGCGGTCCGTCGCCGAGAGCGGCGTGCTGCCCGAGGACACCAAGGTCACCCCGGTGATCATCAAGGTCGTCCAGATCGGCATCGTGCTGTTCTTCGCCGTGATGGCCGCTCAGATGCTGGAGTTCCCGCAGATCGAGCACTTCCTCAGTGAGGTCATCGAGCTCGGCAGCCGGGTCATCTTCGGTGGCGCGATCATCGCGGCCGGTCTGTTCATCGCGAACCTGCTGACCCGACTGGTCTCCGGCAGCGCCGGGACCATCGTGAAGTACGCGACGATCGTGCTGTTCGTCGCGATGGGCCTGAAGTACATGGGCATCGCCGACTCGATCATCGAGCTCGGCTTCGGCGCCCTCGTCGTCGGTGGCGCCGCCGCCGCGGCGCTGGCCTTCGGTCTGGGTGGTCGCGACGCGGCCGCCCGCCAGCTGGAGAAGATGCAGCAGGACAAGGGCGGCTCGCAGGGCTGACCCACTGCTGATAGCGCGAAGGGGGCGGTGCCGGGAGATCCGGCACCGCCCCCTCCTTCGTGGCTCCTCCGTCGCACCTCTGGACGGAACTGCGTCGTGCCCCCGGGCCCGGCGGGTCAGGACTCCTTGATCAGCTCCACGGACTCCTCCCGCATCTCCACCTTGCGGACCTTGCCGGTGACCGTCATCGGGAACTCCTCGGTCACGTGGACGTACCGGGGGATCTTGTAGTGCGCGAGCTTCCCGGAGGCGAACTCCCGCACCTCGTCCGCCGTGAGCGAGTCGTGGCCGGGCCGGAGCACGACCCAGGCCATGACCTCCTCGCCGTACCGGTCGTCGGGGACCCCGATCACCTGGACGTCGGCGATCGCGGGGTGGGTGTAGAGGAACTCCTCGACCTCGCGGGGGTAGACGTTCTCACCACCGCGGATGACGACGTCCTTGATGCGACCGACGATGCTGATGTACCCGTCGTCGTCCATCGTCGCGAGGTCGCCCGTGTGCATCCAGCGGGCCCGGTCGATGGCCTCGTCGGTCTTCTCCGGGTCCTCCCAGTAGCCGAGCATGACGCAGTAGCCACGCGTGCACAGCTCGCCGGTCTCGCCGCGGGGGACCGTGACGCCGGTGACCGGGTCGATCACCTTGGACTCGACGTGGGGCATCGAGCGGCCGACGGTCTCGGTGCGCCGGGCGAGGTCATCATCGGTCCGGGTCATCGTCGAGACGGGGGAGGTCTCGGTCATGCCGTAGCTGATCGCGACCTCATCCATGTTCATCTGCGCGACGACCTGCTTCATGACCTCGACCGGACAGGTGGAGCCGGCCATGATGCCGGTGCGCAGGCTGCTCAGGTCGTACTCGGCGAAGTCGGGCAGACCGAGCTCGCCGATGAACATCGTCGGCACCCCGTAGAGGGAGGTGCACTTCTCCTCGACGACCGCCCGCAGCGTGGCCGCCGGCTCGAAGGAGGGGGCGGGGATGACCATGCAGGCGCCGTGCGACGTGGCCGCGAGGTTGCCCATGACCATGCCGAAGCAGTGGTAGAAGGGCACCGGGATGCAGATCCGGTCCTGCTCGGTGTAGTGGATCAGCTCGCCGACGAAGTAGCCGTCGTTGAGGATGTTGTGGTGGCTGAGGGTGGCTCCCTTCGGGAAGCCGGTCGTGCCCGAGGTGTACTGGATGTTGATCGGGTCGTCGGGCGTCAGACCCGCACCCTGCTTCTCCAGCTGCTCCTGGGTGACCGACGGGGCGCCGGCGACGAGCTCGTCCCAGGTGGCGTCGCCGAGGTAGATCACGTCGCTCAGGCCGGGGATCTCCGGGCGCGCCTCCTCGACCATGCCTCGGTAGTCGGAGGTCTTGTGCGACTGCGCGCTGACGAGCATGCGCATCCCCGACTGGTTCGCGACGTAGGTCAGCTCGTGGGTGCGGTAGGCGGGGTTGATGTTCACCAGGATCGCGCCCATCCGGGCGGTCGCGTACTGCAGCAGAGTCCACTCGGGGCAGTTGGGGGCCCAGATGCCCACCCGGTCACCGGCGGAGACGCCGTTGGCCATCAGGGCCCTGGCGAGCTGGTCCACGTCCGTGAGCAGCTCGGTGTAGGTCCACCGCCTCCCCGAGGGCATGTCCACGAGGGCGTCTCGGTCACCGTGCGCGGAGACGGTGCGCGCGAGGTTGTCCCCGATCGTGTCCCCGAGGAGGGGTGCGTCCGAGATGCCGGACGTGTACGAGGGGAGTGCGGGCGATGTCATGGGTCATCCTCCGGGGGTCGCGTCGTTGCGGGTCCAACGTGACAAGACTGCCACGTCCGGCCTGCGGTGCTGGAGCAGTGCCGACCTCTGACGTGACCATCCGCCCCGCGACCGACGGCGACTGGCCGAGCATCTTCCCCTTCTACTCGGCCATCGTCGATGAGGGGCGTACCTATGCATACCCGGCGGGCCAGACGCTCGAGGAGGCGCGGCCCACGTGGATGGAGCAGCCGCCGGGCCGCACGGTCGTCGCTCAGGTCGACGGGCGCATCGTCGGCTCGGCCAAGATGGGCCCCAACCGGCCCGGTCGCGGTGCCCACATCGCGACAGCCTCCTTCATGGTCGACCCGCAGCAACGGACGAAGGGGGTCGGCCGCGCCCTCGGCGAGCACATGATCTTGTGGGCCAGGAAGGCCGGCTACGCCGGCATCCAGTTCAACGCGGTCGTCGAGACCAACACCGCCGCCGTCCGGCTGTGGACCTCACTCGGCTTCGAGATCATCGGGACCGTGCCCGGCGCCTTCGACCACCCGGAGCACGGTCCCGTGGGACTGCACGTGATGTTCCTGGACCTGCGCTGACGCCACGGCCTGAGTGAGTCGAAGAAGGAGCGCCCGCTCGAACGGGCGCTCCTTCTTCGATCCCTGGGTCAGTCGACGTCCCCGATGAGGAGCGCCTCGCCCTCCGCCTCGCTGTGCGGCGCCGGCGTCGGCTCCCCGCGCAGGAACCGGGAGCCGGCCATGAAGACCACCGCGCCGATGAGCACGGCAGCGGCACCCATCCAGAAGGGCGCGGAGTGGTTGATCTCCTCACCGAGCCGACCGGCCGCCCACGGGGCGACGGCGCCACCGGAGAAGCGGACGAAGGAGTAGGCCGCCGAGGCCACGGGGCGCTCGACCGGGGCCGAGCCCATGACGGCCTCGGTGATGAGGCAGTTGTTGACGCCCAGCAGTGCACCGGCCAGGACGATCCCGACGACGAGCACCTCGACGTGGTCGACGAAGAGGGCCATCACCGCCAGGTCGACCGTGAAGAACAGCAGTGCCCCGGTGATCGAGGGGATGGTGCCGAACTGGCGCTGCAGCCACGGCGCGGTCCACACCGAGCAGATGGCGAGCAGCAGGCCCCAGCCGAAGAAGATCCAGCCGACCTGCGAGGCGCTCATGTCCAGCGGGAAGGGGGCGTAGGCCAGCAGCGTGAAGAAGCCCATGTTGTAGAAGAGCGCCGTCACCGCGACGGTGAGCAGGCCCGGGTAGCGCAGGGCCCGGAAGGGATCTGCCAGTGAAGTCCGCTTCCCCTCCGGTGGGGTGGAGGGCAGCAGCCAGATCGTCGCGACGAGGGCGATGACCATGAGCACCGCGACACCGAAGAAGGGGGCGCGCCAGGAGATCGAGCCGAGCTGACCGCCGACGATCGGGCCGACGGCGATGCCGAGGCCGAGGGCGGCCTCGAAGAAGATCACGGACTGGCCGACCGTCCCCGACGAGGCCATGACGATCGTCGAGAGCGCCGTCGCGACGAAGAGGGCGTTGCCCAGCCCCCAGCCGGCACGGAAGCCGACGATGGCCCCGATGCTGTCGGAGGCCCCGGCGAGCGCGGAGAAGACGATGATCAGCGCGAGGCCGGCGAGCAGGGTGCGCTTGGCGCCGATGCGGGAGGAGACGACCCCGGTGATGAGCATCGCGACACCCATGATCGCCATGTAGCTGGTGAAGAGCAGCGAGGTCTGGCTCGGGCTGGCCCCGAGCTCGTCGGCGATCGGCTTGAGGATCGGGTCCACGAGTCCGATGCCCATGAAGGCGATGACGCATGCGAAGGCGACCGCCCAGACGGCACGCGGCTGGCGCCAGGGGGATCCGGTGGGTTCGACGGAGGTGCTCATGCGGGGGAGAGGGGTCCTTCCTTGGTTGCCTCGAGGACCTCGCTCAGCACCCGGACGGCGGTGGCGAGGTCCTCTGTGGTCAGGTTCGGGTGGTCGGTGACGACCGCGGCGACGGCATCGGCGTTGCGGCGCCGGACGACGGCGAGTGCCTCCCGGCCCCCTTCGGTGAGGGTGACGAGGGTGGCCCGGGCGTCCTGCGGGTCCGCCTCCTTGGTGACCCAGCCCCGCGCCACGAGGGTGGCGACGGTGCCGGACATCGTCGGCTGGCGGGTGCGGTCCAGCTCGGCGAGGCGGCTGATTCCGCTCGGCCCGTACTCGTCGAGCAGGGAGAGGACGCGCACGCCGGCCGGAGGGGTGGAGTGGATGTGACGACGTGAGGCGCGCACGAGACGAGCTGCGTGCATCACCAGGTCGCTGCTCAGCGGCAGCAGGTCGCGATCACTCACGTGCATCCATATTACATAGGGACCCTATGGATATTGCACGGGGTCGGGATGTGAGACGAGTCGAGGTCCCCGCGACCGTCCATTCGGTCGTGGGGACCTCGACTCGTTCTCCCGGTCGGTCCGCGTTCGGTCAGCCCAACTGGGTGATCGAGCTCGTGGTCTGCCAGCGCTCGAGGTGGTCGAGCACGTCGTGGCAGATCTGCTCCTCGGAGTAGTGGTAGACGTCGTAGCTCGCGTCCGCGGCCAGGGCGACCTCGAGCCGCGTGGTCAGGTCCGAGGCCTCGCGCATCCGGGTGCCGTAGCTCGGCGCGGGGACCTGGTGGGCCCGCACCCGCCACTCGAAGGCGCTCGGCCCCTCCCCGACGGTGAGCTGGGCGGAGTCACCGAGCTCGCTGGTGGCGGTGCTGACCTCGACCTGCCGTCCCTCGCCGCGAAGTGCCTCCGCGACCTCCTCGAGGGCGGGCACCACGACGTTCGCCAGGCGGGAGTTGGCCTGCTTCAGCGAGATCCGACCGAAGCTGCTGCTCATCCGCTGCCGCCAGGACCCGACACGAGCGGTGCTCTGGTGCCCGGCCAGGTGCGACGTCAGCGAGAGCCGGGCGGCCGTGGTCCGGCCACGCTCGGCCTCCAGCGCCCGGTGCAGGCCGATCATCACGAGGACCATGACGAAGGCGAAGGGCAGCCCCATGACGATCGTCGCGTACTGCAGCGCGACGATGCCGCCGACGACCAGCATGGCGATCGTGAGGACACCGGTCGTCACGGCCCACAGGATGCGCAGCCACGCACTGCCGTCGCTCTCGCTGTCCGGCAGCTCGGAGCTGAGGTTGGCCATGACGAGCGCACCCGAGTCGGCGGAGGTGACGTAGAAGAGCAACCCGACGAAGGTCGCGAGGCCGACGAGGAAGAAGGCCCCGGGGTAGTCCTGCAGCAGGGTGTAGAAGCCGGCCTCGGGCTGGTTCATCGCCAACTGGCCGAACTTCCCGTCACCGTCGGAGATCTTCTTCAGGGCGGCGTTGCCGAAGATCGTCACCCACATGACGATGTAGATGAAGGGGATGATCAGCGTGCCCAGGACGAACTGGCCGATGGTGCGGCCCTTGGAGATCCGGGCGAGGAACATCCCGACGAAGGAGGCCCAGGCGACCCACCACGCCCAGAAGAAGAGGGTCCACAGGCTCATCCACTCGGCCGGGTGGTCGTAGGCCATCGTGTCCATCGTCATGCCGGGGAACATCGAGACGAAGTCGCCGACGTTCATCGTGATCGCCCGCAGCAGGAAGGTGGTCTGCCCGGTGATGAGCACCCACAGCGCGAGGGCGATGGCCAGGATGACGTTGAGCTGGCTGAGGAAGCGGATGCCGCGGTCCACGCCGGTCGTCGCGGAGATCGTGGCCACGCCGACCGCGACGACCACGAGGCCGATCTGGGCCGGGATGCCCTGCGGCACGTCGAACATGACGCCGAGGCCGACGTTGAGCATGACGACGCCGATGCCGAGGGAGGTGGCGACGCCGAAGATCGTCCCGAGGACGGTCGCGATGTCGACGGTGTCACCGATCGGGCCGCGGATCCGCTTGCCCACGAGGGGGTAGAGGGCCGAGCGCACGGCCAGCGGGAGGCCCTTGCGGTGGGCGAAGTAGCCCAGGGCCATGCCCATGAGCGCGTACATGCCCCACCCGGTGATGCCGTAGTGGAACAGGGTCCACACCGTCGCCTCGCGGGCCGCCTCGACCGTCTCGGCCTGCCCCTGCGGGGGAGCGAGGAACTGGCTGGCGGGCTCGGCGACGGCGAAGAACATCACGTCGGTGCCGATGCCGGCGGCGAAGAGCATCGCCGCCCAGGAGAAGGTGGAGAACTCCGGCCGGTCGTCGGGCCCACCGAGGCGCACCCGCGAGTGGCGGAACCCGAGGTAGATCACGAAGACGAGCACGGCCGTCGCCAGGGCGATGTAGAACCAGCCGAACCAGTTCGAGATCCACGCGACGACCTCGCCGAGGGTGCTCTCCGCGCGGGCTGGCGTGATGAGGGCCCACGCGGCGATGGCCGCGATGATGACGAAGGAGATGATCAGGACCGAGCGCTTGGCCCGCGGCCGGCTGGGCCGGTCCGCGAGGAACTCGGGGTCGATGTCGGTGAGATTGGTGCTCACTGCTGGGCTCCCTTCGTGCTGGCCGCGTCCGCGACCTGCGCGGCGCTCGGCTGGTCGGTGGGGGTGTCCCAGGCGCCGTTGCGCGGATCACCCTCCGGGTACAGCGGCATGCCCTGCCCGGCCCGGTAGACGGGCGGGTGCTCGGGCGCGAGCGGCGTGTTGCCGGCGATGAGGTCGGCGGCCTTCTCGGCGACCATCATCACCGGGGCGTAGATGTTGCCGTTGGTGATGGTGGGGAAGACCGAGGCGTCGACGACGCGCAGGCCCTCGGTGCCGTGGACCCGCATCGACGTGGGGTCGACGACGGCCATGTCGTCGGTGCCCATCTTCGCCGAGCACGAGGGGTGCAGCGCGGTCTCCGCGTCCTTGGCGACCCAGTCGATGATTTCCTGATCGGTCGCCACGTCCGGGCCGGGCGAGATCTCGCCGCCGTCGAAGGGGGCGAAGGCCGGCTGGGAGAGGATCTGCCGGGCGGCCCGCACGACCTCGACCCACTCGCGGCGGTCCCGCTCGGTGGAGAGGTAGTTGAAGAGGATGCTCGGCTTGGTGAGCGGGTCGGCGTTCTTGATCCGCACGTGGCCGCGCACGTCGGAGTTCATCGGGCCGATGTGCACCTGGTAGCCGTGCTTGCCGCCGGCGGCGGTGCCGTCGTAGCGGACCGCGATCGGGAGGAAGTGGAACATCAGGTTCGGGTAGGCCACCTCGTCGTTGGTGCGGATGAAGCCGCCGCCCTCGAAGTGGTTGGAGGCCCCGACACCCTTGTTGAAGAAGAGCCACTCGGCCCCGATGTAGGGCGCCTTCCACATCTTCAGCCAGGGCGCGATGGAGACCGGCTGCAGGCTCTCGTGCTGGAGGTAGACCTCGAGGTGGTCCTGCAGGTTCTCGCCGACGCCCGGCAGCTCGACGTGCGGGGTGACGCCGGCCTCGCGCAGGGTCTGCGGGTCGCCGACGCCCGAGAGCTGAAGCAGCTGCGGGGAGTTGAAGGCGCCGCCGCAGAGGATGACCTCGCCGGCGGTGACCGAGTGGTGGCGCCGGCCGGCACGCACGAAGTCCACGCCGGTGACCCGGTTGCCCTGCCAGCGCAGGCCGGTCACGGTCGCGAGCGTCGTCACGTCGAGGTTGGCCCGGTCGCGCACGGGGCGCAGGTAGGCGCGGGAGGCCGACATCCGGCTGCCCTTGCTCACGTTCCGGTCGAAGGGGGCGAAGCCCTCCTGGCGGTAGCCGTTGACGTCGTCGGTGCGGGCGTAGCCGGCCTGCGTCGTGGCCTCGAAGAATGCCTGGAAGAGCGGGCTGGAGGCCGGACCGCGCTCGAGGGTGAGCGGGCCGGAGCCGCCGCGCCAGGCGTCCGCGCCGGCGGTCGTGGTCTCCATCCGCTTGAAGTAGGGGAGGCAGTGGGCGTAGTCCCACTGCTCCATGCCAGCGAAGCCGGCCCACTTGTCGAAGTCACCGGGGTTGCCGCGCTGGAAGATCATGCCGTTGATGCTCGAGCTGCCGCCGAGCACCTTGCCGCGGGCGTGCTTGACCCGGCGGCCACCCATGTGGGGCTCCGGGTCGCTCTCGTAGGCCCAGTCGTAGAGCGGGTTGCCCGCCGGGAACATCAACGCTGCCGGCATGTGGATCAGCGGGTCGGCCAGGAAGTCGGCGCGGCCGGCCTCCAGGACGAGCACGGTGGTGCTCTCATCGGCACTTAGCCGGTTGGCCAGGGCCGAGCCGGCGGATCCGCCGCCGACGATGACGTAGTCGTAGCTCTCTCTCATATCTCTCTCCCTCTTCTTCATGGCGTGTGGTCGGGCGGTCCCTGAGGTGCGAGCGGTCCCTGAGGTGCGAGCCTGCGAGCCTCGAAGGGCGCGAGCCTCGAAGGGCGAAGGGTCAGCCGCGGTCCGCGAACCAGTCGGCGCGGGCGGGGCGGGTGTTGTGCCAGATGTGCTTGGTCTCCTGGTACTCGTGCAGGCCGGCGGTGCCGAGCTCGCGGCCGATGCCGGACTGCTTCATGCCGCCCCACTCGGCGGCGGGCACGTACGGGTGGAAGTCGTTGATCCAGACCGTGCCGTGGCGCAGCCGCCGGGCGACGCGCTCGGCCCGCCCAGCGTCCTGGGTCCACACCGCTCCGGTGAGGCCGTAGACCGTGTCGTTGGCGATGGCCACGGCGGCATCCTCGACTGCGTCCCGGTCGGCGCCCGTGAAGGTCTCGACGGTCAGCACCGGGCCGAAGGACTCGTCGTGGACGGCATCCATGTCCTGGTGGCAGTCATCGAGGATCGTCGGGGGGTAGAAGCTGCCGGAGGCGAGCTCGCCGCCGGGACGCTCACCACCGCAGCGCAGCGTGGCTCCCTGCTCGAGGGCGTGGGCGACGTAGGCCTCCACCTTCTCGCGGTGGGCGTCACTGATGAGCGGGCCGGTCTCGGCGTCCTCGTCGAGCGGGCCGCCCATGCGGATCGTGCCCGCGCGTCGGACGAGCTCGTCGACGACCCGGTCGTGGATCGAGTCCTCGACGACGAGGCGGGAGCCGGCGGAGCAGACCTGCCCGGAGTCCAGGAAGATCGCGGTGAGGGCGTTGTCGATCGCGGCATCCAGGTCGGCATCCGCGAAGATGACGTTGGGGTTCTTCCCGCCGAGCTCGAGGGCGATCTTCTTCACCGTCGGCGCGGCCGCGGCCATGATCGTGCGGCCGGTGACGACGCCTCCCGTGAAGGAGACGAGGTCGACCTCGGGGGCCTCGGTGAGCGTGGGCCCGACCTCGGCTCCGGCCCCGAGGACGAGGTTGGCGACGCCGGCGGGCAGGCCGAGGTCGGCGAGCGTGCGCACCAGCCAGATGGAGGTGTGCGGGGTCAGCTCGCTCGGCTTGAGCACGAAGGTGTTGCCGGCTGCCAGGGCGGGGGCGACCTTCCAGGCCGTCTGCAGGAGAGGGAAGTTCCACGGTGTGATGAGGGTGCAGACCCCGACCGGCTCGGTCACCACGCGGGAGGAGACGTCCGCGACGCCGGGGTCGATCACCCGGCCTGCCTCGGCCTGCGCCAGCCCGGCGAAGTGACGGAAGACCGCGATGATGTCCTCCATGTCGATCCTCGCCTCGACGAGACGCTTGCCGGTGTCGAGGGCCTCCATCCGGGCGACCTGCTCGATCTCGTCCTGGAGCCGGTCCGCGAGGCGGTGGAGCAGCGCGGCCCGCTCAGGGGCGGGGGTGTGCGGCCAGGCCCCGTGGTCGAAGGCCCGGCGGGCTGCCTCGAGCGCACGTCGGGCGTCGGCGGGGCCCCCTTCGTCCACGGTGGCGACGTGGCTGCCGTCGGCGGGGCAGGTGATCTCCCGGGTCCGTCCGGACTCGGCGGCGGACCACCGGCCGTCGATGAACAGGGTGGACATGGCTCTCTCCTCGTGGTCGAGTGCGGGAACGGATCGACTGTAACGGACGTTTCAGTCATAAGTGAAACGTGCGTTTCAGCTCAGGGGGATTTAGAGTGGGCGATATGGAGCAGGTGGGGCAGATGGAGCAGCGCAGACGCCCTGCCCGGGAGCGACTGCTCAATGCCGCGGACGAGCTGATGTTCGTCGACGGCGTCGTGCTGACCCCGGTCGACGTCATCCTCAAGCGGGCGGGGGCCGCTCCGGCGAGTCTGTACTCCAACTTCGGCAACAAGGACGGCCTCGTCGCCGCCGCCCTGGAGCGTCGCCTGCAGGAGTGGACCGAGGCCTGGGACGAGGCGATCGCCGCCGCGGACTCACCCGTGGAGCGGCTCCTCGCGATCTTCCCGGCCCTGCGTAACTACCAGCGCGAGCGGCTCAGCGAGCGGTGGTGCGCCTTCAGCGGGACCGCTGCGGCCGTGGGGCGCCCGAGCCGCGAGGTGACCCGGATGCTCGATGCGGAGGACGACCTGCTGCACGGGCGGATCGAGCACTTCGCCGCGGAGGTCGTGGCGGGGGAGCGGGGCGTGCGACTGGCCGACGAGGTGATCGTGGCCTACCTCGGCGCGATCACCGGCATGCTGCGCGGGCACCAGGAGCGGGCCATCGCGGCCGGGGAACGCACCGCGCGCCACCTCGTCGAGGTCGCGCTCGCCGAGGAGTAGGCCGACTCAGCGCACTCGTCCCGAGCGGCTATCGTGCCCGGGTGATCCAGCGACTGACGTGCTTCACCGGCTCCACGCCCGGCAACGACCCGAAGTGGCTCGACCTCGCCCGCTCGGCCGGGGAGGACCTGGCAGGCCGCGGCATCGGTGTGGTCTACGGCGGCGGGGGCGGCGGTCTCATGGGCGCGCTCGCCGACGGGGCACTCTCCCGCGGCGGCGAAGTCATCGGGGTCATCCCGACCTTCATGATCGACCGCGAGTGGGGGCGAGAGGACCTCACCGAGCTGCACGTCGTGGACTCGATGCACGAGCGCAAGGCACTCATGGCCGAGCTGACGAGCGCCTTCCTCGCGCTGCCGGGTGGGATGGGCACGCTCGAGGAGATCTTCGAGGTGTGGACCTGGCGGCAGATCGGGCTGCTCGAGAAGCCGGTGGGCTTCCTGGACGCGGACGGCTTCTGGAGCCCGCTGCTGGAGGCCCTGCGGGGCCTCGGTGAGCAGGGCTTCGTCTCCTCGGCAAGCCTGTCCGAGATCGTGGTCGCCGAGGATCTCGACACCGCGCTCGCGGATTTGGCCTCGCGGGAGGGCTCGACCGAGAGCTGACCGACGGGGGCCGTGCACAAAGGGTCGTCCTGGTGCATCTCGTGACGTTCCTTGCCCCATTTCGGGACTTCTGACTACCTCTCGTGCACGCCGGACCCCGGTGCGGCATGGCCCCATCACGAGCGGCGCCACACGCTGACGTGCGTCTCGCTCTGCGGGCCGAAGGGGGTCCCGGCCCAGTCCTGCGTGCGCCGCTCGAGCTCCAGACCCGCGAGCCGTGCCATGAGGTCGAGCTCGCTGGGCCAGACGTAGCGGTAGTTGTGGGTGCCCCTGCGGTAGGAGCCGTCCGCCTGCTTGGTCAGGTGGTGCGAGGTCGCCTGCTGGGTCACCGGGTCGAAGGTGTCGAACCCGAGGTGCTCGTCGGACACGTCGAAGGGGACCGCCACCTGGCCCGGCACGAGCCTGCGCAGGGGTGGGACGCCGATCTCGACGACGAAGCGGCCGCCGGGGGCCAGGTGCCGCGCCGCGTTGCGGAAGCACTCGACCTGCTCGTCCTGCGTGCGCAGGTTCTCGATGGTGTTGTAGACGAGGTACACGAGTGCGAACTCGCCCTCCACCCGCGTCGTCGCCATGTCGCCGATGGTCACCGGAAGCTCCTCCGGCGTCACCTTCGTGCGCAGGACGTCGACCATCGGGGCGGACAGCTCGATCCCGGTGACCGGGACCCCCTTCGCCAGGAGCGGGACCGCGACCCGCCCGGTGCCGATCGCGAATTCGAGAACGGCCCCACCACCCGCGAGCTCGGCGAGTGCGTCCACGGCCGGATGGAGCACCTCGGGTGCGGACATGCCGGTCCCGGCCGGTTCGTCGTAGTTCTCTGCCTGCTCGGCCGTCCACACATCACTGCTGGTCATGCCTCCAGTACAACGGGGACAACGCCGGGGGCGCGACCGGATTTCGGGGAAGGTGACGGGCCGATCTGGTTGGATCACTGGTGGCCGACCCTCGTCCACGTCTGGAGCTCCCATGCCGCACCCCGCCGACAGCCACGACCTCATCCGCGTGCAGGGGGCGAGGGAGAACAACCTCAAGGACGTCAGTCTCGACATCCCCAAACGGCGCCTCACGGTCTTCACCGGGGTCTCGGGGTCGGGCAAGAGCTCGCTCGTCTTCGGCACCATCGCCGCGGAGTCCCGCCGGCTGATCGACGAGACCTACAGCGCCTTCCTGCAGGGCTTCATGCCCTCGCTGTCCCGCCCGGAAGTCGACCATCTCGAGGGCCTCACGACCGCGATCATCGTCGACCAGGAGCGGATGGGCGCCAACCCGCGCTCGACCGTGGGCACCGCCACCGACGCCAACGCGATGCTGCGCATCCTCTTCTCCCGACTCGGTGACCCGCACCTGGGCGGCCCGACGGCGTACTCCTTCAACGTCCCCACCCGCCGGGCGAGCGGCTCGATGACGACGGAGAAGGCGGGCCGCACCGAGCGCACGACGGTCAAGCAGCAGGTCTACCTCGGCGGCATGTGCCCGCGCTGCGAGGGGATGGGGCAGGTGAGCGACATCGACCTGACCGCGCTCTACGACGAGACCAAGAGCCTGCGCGACGGGGCGCTCACCGTGCCCGGCTACTCCATGGACGGCTGGTACGGGCGCCTCTTCGAGGGCATGAAGCTGCCGATGGACAAGCCGATCAAGGACTTCACGAAGAAGCAGCTCGAGACGATGCTCTGGAGCAAGCCGACCAAGATCAAGGTCGAGGGGGTCAACCTCACCTTCGAGGGGATCATCCCGAAGATCCAGAAGTCGATGCTCTCCAAGGACCCCGAGGCGATGCAGCCGCACGTGCGCCGGTTCGTCGAGCGGGCGGTGACCTTCCAGACCTGTCCGGAGTGCGACGGGACGCGCCTGACCCCGGAGGCACGCGCCTCGACGATCAGGGGCAAGAGCATCGCCGACCTGTGCGCGATGCAGATCGACGACCTCGCGGCATGGGTGCGCGAGCTCGACGAACCCGGCTTCGTCCCGCTGCTCGCGGGTCTGCAGCACCTGCTCGACTCCTTCACCGAGATCGGGCTGGGCTACCTGTCCCTGGACCGGCCGGCGGGGACGCTGTCCGGGGGAGAGGCGCAGCGGGCGAAGATGATCCGCCACCTGGGCTCGTCACTGACGGACGTCACCTACGTCTTCGACGAGCCGACGATCGGGCTGCACCCGCACGACATCGCGCGGATGAACGACCTGCTGCTGCGCCTGCGGGACAAGGGCAACACCGTGCTCGTCGTCGAGCACAAGCCGGAGACGATCCGGATCGCCGACCACGCGGTCGACCTCGGCCCGCTGGCGGGGGCGAAGGGGGGCGAAGTCGTCTTCGAGGGGAGCGTCGAGGACCTGCGCGCGAGCGACACCCTTACCGGCCGCCACCTCGACCACCGGGCGCGGCTGAAGGACGAGGTCCGCTCCGCCACCAGCGCGCTGGAGATCCGCGGCGCCAGCACCCACAACCTGCAGGGCGTCGACGTCGACATCCCGACCGGGGTCCTCGTCGCCGTCACGGGCGTCGCCGGCTCCGGCAAGAGCTCCCTCGTCCACGGCGCGCTCGACCACCGGGACGGCGTGGTCATCGTCGACCAGGGCGCCATCAAGGGATCGCGCCGCAGTAACCCGGCGACCTACACCGGGCTGCTGGACCCGATCCGCAAGGCCTTCGCGAAGGCCAACGGCGTGAAGCCGGGCCTCTTCAGCTCCAACTCCGAGGGCGCCTGCCCCACGTGTAACGGTGCTGGAGTCATCTTCACCGAGCTGGGTGTCATGGCCACCGTCGAGTCGCCCTGCGAGGACTGCGAAGGGCGCCGCTTCCAGGACGCCGTCCTCGAGTACGAGCTCGCGGACAAGAACATCGCCGACGTGCTCGAGATGTCGATGGACGAGGCGCTCGCCTTCTTCGCCAAGGACGGACCGGCGAGCCTGCCCGCCGCCCACAAGATCCTCGCGCGCCTCGTCGACGTCGGACTGGGCTACCTCACCCTGGGGCAGCCGCTGACGGCGCTCTCCGGTGGCGAGCGCCAGCGGCTCAAGCTCGCGGTCCACATGGGGGAGAAGGGCGAGGTCTTCGTCCTCGACGAGCCGACGACCGGTCTGCACCTCGCTGACGTGGACAACCTGCTCGCCCTGCTGGACCGGCTCGTCGACGGCGGCAAGTCCGTCATCGTCATCGAGCACCACCAGGCGGTCATGGCCCACGCCGACTGGCTCATCGACCTCGGTCCGGGCGCGGGGCACGAGGGCGGCCGGGTCGTCTTCGAGGGCACCCCCCGCGAGCTCGTTGACGACAGGTCCACACTGACAGGCGAACATCTCGCGACCTATGTGGAGGCAGGAGCATGACGCCCGTCCCGAACCATCCCAGCGCTCCCACGGCGAGCGAGGACCGCAGCGCACGGCGTGCGGTGACGATCTTCCCGATCCTCGTCCTCCTCGCCGGAGCCATCGGGTGGGCGCTGCCCGGACCGATCTCCAGCCAGTCGGGGCTGATCAACCCGCTGCTCGGGGTGATCATGTTCGGGATGGGCCTGACGCTCACGTTGCCCGACTTCAAGCTGGTGCTCACCCGCCCCACGCCGGTCGTCCTGGGTGTCATCGCCCAGTACGCCGTCATGCCGCTGGTCGGGTGGGGCGTCGCCGCGGCTCTGGGCCTGTCGAACGAGCTGGCGGCCGGCGTCATCCTCGTCGGCTGCGTCCCCGGCGGTACGGCGAGCAATGTCGTCGCCTACCTCGCGCGGGCGGACACGGCGCTGTCGGTGGCAATGACCTCCGTCTCGACGCTGCTCGCGCCGCTGCTGACCCCGCTGCTCACGCTGTGGCTGGTCGGGGAGCGGCTCCCGGTCGACGGCCGCGGCATGGCGGTGACGATCCTGCAGATCGTGCTCGTCCCGGTGATCCTCGGCCTCGTGGTCCGCACGCTGCTGCCCCGCCTCGTGCGCGCTGTGCTGCCGGCCATGCCGTGGCTGTCGGTCACCGTGATCTGCGTCGTCGTCGCGATCGTGGTCTCGCTCTCCGCGGACAAGCTCGTCGAGGCAGGGCTGATCGTCGCCCTGGCAGTGGTGCTCCACAACGCGTTCGGCATCCTGCTCGGCTACCTCTTCGGCAGGGTGACCGGGCAGGGAGAGGTCAGCGCTCGGACCATGGCCATCGAGGTGGGGATGCAGAACTCCGGGCTCGCCTCGGGCCTGGCAGCGACCTTCTTCACCCCCGCGGCCGCCCTGCCCGGGGCCGTCTTCTCGGTGTGGCACAACCTCTCGGGTGCCCTCGTCGCGGGCATCTTCCGGAACCGTCCGGTGCGCCTGGCGAAGGCGGCGCGCAGCCAGCGGTAGTCCCAGCGAACCCCCGGGCAAGGAACGTCCGGTGACCGTGGCCGGCTCAGGCGATGACGTCGTCCGGGTCGTAGGCGCTGCGGATCTTCCGGAAGCGCGAGGCGTTGGGGCCCAGGTAGCGCTCGATCGACGTGCCCGGCTCGACGTAGCCGAGGTAGCCGCCGGAGCTGCGGTCGCCGAGCAGCTCGTGCACGTCCTTGATCCATCGCCGAGCGGTCCGGCGCTGCGCCGTCGAGCCGGTCCCCACGTACCACTGCACGCTCGCGGCGTGGTAGCGCCAGGGGAAGGCGCTGTCCCCGGTCTTCGCAGCCGAGACGGCACCGTCGAGGGGGTCGAGGATCGCGGAGGCGGAGAGGCCACGCGTCGCGGCCCAGCGCATCGCCTTCTCGATGGCGGCGTTGCGCCCCCTCGTCACCCCCCTGAGGATGTCCGAGCCAGCGACGAATCCGGTGCGGGGAGAGGTCTTCCCGCCCCCGAGGTACTCGACCGCACCGAGGAAGTCCCGGCTCGTCGTGCTCGTCTTGGTGGCGCGGGCACTGATGGCCGAGCGAAGGGAGGCCAGCCCCGCCTTCTCCTTGCCGACTGCGGTGACCCCGAAGATC
>CAYLUX010000010.1:0-44635 GCA_964386935.1 uncultured Janibacter sp.
CAGTTCGACCGCAGCTCGCTGGCCGTCGCCGACGAGGCGTCCGAGGCCGGCATGGCCGTCGGTGACTACGTCGCCCGGTCGCTCAAGGACGGCAGTCTCACCTTCGCGGTCGAGGCCCCCGAGGACCCGGACAACTTCCCCCGGGTGCTCTCGCTGTGGCGCTCCAACCTCTTCGGGTCCTCGGCGAAGGGCAACGAGTACTTCCTCAAGCACCTGCTCGGCACGGACAACGCGGTGCGGGCGAACGAGGCGCCGGAGGACATGCGACCGGCGGACATCGCGTGGCCCGAGGAGATCCCCGAGGGCAAGCTCGACCTGCTGATGACGATCGACTTCCGCATGACCAGCTCGACGATCCTCTCCGACGTCGTCCTGCCGGCCGCGACGTGGTACGAGAAGTACGACCTCAACACCACGGACATGCACCCGTACATCAACTCGTTCAACCCGGCGATCGCGCCGCCGTGGCAGTCCAAGAACGACTGGGACGCCTGGAAGATCATCGCCAAGCGCTTCTCCGAGATGGCCGAGGACCACCTGGGCACGCGTACCGACGTCGTCGCCAAGCCGCTCTGGCACGACACCCCCGAGGCGATGGCCAGCGTGCACGGCCGGGTCCTGGACTGGAAGGACGGCGACGTCGAGCCGGTGCCCGGCAAGACTCTCCCGGTGCTGGCGGCGGTGGAGCGGGACTACACCGCCATCCACGCGAAGATGACCTCGGTCGGGCCGCTGCTGGAGGAGCTCGGCATGGTGACGAAGGGGGTCAAGTACGACCCGACCCCCGAGATCGAGGAGCTGCGCCGCCTGAACGGCGCCGTCGCCCGCGGCCCGGCGAAGGGCCAGCCGAAGCTCGAGACCGACGTCCACGTCGCCGAGGCGATCCTGCGCCTGTCCGGTACGTCCAACGGGCGCCTGGCGACGGAGGGCTTCAAGGACCTGGAGCGGCAGACCGGTCAGCAGCTGCGCGACATGGCCGCGGAGCAGGAAGGGCGCAAGATCAGCTTCGCCGACACCCAGCAGGCCCCCACCCCGGTGATCACGTCCCCCGAGTGGTCCGGGAGCGAGGCCGGTGGTCGGCGCTACGCCCCCTTCACCCAGAACATCGAGCGGCTCAAGCCCTTCCACACCCTCACCGGGCGGCAGCAGTTCTACCTCGACCACGACTGGATGCTCGGGATGGGCGAGGAGCTGCCGACCTACCGGCCACCGCTGAACATGACCCGACTCTTCGGCGAGCGCGAGATCGGCGACACCCGTCAGGAGGACCAGCAGGAGGTCTCGGTGGCGGTGCGCTACCTGACACCGCACAACAAGTGGTCCATCCACAGCGAGTACCAGGACAACCTCTTCATGCTCAGCCTGAGCCGGGGCGGACAGGCGATCTGGCTCTCCGACAAGGACGCCGCCAAGGCCGGCATCCGCGACAACGACTGGATCGAGGCGGTCAACCGCAACGGCGTCGTCGCCTGCCGCGCGATCGTCAGCCACCGCATGCCCGAGGGCACGGTCTACATGCACCACGCCCAGGACCGGCTCATCGACGTGCCGCTGACCGAGACGAGCGGCAAGCGGGGCGGCATCCACAACAGCCTCACCCGGATCCTCATGAAGCCCAGCCACCTCATCGGCGGGTACGCCCAGCTGTCCTACTTCTTCAACTACATCGGGCCGACGGGCAACAACCGCGACGAAGTGACGACCATCCGCAAGCGGAGCAACCAGGAGGTGACCTACTGATGCGCGTCATGGCTCAGATGGCGATGGTGATGAACCTCGACAAGTGCATCGGGTGCCACACCTGCTCGGTGACCTGCAAGCAGGCGTGGACCAACCGCGCCGGCATGGAGTACGTGTGGTTCAACAACGTCGAGACCCGGCCGGGGCTCGGCTACCCGCGCACCTACGAGGACCAGGAGAAGTGGCAGGGCGGGTGGACCCGGACCGCGAACGGGCGGCTGAAGCTCAAGGCCGGCGGCCGGCTGAAGAAGCTGCTCAACATCTTCTCCAACCCGCTCATGCCGAGCATCCACGACTACTACGAGCCGTGGACCTACGACTACGAGACGGTCCTGAACGCGCCGACGCAGAAGTACTTCCCGGTCAGCCGTCCGTACTCGCTCATCTCCGGCAAGCCGACGAACATCACCTGGTCGGCGAACTGGGACGACGACCTCGCCGGGAGCGGCGAGCACGCCGCCAAGGACCCGATGCTGGGGGGCATCGAGGACAAGGTGAAGTTCGAGTTCGACCAGACCTTCATGTTCTACCTGCCGCGGATCTGCGAGCACTGCCTCAACCCCAGCTGCGCCGCCGCCTGCCCCTCGGGCGCGATCTACAAGCGCGAGGAGGACGGCATCGTCCTGGTCGACCAGGACAAGTGCCGCGGCTGGCGGATGTGCGTCACCGGCTGCCCCTACAAGAAGGTCTACTTCAACCACAAGACCGGCAAGGCCGAGAAGTGCACCTTCTGCTACCCGCGCATCGAGGTCGGCATCCCGACCGTGTGCGCCGAGACCTGCGTCGGCCGGCTGCGCTACATCGGGATCATGCTCTACGACGCCGACAAGGTGCTCGACGCGGCCTCGGTGGAGGAGGACCACGACCTCTACGAGGCCCAGCGCGAGGTCTTCCTCGATCCGTTCGACCCGCAGGTCCAGCGCGAGGCCGAGCGGGCCGGGATCCCCGGCGACTGGGTGGAGGCCGCCCAGCGCTCCCCGGTGCGCCGCCTGATCATGGACTACAAGGTGGCGCTGCCGCTGCACCCGGAGTACCGCACCATGCCGATGGTCTGGTACATCCCACCGCTCTCCCCCGTCGTCGACGTCATCAAGGACACCGGCTTCGACGGGGAGAGCCACGACAACCTCTTCGCGGCGATCGAGACCCTGCGCATCCCCGTCGAGTACCTGGCCAACCTCTTCACGGCGGGCGACGTGGGCCCGGTCGACACCGTGCTGCGCAAGCTCGCCGCGATGCGCTCCTACATGCGCGACATCAACCTCGGCCGCGACCCGGACGAGTCGATCCCCGCGGCCGTCGGCATGGGCGAGGAGGAGATGTACGAGATGTACCGACTCCTCGCGCTGGCGAAGTACGACGAGCGGTACGTCATCCCCACGGCCCACGGCGAGCAGGCGCACTCCCTGGAGGAGCTGGCGACCGACTGCGCCGTCTCCGGGTACGACACCGAGCTCGACGAGGCGTCCGGCCCCTTCGGCGAGGGATCCGGGACGGGGTCCATGACGCCGGTCGCCGTGGAGAACTTCCACATGCTGCAGCGCCGTCAGACCTCCGACCAGCTCGTCGGCGGCGGCGACAAGTCCGGTCGGGTCAACCTGCTCAACTGGGACGGAAAGGGCACCCCCGAGGGGCTCTTCCCGGAGAGGCGATCCGAGGAGCAGGCGGAGGACTCCCGATGATGCCCTGGCGCCGGCACCGGAGGAAGCGACCGGCCCTCGACCAGCGGGCCCAGGCCGACGCCTGGCAGGCCGTCTCCCTCCTGCTGGACTACCCCGACGACCGGCTCCTCTCGCTGCTGCCGCTCCTGGGCGAGACCGCCGCCGGACTGCCGGAGCACGTGGGCGGGCCGCTCGCCACCTTCGTCGAGCACGCGGCCGCCGCAGACCCGGAGGAGCTGCGGGCGGAGTACGTCGACACCTTCGACTACACCCGCAAGTGCGCACTGCACCTGACCTACGCCCTCCACGGTGACACCCGGCGACGGGGCTCCGCGCTCGTCGAGTTCCGTCAGGCCTACCGCCGGGCCGGGGTCGAGCTCTCCGACAGCGACGGCGAGCTGCCCGACCACCTGTGCGTGCTCCTCGAGTTCGGCGCGAGCGCCGACCCCGCGACCGCGTGGAAGCTGCTCAACGACCACCGGGTCAGCATCGAGCTGCTCCACGCCGCGCTTCTCTCCCGCTCCTCCGCGTGGCTCCCTGTCGTGCAGGCGCTGCGGGCGACCCTTCCCGTCCTCGAGGGCGACGACGAGCAGGCCCTGGCGGCGCTCATCGCCCAAGGCCCGCCGGAGGAGGACGTCGGCATCGACACCTCCCCCTACGCCATGGACCCCGAGCTCGACGAACGCATGGCCTCACCCATGAGCGGGGAGGGGTGCGCCTCCTCCCCTTCGCCCACCCGGGCCGACCTCGGCCCCGACATCCCGGTAGGAGTCCCGCGATGAGCACCATCCTGTGGGTGATCGTCCCGTACCTGTCACTGGCCACCTTCGTCATCGGCCACATCTGGCGCTACCGCTACGACAAGTTCGGGTGGACCACCCGCTCCTCCCAGCTGTACGAGAGCCGACTGCTGCGGATCGGCAGCCCGCTCTTCCACTTCGGCATCCTCGGCGTCGTCATCGGGCACGTCATCGGCCTGGTCATCCCGAAGCTGTGGACCGACTTCCTGGGCATCAGCGACGAGGCCTACCACGTGATCGCACTCGCCGGCGGCATCCCGGCCGGGATCGCCGCCCTCGTCGGGCTGGTCATCCTCATCTACCGGCGACGCACCAACGGCCCGGTCTTCTCGGTGACCACGACCAACGACAAGGTGATGTACGTCTTCCTCGCGGCCGTGATCATCTTCGGGATGTGGAACACCGTCGCCGGCTCGCTGCTGGAGTTCGGCGGCCACTACAACTACCGCGAGGGCGTCTCACCCTGGTGGCGCAGCGTCTTCCTCCTGCAGCCGGAGCCGGAGCTGATGGCGCAGGCCCCGTTGGGCTTCAAGCTGCACGCTCTCGCGGCGATGATCCTCTTCGCGATGTGGCCCTTCACCCGCCTCGTGCACGTCTTCTCCGCACCGGTGGGCTACCTCACTCGGCCCTACATCGTCTACCGCAGCCGCGATGACCACCACCGCGGCGCCGGCATCAGCGGACCGCAACGGGGTTGGGACAAGCCGGAGCTGAAGCAGCGCCGGTGAGGAGTGGACTAGGTTCGTGGGTATGACGGTTCCACCGCTGGTCCCAACCGGCCCTCCCCTGAGCGCAGACGAGGTGAGCCGGTACTCCCGGCACCTGCTGATGCCGACGGTCGGCGAAGGGGGCCAACGCCGCCTCCTCGCGGCGCGGGTGGCCGTCGTGGGCGCCGGCGGGCTCGGCTCCCCTTCGCTGCTCTACCTCGCCGCGGCCGGGGTCGGCCGGATCACCGTCATCGACGACGACGTCGTGGACGTGACCAACCTGCAGCGCCAGGTCATCCACGCCACCGAGGACGTGGGCCGCCCGAAGGTCGACAGCGCCGTGGAGCGGGTGCGGGCGCTGAACCCGGACGTGGAGATCGTCGGCGTCAGCGAGCACCTCGACCCCGACAACGTGCGCGACCTGCTCGGGGGGCACGACATCGTCCTCGACGGGAGCGACAACTTCGACACCCGCTACACGGTCGGCGATGCCTGCGCCGAGCTCGGCATCCCGCTGGTGTGGGCCGCGGTGTACCGCACCGAGGCCCACCTGACGCTGTTCTGGTCCGCCGCACCCGAGGGGCTGCCCGCGACCGTGCTGCGCGACCTCTTCCCCACGCCCCCGGCACCGGGGTCGGTGCCCGCGTGCGGCGATGCCGGCGTCGTCGGGCCGCTCGTCGGGCAGGTGGGCGCGATGATGGCCACGGAGGCGATCAAGCTCGTCACCGGCACCGGCGCTCCCCTGCTCGGGCGACTGCTCTTCATCGACGTGCTCGCCGCGACCCAGCGCGAGATCCCGGTCCTCCCGCGGGACCCCGCACGACCCCGGGTGGTCCCCGCGCCCCGGGACACCGGCGACGCCCCGGCCACCGATGCCGGGGCCGAGGAACCCGCACCGACCGTCTCCGCCGCCGACCTGGCCGCCCGCCTGGGCGACGGGCAGGCCCCCTTCGTCCTCGACGTGCGGGACGCGGCGGAGGTGGCGACGGGCGTCATCCCGGGCGCGGACCACATCCCGGTCGCCACGCTCACCTCGGACACGGCCGCGAGCACCGAGCTGCCGACCGATCGTGACGTGGTGCTCGTCTGCCGGTCCGGTGCCCGTGCCCGTCTGGCCGCGACGGCGCTGCGGGCACGCGGCTTCAGACGTCTGGCCGTCCTCGAGGGCGGGATGCTGGCCTGGGAGGGACCGGTCCGGACACCCGAAGAGATGACGAGGAGCAGCGCATGAGCACACAGCGCACCGTGCTGGACGTGGAGGAGTACCGCGACGAACTCCTCGAGCACCTGCTGGCCGGCTCGGGGGCCCTCCCCGACACCGAGGAGCTGGCACTCGTGGACGGGCTCGGCCGAGTGCTCGCCCGCGACGTCAGCAGCAGCGGAGACGTCCCGGCCTTCGACAACTCGGCGATGGACGGCTACGCCGTGCGGCAGGCCGACGTGCAGGCCCTGCCCGCCACCCTCCGGGTCGTCGCCGACGTGCCGGCCGGCTCACGCCGCGACCCCGTCCTCGCCGGCGGTGACTGCGTGCGGATCATGACCGGCGCGCCCATGCCCTCCGACGCAGACACGGTCGTGCCGGTGGAGCTGACCGACGGCGGCACCGAGACCGTGACGGTCACGGAGGCACCAGCAACGGGCCGGCACGTGCGCGCCGCCGGGGGCGACCTCGCCGCCGGTGACGTCGTCGTCCCGGCAGGCACGACGCTGACCCCCAGCCACCTCAGCGCGATCGCCGCCGCCGGGGCCCCGAGCGTCCTCGTGCGACGCCGGCCGGTCGTGGCCGTGGTGACCACCGGCGACGAGCTGGTCACCCCCGGGGAGACGCTGCGCCGAGGCCAGATCTACGAGTCCAACGGCACCCACCTCGTCGCCTCCCTGATCGACATGGGGGTGAGCACCCGCCACGTCGCGGCGGTCGCGGACGACGTCGAGACCTTCGGTGCCGCCCTCGACGAACTCACCGACTGCGATCTGGTCCTCCTCACCGGCGGGGTGAGCGTGGGCGCCTTCGACGTCTCCCGGATCGCCCTCGAGGAGTCCGGCGAGGGGGTCTTCCGACACGTGCGGATGCAGCCCGGCAAGCCCCAGGGGTGGGGCCGCTGGCGTGGCCGGACACCCGTGCTTGCCTTCCCCGGCAACCCGGTGAGCACCGCGGTCTCCTTCGAGGTCTTCGGACGCCCGGTGCTGGACCGGCTCCTCGGGCGTCAGCTCCCTCCGGGGCCGGACGCCGCCGTCGCCGCCACCGGGTGGCGCTCCCCCTCGAGGCGGCGCCAGTACCTGCCGGTCCGGCTCAACAGCGACGAGTCCGGTCGCCTCGTGGCCACCCCGACCCACCGCCGCGGGTCCGCGTCGCACATGGTCACCTCCCTCGCCGGCGCCGACGCGCTGGCCGTCGTGGCCGAGGACGTCGACGAGGTCGCGCCGGGTGACGTCGTGACCATCAGGAGGCTGGGATGAGCGAGGAGCACCCGCTGACGCACCTCGACCCTCGGGGCGAGGCCCGGATGGTCGACGTCACCGAGAAGGTGCCGACCGTGCGCTCGGCCACCGCCACCGGGCGGGTGCGCATCTCCCCCGGCGTCGTGGCGCTGCTGCGCGACGACGCGATGCCGAAGGGGGATGTGCTCGCCGTCGCACGCATCGCCGGCATCCAGGCCGCCAAGAAGACCCCTGAGCTGCTGCCCCTCGCGCACGTCATCGGCGTGCACGGGGCCACCGTCGACCTGGGCATCACCGACGACGGGGTCGACATCACGGCGACCGTCCGCACCGCCGATCGGACCGGTGTGGAGATGGAGGCCCTCACCTGCGTCTCGGTCGCGGCCCTGGCCGTCATCGACATGGTCAAGGGCAAGGACCGTTGGGCCCACATCGCCGACGTCCAGCTCCTCGAGAAGACCGGTGGCCGCAGCGGCACCTGGCGCCGGGAGGGCTCGTGAGCATCCCCGACTTCGACGCCGTGGTCCTCGCCGGGGGTGCCGGCGAGCGCCTCGGCGGGGTCAGCAAGCCCGACGTCGAGCTGGCCGGTCGACGACTCATCGACGGCGTGCTCGTCGCGGTCTCCGACGCCCGCGAGATCGTCGTCGTCGGCGACGTCGAGGTGCCGACGGGCGTGCACCGGACTCTTGAGGACCCGCCGCTCGGCGGCCCTGCCGCCGGTGTCGCGGCGGGTCTGGAGGAGCTGGCCCGGGCCGGCGAGCCCGCGGCGTGGACGGTGCTGCTCGCCTGCGACCTGGCCGACCCGATGCCCGCGCTCGGGCGGCTCGTGGCCGCCTGGGCCCACGCGCAGTCCTCCCCCGACGTCGCGACCGAGGAGCACGACGGCTGGTGCCTCGAGGACTCCGGCGGCAGCCCGCAGTGGCTCTTCGGGATCCACCGCACCGACTCCCTTCGCGCGGCCCTGGCCCGTCTCGGGGACCCCCGGGACCGCTCCATGAGGAGCCTCTTCGCCGAGTCGACGCTGGTCACCATGGCCGCCGGCGACGACGCCGTCGCGGACATCGACACCTGGGAGGACCACGCTCGCTGGAGCGAGCACCTGGAGCGGGAGCGCTGGGCGGACTGGATCGAGGACGCCAGCGAGGCGGTCGGGATCGACCCGGAGTCGGTCAACGTGCCCGGCATCCAGACCCTGGCCCGGCAGGTCGCCCACGGCTTCGATCGCCCCATGGCACCCGTTGCCGCCTACGTCCTCGGGGTCGCCGTCGGGCGTCTCGAGGAGCAGGGGCGCCCGATCGACAAGGACTCGTTGCGGCGGGCGATCGCCGCGACCGCTCTGGACCAACCACGGAAGGACGATGACTGATGGCCCGCGTGAGGTACTTCGCCGCGGCGGCCGAGGCCGCCGGGATGGATGAGGAGCAGCTGCAGGGCAGCACCGTCGGGGAGGTCCTCGACGCCGCCCGCGCCGGTCACGGGGACCGGCTCGCCGACGTGCTCGAGCGCTGCTCGGTCCTCCACGACGGCCGGTTCGTCGACGCACGGGACCGGTCGGTCGCGGAGGGCGACACGATCGACGTGCTGCCCCCCTTCGCCGGGGGGTGAGGGCGGTCAGCCGCCGATGGCGCTCATCGGTCGCGGTGGCTGCAGGAAGCCGGGCTCGTTGATCCCGTGGCCCGGCTTCTTGCCCGCCAGGCAGGAGTGGATGAGGTCGACGATCTCGTCGGGGTCGTCGTTCTCGCGCAACGGCGTCCGCAGGTCGGTCTCACCCCGTGCGAAGAGGCACGAGCGCAGCTGACCGTCCGCGGTCAGCCGCAGCCGGTCGCACGCCCCGCAGAAGGGCATCGTCACCGAGGCGATGACGCCGACCTTCGCCGGGCCGCCGTCGACGTGGAAGAGCTCGGCCGGTGCGGCACCGCGCCCCGGCACCTCGGTGAGGGTGAACTCGGTGCGCAGCTTCTCCAGGATCTCCGCCCCGGTGATCATGTTCTCGCGCTTCCACTCATGGCCGCCGTCGAGGGGCATCTGCTCGATGAAGCGCAGCTCGAAGCCGCGCTCGAGCGCCCAGTGCAGCAGCCCGAGCGGCTCGTCGTCGTTGAAGCCCGGCATCAGGACGGTGTTGATCTTCAGCGGGTGGAAGCCCGCCTCGTCCGCGGCGTCGATGCCGGCCATCGTGTCATCGAACCGGTCCCGGCGGCTCAGCTGCTTGAACCGCTCCGGGTCCAAGGTGTCCAGACTGATGTTGACGCGCGACAGGCCCGCTTGGCGGAGCGGCTCGGCCAGCTGCGGCAGTCGGATGGCGTTGGTCGTCATCGACACCTCGACCGGTCCGGCCCCACCCTCCATGGCGGAGATGCCGGCGACGATGTCCACGACGTCGGGGCGCAGCAGCGGTTCGCCACCGGTGAGCCGCACCTCCTCGACCCCCGCGTCGACGGCGATGCCGACGACCCGCAGCAGCTCCTCGGTGGTCAGCAGCTCCTGCTTGGGGAGCAACGGCACACCCTCCGCGGGCATGCAGTAGGTGCATCGCAGGTTGCACTTGTCGGTCAACGAGATCCGCAGGTCGCGGTGCAACCGCCCGTGCGTGTCCATGAGCGGCTTCATGACGCCATCCCCGACCAGACGTGGCCACCATCGGCCCCGTGTTGCTTCTTCCAGACCGGCAGCTCGTGCTTGACCGCCTCCACGACCGCACGGCAGACCTCGAAGGCCAGGCCGCGGTGGGCGGTGCCCACCGTCACGACCAGCGCGAGGTCCCCGACCTCGAGGTGGCCGACCCGGTGCAGCGCGACGACGCGCGCCTCACCGTGCGGGTCCGCCGAGGCCAGTGCCTCGGCCACGATCGTCTCGATCATCGCGGGGGCGTCCGGATGGCAGGAGTAGTCCAGCGAGGCCACCGTGCCGCGCACCTCGGGGTCGTGGTCACGGACCTGACCGACGAAGGAGGCGACGGCGCCGTGGGTGGCGTCGTCGACGTCGGCCAGTGCCGCCGTGAGGTCGATCGCCTCCGCGGTCACCTCTGCTCGCACGCTGCTCATCAGTGGTCACCTCCGTCGAGCTGGTCGATGAGGTGGGTGAGGAGGGGAACGATGACGGAGAGCCCCTCGTCCACCCCCTTCGGGCTGCCGGGGAGATTGGCGATGACCGCCCCCTCCGACGTCGCCGAGTCGTCGACGACTCCGACGAGGCCGCGGCTCAGGGCCGCCATCGGGGTCTTCGCGGCACCCTGCGCCCGCAGCATCTCGGCGATGCCGGGGATCTCACGGTCGATGACGGCGCGGGTCCCCTCGGGGGTGCGGTCCTTGGGATGGACCCCGGTGCCACCGGAGGTGACGATCACCCGGGCGCCGGCGCTCAGCGCGGCGCGCAGCGAGTGGGACACGGACTCCACGCCGTCCTCGACGACGCTGGAGGTGACCTGGTGGCCGGCTCCGGTGAGTGCCTCGCGGGCGAGCGCCCCTGAGGTGTCCTCCCGTTCGCCGCGGGCGACCCGGTCGGAGACGGTGATGACGTGGGCGACGACCATCGGCTGCCCCCTTCGTGTTGGTGGGTTCCCTCAGTGTCTCAGGTCACGTCGGGAACCCACCAACAGGGTGCTCAGAGACCGAGATCGCGGCCGATGAGCTCCTTCATGATCTCGTTGGTGCCCGCCCAGATCTTGTGGACGCGGGCGTCCTTCCAGGCGCGGGCGACCCGGTACTCGTTCATGAACCCGTACCCGCCGTGCAGCTGCACGCACTCGTCGAGGACGTCGCACTGGACCTCGCCGGCCCACCACTTGGCCTTGGCGGCGTCAACCGCGGTGAGGTCGCCCTCGGTGTGGGCCATGACGCAGTCGTTGATGTAGGCCTCGGTGACCTCGACCTTCGTCACCAGCTCGGCGATCTTGAACTTGTTGTGCTGGAAGGTGCCGATCGGCTGGCCGAAGGCCTTGCGCTCCTTGGTGTACTCGATCGTCTCGTCGAGGATCTGGCGCGCATTGGCGATGTTGCCGACGGCGTTGCCGAGGCGCTCCTGCGGGAGCTTCTGCATCATCGAGATGAAGCCCATGCCCTCGGGGCCGAGCAGCCGGTCGGCCGGGACGCGGACGTTGTCGAAGAAGAGCTCGGAGGTGTCCGACTCGGGCTGGCCCACCTTGTCCAGCGGCTGGCCCTTCGTGAAGCCCTCGTCCTCCTTCTCCAGGACGAAGAGCGAGATGCCCTTGGCACCCTTGCTCGGGTCGGTGCGCACGGCGACGACCGCGAGGTCGCACTGGTAGCCGTTGGTGATGAAGGTCTTGGACCCGTTGATGATCCAGTCCCCGGACCCGTCGTCGGTCTTGACGGCCGTGGTCTTCAGCGCGGCCAGGTCGGAGCCGCCGGACGGCTCGGTCATGCCGATCGAGAGGATCTTCTCCCCCGAGGCCACCTGCGGGAGCCAGCGCTGCTTCTGCTCCTCCGTCCCCAGCGCCACGATGTACGGGGCCGTGATGTCGCCGTGGATACCGAAGCACGAGGAGGTGGCTGCGTTGAACTTCGCCAGCTCCTCGCCCAGGATCGCGTTGAAGCGGTAGTCGTCGATGCCTGCACCGCCGTACTCCTCGGGGATGGTCAGCCCGAAGAAGCCCTGCTTGCCCGCCTCGAGCCAGACCTCGCGGGGGATCGTGTGCTCGGCGATCATCGACTCGGCGCGGGGCACGAGCATCCGGTCGACGAACTCGCGGACGGAGGACCGGAAGGACTCGTGGTCCTCGTCGTAGATGCTGCGGGGCATGGACTGTCACCTCTCTGGCACGTGATGTGCGGAAACGGGGGCTAAGCGCTTGCTTAGTCTCGTCCCCGACCGGCATGCTGTCAAAGTGTCCGCGACCACTCACAGCCAGACCGCGCCCGACAACCCCACCGTGCGGCGCCTCTTCGAGGCTGCCGCGGATGCCTTCGCGGAGAAGGGGTTCCACGGCACCACGACGAGGGACATCGCCTCCCGCGCCGGCCTGTCCCCCGCCGGTGTCTACGTGCACTTCGCGAGCAAGGAGGACCTGCTCTTCCAGCTGAGCCGGGTCGGCCACAGTCAGGCCCGTGACGCCCTCGCGGAGGCGGCCGAGACGGCGGCCTCCCCGAGCGATGCGCTGGCGGAGGTGATCTCGGTC
Organism: uncultured Janibacter sp.; assembly: GCA_964386935.1. GTDB lineage: Bacteria > Actinomycetota > Actinomycetes > Actinomycetales > Dermatophilaceae > Janibacter. Next base: position 12,482 of record CAYLUX010000010.1, read on the forward strand.
TTCGCTCAGTGGCACGTGCGCGAGCACCAGGTCGCACGCATCGTCCAGTACGAGTTCCGTCACCTCTCCCCCGAGCACCGACGCGAGGTGCTCACCCTCCGGCGCGAGATCGACGCCGTGGTGGAGCGGATCATCACGAACGGGGTGGCGAGCGGGGAGTTCGACGTGACCGATCCGCAGTCCACCGCGCTGGCCGCCCTTTCCCTCGTCGTCGACGTGGCGCGGTGGTACCACCCGGGCGTGCGGCGCACGCAGCAGGAGATCGGCGAGACCTACGCGATGCTGGCCCTGCGTCTGGTGGGGGCCGGGAGGGGCTGAGCCAAGTCCCGGGAGTCACTCACCGCCCGGGTCGACGCCCCGATGCGGCTCAGCCGACGTCCACGCCGAAGGGGGCGAGCAGCCCCTCCGCGCCCACCGGGTCGACGCGCATCCCCTTCGCCCGTGCCTCGCGCAGGTCGATGACGTAGTCGCGCGCGGAGCGCAGGTCGGCATCCCGCAGGTCTGCCCGCACGAACCGTGCCCCCGCGAGGGAGCAGTCGTCGAAGACCACCTCGCGCAGCACCGCCTCGTCGAAGTCGGCCTCGGTCAGGACGGACCGCGTGAAGCGCGCGCCGGTGAGGTCCAGCCCGCCGAAGCTGCCCATCGACAGCTGGCAGTCGACCCAGACCGAGGGCTCGGGCGCGAGCGTCGGGGCCCGCTGCATCGACCACGACGTCCCGAGCGCCCGGCACCCGGTGAAGGTGCAGCCGTCGACCACGGAGTCGGGCAGGCGCAGCCGTGACAGGTCGACCCGTTCGAGTGTGCACCCCTCCAACCGCACCCGGGTGAGGGCGGCCCCGGCCAGGTCGGCGTCGCGCAGGGTGCAGCCGACCAGCTCGACGTCCGCGAGGTCCTCCCCCTCGGCCAGGGAGCCGGTGAGAACTTCCTCGACGACGCTGGAGCGACCGGCGATCTCATCGGTGAGCGACGGCATGCCTGCCCGCGCGAGGCTCAGTCGCGGGTGAGGCGACGGTGCGTGACGCGGTGGGGACGCGCGGCGTCCTCACCGAGACGCTCGACCTTGTTGGCCTCGTAGCCCTCGAAGTTGCCCTCGTACCAGTACCAGGCGGTCGGGTTCTCCTCGGTGCCCTCGTAGGCGAGGATGTGCGTCGCGACGCGGTCGAGGAACCACCGGTCGTGGGAGATGACCACGGCGCAACCGGGGAAGGACAGCAGCGCGTTCTCCAGCGAGCCGAGGGTCTCGACGTCCAGGTCGTTGGTCGGCTCGTCGAGGAGCAGCACGTTGCCGCCCTGCTTGAGCGTCAGCGCCAGGTTCAGCCGGTTGCGCTCACCGCCGGAGAGCACGCCCGACTTCTTCTGCTGGTCCGGGCCCTTGAAGCCGAACTGGCTGACGTAGGCACGGCTGGGGATCTCCACGTTCCCGACCTGGATGTGGTCCAGACCGTCGGAGACGACCTCCCAGACGTTCTTCTCGGGGTCGATCCCGGCGCGGGACTGGTCGACGTAGGACAGCTTGACGGTGTCCCCGATGTCGACGGTCCCGCCCATCGGCTCCTCGAGGCCGACGATCGTCTTGAAGAGGGTCGTCTTGCCGACACCGTTGGGGCCGATGACACCGACGATGCCGTTGCGCGGGAGCGTGAAGGACAGGTCGTCGATGAGCACGCGCTCGCCGTAGCCCTGCTTGAGGTCCGTGACCTCGATGACCTTGCTGCCCAGCCGGGGGCCCGGCGGGATCTGGATCTCCTCGAAGTCCAGCTTCCGGGTCCGCTCCGCCTCGGCCGCCATCTCCTCGTAGCGCTCGAGTCGAGCCTTGTTCTTGGTCTGGCGCGCCTTGGGGTTCGAGCGGACCCACTCCAGCTCGTTCTTCAGCCGCTTGGCGAGCTTGGCGTCCTTCTTGCCCTGGACCTGCAGGCGCTCCTGCTTCTTCTCCAGGTACGTGGAGTAGTTGCCCTCGTAGGGGTAGAGGCGACCGCGGTCGACCTCGGCGATCCACTGCGCGACGTTGTCCATGAAGTACCGGTCGTGCGTGACGGCGACGACGGCACCGGGGTACTCCGCGAGGTGCTGCTCCAGCCACAGCACCGACTCGGCGTCCAGGTGGTTGGTCGGCTCGTCGAGCAGCAGCAGGTCCGGCTTCTGCAGGAGCAGCTTGCACAGCGCCACGCGGCGGCGCTCTCCACCGGAGAGGTTGGTGACCGGCTCGTCGGCCGGCGGGCAGCGCAGCGCGTCCATGGCCTGCTCGAGCTGGGAGTCCAGGTCCCACGCGTCCGCGTGGTCGATGTCCTCCTGGAGCTTGCCCATCTCCTCCATGAGCGCGTCGAAGTCCGCGTCCGGGTCGGCCATCTGCTCGGAGATCTCGTTGTAGCGGTCGAGCTTGGCCTTGATCTCGCCCGCGCCCTCCTCGACGTTGCCGAGGACGGTCTTCTCCTCGTTCAGCGGCGGCTCCTGCTGGAGGATGCCGACCGTCGCGCCCGGCTTGAGGCTGGCCTCGCCGTTGCTCGGCTGGTCCAGGCCCGCCATGATCTTGAGGATGGTCGACTTGCCGGCCCCGTTGGGCCCGACCATCCCGATCTTGGCTCCGGGGAAGAAGGACATCGAGACGTCATCGAGGATGACCTTCTCGTTGTGCGCCTTTCGCGCACGCACCATGGTGTAGATGTAGTCGGCCATGGAGGCAGGCTATCCACTCCCGCCCCCACGCCCGAATCGTCGGCGCCGCTCACGCCGACAGCGGCACGCCCCTTTCGTGCTCTTCGTTCCCGCCCACGAACGGATCCGGCGCTCCCGCCTCGGCCCGCCGGGCCTCCTCCTCCGCGTCGGTCTCGACGGAGCCGGTGCCGGACTTGGCGTACTGTGTGGTGCCGTAGGTCAGGTCGTGGCCGATCTTCAGCGCCTCGATCTCGGTGGAGCTGCCCCACGACTCGTCGGCGCGCTGCCAGGTGTTGACGGTCTGCCGGCCGTGGACGACCACCGGGTCCCCCTTGCTCAGCGAGGCGAAGGCGTTCATCCCGAGCGACCGGTAGGCGGCGACGTTGTAGAAGCTCGTTGACACGTCGACGAAGACCCCTTCCTTGTTGCGCCGCCGCACGGTGCTCGCGACGCGGAAGATGGTGAACTGCATCCCCGCCCGGGTGGTCCGGTGCTCCGGGTCGGCGACGACTCGGCCGCCGATGGTCAGTTCGGTCTCGTTCATGGCACTCCCCTTTCGGTGACGCCCGGCCTCGTCGCCGGGCGCGTGCCACCACCTTCACCGCCGGCCGGGCACGGCGGGAGGGCCGGCAGGAGCCTGTGGACGACGCCGGACCCCGGCCAGGGGGTGTGGGTGGGGTGCTCAGCCGACGACGACGGCGAGGCTCTCGCGGGTGCGGGCGTGGTCGGCGAGGACCTGCTCGACCGGGTCGATGACCTGCTCGCGCGCCACCTCGCCGATGGCCTTGCGCAGCGCCCGGTCCGCCTCCCGGGCCCGTCGCCGGGCGCCGATGCCGGCGAGCCAGCGGGAGAGGGCGGCGAGCAGCAGGCCGGCGAGGAGCCCGCCCACGAGCAGGACGAAGGGCAGCGTGATCGCCCCCACGACCTCGACCCGGGGCAGCTCGGGCAGCTGCAGCCACGCGACGATGCCGCCCAGCAGGAGCCAGATCAGACCCACGACGGCGGCGAGCGCGAGGATCGCCTGGAGAGCACCCGCCACGACCCACCACACGGGTCGACGACCACGCAGCGGGGTGCGCACGAGTGCCTGGTCCAGCTCGTCGGCGAGGTCCTCCTCGACCGGCCGCGCCGCGTGGGCGACGGCATCCGCCCAGCGGGTCGGCAGCCCCTCGCTGGCCGCCGCGCCGAGTCGTCGGACCGCGAGGTCGACGGAGGCTCGTGCCGCCGGTGCCGCGGGCGGCAGCGAGGAGCGCCCGAGCACCGCGCGTACGTCCTGGTTGGTGATGTCCGGCGCATCGGGGTCGCGTTCCCGGTCCAGCCGCAGCCTCCGCAGCGGTGCCGGCCGGAGGGCGTGCACCCACCGCGTGAAGGGCCACCCGGTCTGCGCCCAGGCCGCCAACCGGTGGTCCCTGGCGACGGCGTCCACGACCGTCGGGACCCCGGCGGTTCTGGCGAGCGCGTCGACGAGTGCGGCGCCGGCCCGCCGGGAGATCCGCCGCTCGCTCTCCGCCACCGACCCGGAGAGCGACTCGGCCGCTGAGCGCAGGTCCGCCGCCAGCCGGTGCCGCGAGGCGTCGGAGCGCTCCACCGCCTCGTGCAGCCGGGCACGCAGGGTGTCGACGCCGGTGCCGACGACGGTGGACGTGACGATGACCTCGTGGTCGGTCAGGCCGTCACGGGTGAGCAGCCGGGAGAGGTCCGCGGACACCTCGTCCGCACCGCCGCGCGGCAGCCGGTCGACCTGGTTGAGCACGACGACGGTCACCGCGCCGTACTCACGCAGCACGCCCACGTAGTCATCGTGCAGCACGGCGTCGGCGTACTTCTGCGGGTCGGTCACCCACACGAAGACGTCGACGAGCTCGAGGATGCGCTCGGCCTCTGCCCGGTGCTCCACCTGACGGGAGTCGAAGTCGGGCAGATCGACCAGCACGAGGCCGTCGAGGTCGCTCCCTTCGCCCGAGGGGACCTGGTGGCGGCTGCCGACGGCGAGCCAGTCGAGCAGCTCGCCCGCCGGCTCCCCGCCCCACACCGCGGCCGTCGGCGTCGACGTCGTCGGCCGGCGCATCCCGACCGTGGCCACGTCCTCTCCGACGAGGGTGTTGAAGAGCGATGACTTGCCCGACCCGGTCGCGCCGGCGAGGGCGACCACCGTGTGGACCCCCACGATCCGGGTGCGCTCGGAGACCTTCTCCGCCACGGCGCGGGCGTCCTGCGCGGCTCGTGGGTCCAGCCGGTCGCCGCCGGAGTCCAGAGCACCCGAGAGCGCGTCGACCCGCGCGGCCAGCTCCTCGGTGGAGAGCGCCTCGGCACGATCCGCACGAAGGGGGGTGGTCCCGCTCACGGCGCCACCTCACCGATCGCCTGGCCGGCCCGCTCGAGCCGGCGGATCTGCGCCTCGCTCAGCGAGGCGCCCTCCAGCAGAGCCGTGTAGCGCCCGCGCTCGGTCCCGTACAGGTCGGCCACCCGCTCCAGCAGCAACTCACGGGCCCGCTTGGCCATCTGCCGCACCGCCTGGTCGCCGAAGATCGCCTCGAGGACCTTCTGCGCCAGGGCCGTCGTGCCGCCGGCGATGGCGACCTCGGGGGCGACGAGGACACCGCCGGTGTGGGCGAAGGAGACGAGCATGAGGAAGAGGCCGACGCCGTTGACCCCGTAGGCGGCGACCCGGGCGTTCACCCGTCGGCTGCCGCCCTCGGAGCGGACGATGTCGAGCACGTCGGACTGCCAGTCGCGCACGAGTCGCTCCACGTCGCTCTCGAGGGAGTCGGAGGAGCGGGAGAGGCCCGGGTGCCCGGCGAGGATCACCTCGCCCGCCTCGGTACCGCGCCAGGTGCGGGTGAGGTCGGCGGCCGCGGTGTCCGCGGCCGAGACGATCAACGCGCTGACGCCGCTCTGCAGCGCTTCGTCCAGCTCACGCGAGGGTGGCGGCCCGCTGCGCACCGCGGCACCGATCCGGTCGCGCAGCCGGGCGACACCGCGCTCGACCCGCCGGAAGAACTCCCCGGTACCGACGAACTCCTGCCACCTGGCGAGGACCTCGCCGCGGAGGAGCTGCCCGTCACGCATCCCCTCGCCGATGTCCTCCTCGGCCTCGTCGTAGGCGAGGTAGGCGGCGGTCGCGAGGCCGCTGACCTGGTCCCGCTCACCGCGGGCCGCCTCGACGAGGGCGCCGACCCGCGCCTCGATCGAGCGCACCGCACCGTCGAGGGTCTGCTGGACGATGCTCGCGCGGGCGTGCTCGTCGACGGCCAGCGCGCGCAACCACGAGCGCACCCGCTCGATGTCGTCATCGGGAACCAGCCCGTTGGGGTCCAGGTCCACCTCCGGGATGTCGAAGACCGGCGTCGTACCCATCCCCTGCTCCCGGAGCATCTCGCTGAGGTGGGACTTGATCTCCGGCATGGCGGGGCGGTCCACCCGGTTCAGCACGATCGCGACCGCGGTGCCCCGGTCCGCGGCGCGGCGCAGCAGGTGCCACGGGATGGCGTCGGCGTAGCGGGCGGCGGTCGTGACGAAGATCCACAGGTCGGCGGCGGCGAGCAGCTGGGCGGCCAGCTCGCGGTTGGCCGCGACCACGGAGTCGATGTCCGGGGCGTCCAGGATCGCCATGCCCGGCGGGATGAGCTCCGTGGGTGCCAGCTGCAGGGTGCGGGCTCCGGACTCCCCGTCGATGGCACCGGTGGACCTCGGGAGCGAAGGGAGCACCCTCCTCTCCCGGAACCACGCCTCGTCCTCGGGGTGGTGGATGAGCACGGGACTCGTCGTCGTCGGACGCAGCACGCCGGGTCGGCTGACCTCCTGGCGGAGCACCGAGTTGACGAGCGTGGACTTGCCGGCGCCGGTCGACCCGCCCACCACCGCGAGCAGCGGCGCGTCGATCAACTCCAGGCGTGGGATGACGTGGTCGTCGAGCTGGTCGAGCAGGGCGTCGCGCTCGGTGCGGGCCTCCCGGGTCGAGTCGAGCTCGAGGGTCAGCCGGCTGCGCTCCACCTCGTCGCGCAGCGCCGTCACGCACGCGAGCAGGTCACGGGTGTCGCCCCGGGAGCCGCTCGTCGCCATGGGCACAACATATACGCAGCGCCCCCGGCAGGATTCGAACCTGCGACCTCGGGATTAGAAGGCCCTTGCTCTGTCCAGCTGAGCTACGGGGGCTGGCGCCCGACAGGGTGGCAGATGCAGCACCTGCGGACGGGTCACAGTGTAATGAGCCACATCGACCTGCCATGATCGGCACATGTCCCTGAGTGTCTTCGTGCGTGAGGCACGGGTCAGCGACACCGCTGCCGACCTCACCCTGCTCGATGCCTCGGAACGCGCTCGGGCGGAGCGCAAGCGGGACGCCACCCCCTTCGTCACCGGCCACGCCCTCGTGCGGCGCTCCCTCGGGGAGCTGTTGGATCGGGACCCCGCCGACCTGACATTCGTGCGGCGCTGCGCCACCTGCGGCAGCGAGCAGCACGGCAAGCCGAGCCCGACCGACGCGCCGGGGTGGTTCTTCTCCCTCTCCTACACCTCGAACCTCGCGGTCGTCGCCGTCGCCGAGGGTGTCGACGTCGGAGTCGACGTCGAGGAGCTCGACGACGCCGGCTTCGAGGGCTTCGCCCCGGCCACGCTGGCGCCCGAGGAGGTGCCCGCCTTCGACGACCTGACGGGCCACGAGCTTCTCGTGGCCCGGGCACGTGTCTGGGCCCGCAAGGAGGCGATCCTCAAGGCGACCGGCCACGGTCTGGTCGTCGACCCGGCCGAGGTCCTCGTCAGCGGACCATCGCAGCCCCCCGCTCTGGTGGACTGGCGCGCGGAGGAGCCCCGGCCCCCCTTCGCCACGCTGGCCGATCTCGAGCCGGAGGCGCAGGACCACCGGGCAGCAGTCGCGGCGCTCACCGACCAGCAGCTGCGCATCGACCTCGGCCGGGGCTAGACCCCCGCGAACTCCCGGCGCCGCGCCGTCATCGAGTCCAGCAGCACCAACTCCCGGTGGAGGGTCTCCGGGTCCGCGAAGTGGCGGGTCATGCGGTGACGCAGCAGGGCCAGCTCCGAGGCGGTGTCCTGGAAGGCGCGCATCGCCTTCAGGCTGCCGGGCCGCCCGAACTGGCGGGCCCAACTGCGCGCCTGACGGCGCTGCTTCATCGAGCTCAACATCGACAGCTCGGCCGGCGCCAGCCACCCGGTCGCGACGTAGGGCCGCAGGTGCTCGGTGATGAGCTTCGCCTCACGTGAGCGGGTCCAGACCACGAAGCCGACGAAGCACCCGAAGACGATGAAGTAGACCCCGAGTGCGATGAGGAGGCCGATCAGGCCGAAGGAGACCGTGAAGTTCCACAGGGCGTGCAGTACCACCCCGACCGTCCACCCGATGACGGGCGCGAAGAAACGCAGTGCCCCCGAGCGGGTCGTGGCCGCGATACCGATCCCGATGCCGGTCATGCTCGTGTAGATCGGGTGCCCGAACGGGCTGAGGATCCCCCGGATGAAGAACGTGGCGGCGAATCCCCCGAAGCCGCCCCTCTGGAGGGCGTCGGCCAGGTACATGATGTTCTCGGTGAAGGCGAAGCCGGCCGCGACGATGCCGGCGTAGACGATGCCGTCGGTGATCCCGTTGAAGCGCTTCCGGGCGATGGCCCACATGATGAGGATGAAGACGCCCTTGAACGACTCCTCGACCGGCGGCGCGATGAGGACCGGGCTGAGGAAGTCCGCGGACGCCGGGTCGGTCAAGGAGGACAGGACGAACGAGGAGGGGAGGCTGACGATCAACGCGAGGGCGGTCGAGCCGAGCGCCCCGTACAGGAAGGCCGTGACGAGGTACTGCCAGGGCTCGGCCTCGAGCCGGTCCAGCCACAGGAAGATCGGCAGCACGATCGCCAGCGGGATGAGCGCGAAGACCAGCCCCATCAGAGCGGCCACGATGCCGGAGCCGACCCCGATGAGGAGCGCGAAGCCCAGGGCGAGGAAGAGCGAGACGACGCCGATCGCCCCGCCACCCAGCCATGTGCGCAGCCCCGGTCGGACGGTCGGGTTGGCGTGGGCCTGCGCGGGGACGTACTGCGGGGTGTAGCGCTGCGTCGGCCACGTGGGCTGCGGTCTGTTCGGGTGCTGCTGAGGCGGAGGCTGTTGCTGTGGCATCGGCGGCTGGCGCAGGTGTCCGCCGGTGACCGCCTCCACCTGTTCGCGGTGCCACGCCGGCTGCTGCGAAGGGGGCGTGCTCATGGGCGCAATCTAATTCACGGGGAGTCGGGCACGGCGGCCGGAGCCCTTCGGCGTGTGCGGGATCGCTATGGTGACGGGCGTGAGTTCCTCCACCTCCTCCGAACGCATCATCTGGATCGACTGCGAGATGACGGGTCTCGACCTGCAGGCCGACGCCCTCATCGAGGTCGCGGCTCTGGTCACCGACTACGAGCTGAAGCAGATCGGTGAGGGCATCGACGTGGTCATCCGACCCCCGGAGGAGGCACTCACCCAGATGAACGACTTCGTGCGGGACATGCACACCACCTCGGGCCTGCTCGACGTCCTCGCCGACGGCATGACCCTCGCGGACGCCGAGGAAGCCGTGCTGGCCCATGTCAAGGAGCTCGTGCCCGAGGCCGGCAAGGCGCCGCTCGGCGGCAACAGCGTCGCCACCGATCGCGCCTTCCTCGTCCGGGACATGCCGGGCCTCGAGGGGCACCTGCACTACCGGCTCATCGACGTCTCCTCGATCAAGCAGCTGGCCCGCCGCTGGTACCCGCGGGCCTACTTCGCCTCACCGGAGAAGCACGGTGGGCACCGGGCGCTGGCCGACATCACCGAGTCGATCGCGGAGCTCCGGTACTACCGGGAGGCCGTCTTCCGGCCGCAGCCCGGGCTGGAGTCCGCGGAGCTGAAGGAGATCGCGGCCCGCCACACGGTGGGCTGACGAGGGGCCCGAGCGTCGATCGGACGGGACCGCTCAGGCGGTCTGCCCGCTGCTGTAGGGCTCGACGAGACCGGAGGGCACCGTTGCTCCCTGCCGGTAGCCGCTGCACCCGGTGGCCCAGGCACCCACCGAGACGGAGATGTAGCCGATGGCAACGCCGGCGATGTTGTCGGCGATGTAGTGCCACCCGAAGTAGACCGTCGCCACGAAGGTCAGCGCGAAGAAGGTCCACGCGATGACGCGCAGCGCCCGGATCTGCACGGTGCGCTGCACGAAGAGCGCCACCGCGAAGGCCACCGAGACGTGCAGCGAGGCGAAGGCGGCCACGCCGTGGATGGCCTCGCTGTGGATGGGGTTGGCCAGGAACTCCAGACGGTTGCCGAGCAGCGCCTGCTGCAGCCCGCTCACGCCGGTGTCCGCGAGCCCGGTGTAGTGGTCCGGGCGCACGTAGATGGGCCCGAGTGCCGGCAGCAGGTAGTAGCTGAGGGCGCCGAGCACCCAGTTGAGGCTGACGGCGGTCGCGAACCAGGCCCCGACCGCGTGGCTGCGGCTCATCACGAGCACGATCGCGAGCGTGATCGGCACGAGGGGCAGGTAGGAGAGGTAGACGAGGGAGAGCAGCTGGGCCGCGAAGTCGGTGCCGAGCAGGTCGTGCAGGACGATGGCCGGGCTCGTCCCGCCGAAGACCCACTTGTCGAACTCCAGCAGCTGCTCGTCGTAGAGGACTCCCTCGCGGTAGACCGGCAGGAAGTTCTTCAGGTTCCGGTAGGAGACGTAGCAGATGTAGAAGCTGAGGAAGCCCAGCGCGATGTACATGACCCGCTGCCAGCTCCACTCGGCCCGGATCACCTTGACCACACCGCTCGGGATGTGTCGCCAGCCGTGCCGCTGGATGGCCATCGGCACGATGGCCACCGAGAGCAGGCCGATCGCGAGGAGGGGGAAACGGATGTAGGCAGGACCGAGGAAGCCCTCGGGGTCCTGGAGTGGGATCCCCGCGGACTGCGAGCCCACGACCGCGATCACCAGCACCACGAAGGAGACGATGAGGATGAGGCCGTAGGGAGACCTGCGGACCAACTGCATCGGCCAATTATGACGTGTTCGCATACAAATGGTTAATCGACACCCCACGGGGGTCGTCATCCGGGTGCCGCAGGAGTACCGTCATGCCCCACGAAAAAGGCCCCGGGCCGCGACGTTCTCGCGGCCCGGGGCAGTGGGGTGAGTGACGGGATTCGAACCCGCGACCCTCGCGACCACAACGCGATGCTCTACCAACTGAGCTACACCCACCATGGCTGCCCTGCCCGGGCAGCGCGGACCACTGTACAGGCTCTCCGGCGGTGCTCCGAATGCACCTCCTCCGGTACCCGCGGGCACCGTCCGGCACCATGGATGCGTGAGCACTCCACGGACCATCAGCCCCCCGGTCATCCGCGTCGTCGCCGCCCTCGCGGGCCTCTTCGCACTGCTCTGCGCGCAGGTGGTGGCCTCGGCCCCCGCGGACGCGCACGCGCGCCTGGAGAAGACGAGTCCTGCCGACGGCGCCAGCCTGACCGCCGCACCGCCGGAGATCATGCTGCGCTTCAACGAGGCGGTCAACGGGGACCTGAGCGAGGTCACCGTCAAGAGCGGCTCCACCGACGTCGCCGACGGCTCGGTCGAGGTCGAGGGCGACTCGCTCTACCAGCCGCTGAAGTCGGACATGCCCGAGGGCGACTACACCGTGACCTACAAGGTCGTCAGTGCCGACGGGCACCCGGTCTCTGGCACCTTCGAGTTCAGCTACGCCCCGCCGGAGGGCGGCGAGGAGGACACGGGTGCCTCCAGCACCTCCACCGGCGACAGCTCCCCCAGCAGCTCCTCGAGCAGCAGCTCGAAGCAGGGCGCCGAGCCGAGCGGCACCTCGAGCACGAGTGACTCCGCCGCCCCGGCATCCGAGCGTGACAGCGGTGTGCCGGGATGGATCTGGGGCGTCGGCGCCCTCGGGGTGATCCTGATCATCGCCGCCATCGCGCTGATCACGAGGGGCCGTCGCAGCACCTCCGAGGAGGAGGACATCGACCTCGACGACCACCGTGACTAGCGGGCGAAGGGAGCCTGTCGCACCTCGATTTCGCGCCCGGCGTCCACGGTGCTAATGTCTCTCCTCGCGCGCCAATAGCTCAAGTGGTAGAGCAGCTGACTCTTAATCAGCGGGTTCGGGGTTCGAGTCCCTGTTGGCGCACCACCACGAAAAGGGCCCCGGTCATCTCGACCGGGGCCCTTCGTCGTGTGCGGTTCTCACCAGGAGCGCTTGGCGCGCTGACGCTCCCAGTCCGCGAAGGTCATCTTCTTGTTCTTGGAACGACGGGAGGAGATCAGCTTCAGCAGGATGATCCCGCCGACGACGGCCCCGGCGATGGCGACGCGGTCCATGCGCAGCTCACCGGACTCGGTGCGGGCCACGTTGTCGAAGGAGGCCTTGGCCTGCTCCTTCTGGCGCGCGATGACGTTCTTCGGCGCCGCCCGCTCGGCCAGCTCGTCGATCGTCTGGGCGAGTCGGTCGCGGCTGGTCACGATGTCGTTCTCGAGCTTGGTCATGCTCGGGTTCTCGTTGCTCACGCGGTGTTCCGTCCTTCTCAGATGCCGAGGTCGCGGCGGATCCGGGCCACGTGGCCGGTCGCCTTCACGTTGTACCGGGCGTGGGTCACCACGCCGTCGGGACCGACGACGAGCGTCGAGCGGATGACTCCCTCGACGACTTTGCCGTACAGCTTCTTCTCACCATAAGCGCCCCAGGCCGTCATCACCGCCTTGTCCTCGTCGGAGAGCAGTGTGATGGTCAACCCATCCCGCTCGCGGAACTTCGCGAGCTTCGCCGGGTTGTCGGGCGAGATGCCCACGACCTCGGTGTCCTCCGCCTGCAGCGCCTCCAGTGAGTCGCTGAAGTCGCAGGCCTGGGTCGTGCAGCCCGGGGTCATCGCCGCAGGATAGAAGTAGACGATGACGTGCTTCCCGCGGAAGTCGGACAGCGAAACCGAGCCGCCGGCGTCATCGGGGAGGGTGAAGTCGGGGGCCGGATCGCCCGGAGCCAGTCGCTCGGCCACGTCGTCCTCGCAATCTGCATCGAAGCCTGTTGGTCCGCCCCCAAACCTATCCCCCACCGGCCGGGAGCGCCGAGGAGCGGCCCGGCCCCCTTCGCACGTCCGGTCCGGTGCTGCGAACCCTGTGCAATAGTGGAGGGTCCCCGCCGCATCCATCGAAGGGAGTGTCCGTCGATGCACGTACCCGACGGATTCCTCGACGCCCCCACGTCCGTGGGGACCGCCGTCATCGCAGCCGCCGGGATCGGGGTCGCGCTCTGGCGCAGCCGCTCCACCCTCGACGACCGCAGCGCACCCATGGCGGGGATGGTCGCGGTCTTCATCTTCGCGGCGCAGATGCTCAACTTCCCGGTTGGCGCCGGGACCTCGGGTCACATGCTCGGAGGGGCCCTCGCCGCCGTCCTCGTCGGGCCCTGGACCGCCACGCTGTGCGTGAGCGTGGTCCTCGTCGTCCAGGCGTTGCTCTTCGCCGACGGCGGCATCACCGCCCTGGGCACCAACGTCACCCTCATGGCGATCATCGGCGTCTGGGTCGGCTGGCTGGCCTTCCGCGGCGCGCTCGCCGTGCTGCCGCGCCGGACCGGGTCGGTACCGGTCGCCGCGGCGATCGGCGCCTTCGTCTCCGTCCCCCTGGCGGCGCTCGGCTTCGTCGCGCTGTACGCGATCGGTGGCCAGGCGCCCATCCCGCTGGAGGCCCTGATCACGGCGATGGTCGGGTGGCACGTGCTCATCGGGCTCGGCGAGGCCGTCATCACCTTCCTCGTCGTCGCCTCGATCAGCGCGACGCGACCCGACCTGGTCTCCGGGGCCGTGGGGCGACGCCCCGCCGACCTGGCGAGCACCGGATCCCGGCAGGTGGCGGCATGAAGTCACGCATCTCGCTGCGGACCGTCGTCCTCGCGGGTGTCGTCGTCGCCCTGCTGCTGGCCGGCGTCGTCTCCTTCTACGCCTCGTCCTCACCGGACGGGCTGGAGCACGTCGCGGCCGGCCTCGGCTTCGCCGACACGGCCGGGGAGCACACGAGCTCCGGGTCACCGCTGGCCGACTACGGCCTCGCCGGCATCGCGAGCGACCGGCTCTCCGGCGGGCTCGCCGGCATCATCGGCGTCGCGGTCGTCGGAGCGGTCATGTTCGGCCTGACGCGGCTGCTGCACCGCCGTGACTCCGGCTCCTCCGAGGAGGACTGAGTGGGCGGTCGGCACGACCGACCGACGCCCGCCGGTGACTCCCCGGTCCACCGGCTCCCGGCCCACGTGAAGGTCATCGCCCTCCTCGTCTTCGTCATGGCGGTGGTGGCGACCCCGCGGGAGTCGATCTGGGCCTTCGGTGGGCACGCCCTCGTGCTCGCGGTCGCGATCGCGATCTCCCGGGTGCCTCCCCTCCTGCTGGGCAAGCGCCTCGTCGTCGAGGTCCCCTTCGTCGTCTTCGCGGTGCTCATGCCCTTCGTCGCCGTCGGGCGGCAGGTCGAGGTCGGTCCGCTGTCGCTGTCGGTCGCCGGGCTGTGGGGAGCGTGGGCGCTGCTGGCGAAGGGGACCCTCGGCGCCCTGGCGTCGCTGCTCCTCGCCTCGAGCACGAGGCCGCCCGACCTCGTGGCCGGGATGGCCCGGCTGCACCTGCCGCAGCGCCTCGTGGAGATCCTCGCCTTCATGGTGCGCTACCTCGAGGTCGTCACCGGTGACCTGCGGCGGATGCGCGTCGCGCGGGAGTCACGGGGCTTCGCCGGCCGGTCCCTCGCCGCCTGGCCGGTCATCGCCGGGTCTGCCGGGGCACTCTTCATCCGCTCCTTCGAGCGGGGCGAGCGGGTCCACCTCGCGATGCTGTCGCGGGGGTACACCGGCGACCTGCACCTCGGGGACGGGGCCCCCGCGAGCTCCCGGCTGTGGCAGCGTGCCCTGGCGCTGCCGCTCGTGGCCGTCCTGCTCGCCGCCGCGACGGTCGTGATGAGGTGGCAGGCATGAGCACCCCCGTCGTCGAGATGCGCGGCCTCCGGCACACCTACCCGGACGGCCACGCGGCCCTGCGCGGGGTGGACCTGCACGTGCACAGCGGCGAGCGCGTCGCACTGCTCGGGCCCAACGGCGCCGGCAAGACCACCCTCGTGCTGCACCTCAACGGCATCCTGCGACCCGACTCCGGTGAGGTCGCCATCTCGGGGCTGCCGGTGGCCGACGACTCGCTGCTGGAGGTCCGGCGCCGGGTCGGGATCGTCTTCCAGGACCCCGAGGACCAGCTCTTCATGCCCACCGTGGCCCAGGACGTCGCCTTCGGGCCGCGCAACCTCGGCCTGCGGGGCCCCGAGCTGCAGGAGCGGGTCGAGGAGGCGCTGACCGCGGTCGACGTGGCCGACCTCGCCGACCGCCCACCGCACCACCTCTCCTTCGGTCAGCGGCGCCGGGTGGCGATCGCGACCGTGCTCGCGATGCGGCCCGAGATCCTCGTCCTCGACGAGCCGAGCAGCAACCTGGACCCGGCCGCGCGCCGCGAGGTCGCCGACCTGCTGCGGCGCCTCGAGGTCACCGTGCTCATGGTCACCCACGACCTGCCGTACGCCCTCGAGCTGTGCGAGCGCTCGGTCGTGCTCTCCGACGGCGAGATCGTCGGCGACGGACCGACCGCCGAGGTGCTCGGGGACCGTGAGCTGATGGCCGCCCACCGGCTCGAGCTGCCGTGCGGCTTCGACCCGGCCAACGTGGCGCCGCGGCCGCGCTGAGCCGGGCGCCTAGAATCGCCTGAGCACGCCGAAGTGGTGGAACAGGCAGACACGCGAGATTTAGGTTCTCGTGCCCGATGGGTGTGCGGGTTCAAGTCCCGCCTTCGGCACCGGCTCAGTCGGTGAGGTAGCGGGGCAGCTGCTCCGCGAGGGCCCGGAAGGCCCGACCCCGGTGGCTGATGGCGTTCTTCTCCGCATCGGTGTACTCGGCCAGGGTCCGGCCGTCGCCGTCGGGGACGAAGATCGGGTCGTACCCGAAACCGTTCCCCCCCACGGGTTCCCGCACGACGACGCCGGGGACCTCCCCTTCGCTCGTCACGGTGGTGCCGTCCGGGAGCGCGAGGACCGCGGCGCAGCGGAAGGCGGCCCGGCGGTGCTCGTCGGGCACGTCGGCGAGCTGGTCGAGGAGCAGCTGGAGGTTTCGTCGGTCCTTCTCCGCACGGGGCAGGTCGGCTCCGCCGTGCAGCCCGGACCACCGCGCGGAGAAGATGCCGGGGCTGCCTCCGAGGACCTCGACGCTCAGGCCGGAGTCGTCCGCGAGCGCCGGCAGGCCGGTGCGCCGGGCGACGTGCTCGGCCTTGAGAGCCGCATTGCCTGCGAAGGTCACCTCGGTCTCCGGGATCTCGCCGACCTCGGGGAAGGCGGCCATCGAGAGGATCTCCACGTCGAGGTCGGCCGCGCCGAGGATCTCCTGCAGCTCGTGCACCTTGTGCTCGTTGTGGGTCGCGAGCACGACCCGGGAGGTCATCGGACGCGCTCCCGCGGGGTCTCGTCGAGGGCCGCCACCTGTGCCTTCGTCAGCTGCTCGCAGCCGGCGGCGGCCAGGTCGAGCAGCTGGTCCAGCACGCCCCGGTCGAAGGGGGTCCCCTCCGCTGTCCCCTGCACCTCGACGAAGTCCCCGGCGCCGGTCATGACGACATTCATGTCGGTGCCGGCGGTCGAGTCCTCGGGGTAGTCCAGGTCGCAGACGGGCCGGCCGTCGACCACGCCGACGGATACCGCGGCGATCGAGCCGGTGAGCGGCTCGGCCTTCTGCGGGACGAGCCCCTGGACCTTCGCGTCGGCGATCGCGTCGACGAGCGCAACGTAGGCACCGGTGATGGCGGCCGTGCGGGTACCGCCGTCCGCCTGGAGGACGTCGCAGTCGAGGACGATCGTGTTCTCCCCCAGGGCCTTCGTGTCGACGATGGCGCGCAGGGCGCGACCGATGAGGCGGGAGATCTCGTGCGTGCGGCCGCCGACCTTGCCCTTGCGGGACTCGCGCCCGCTGCGGGTGTTGGTGCTGCGCGGGAGCATCTCGTACTCGGCGGTGACCCAGCCCTTGCCCTGACCCTTCAGCCAGCGCGGGACGCCGGCCTCGAAGGACGCGGCGACGAGCACCCGGGTGCGCCCGAACTCGACGAGGACGGAGCCCTCCGCGTGGTCCAGCCAGTTGCGGGTGATGCGCACCTCGCGCAGCTGCTCGGGGGTGCGTCCGTCGTGTCGTGGCGTCTCAGTCATGCCCGTCAGGCTAACGACCACGGACTTTCCCATAGGGTCGGGCCCATGCAGCAGCACGCCGAGATCCACCTGTCCGACGGCGGCCACACGCTGCTGCACACGGCCCCGGCCGCCGACGAGCAGGCTCCCGTCGTGCTCGTGCTGCCCGCCATGGGGGTGCCGGCCGGCTACTACGAGCCCTTCGTCGACGACCTGGCCCGCGCGGGCGTCACCGCCGCCGTCGCGGACTACCCCGGCCAGGGCGAGGCGATGCCCTCCGTGGACCGGCACCACGACCACGGCTACGTCCGGATCGCCCACGACTGGCTGCCCCGGGTCACCGCCGAGCTGCGGTCCGCCCACGACGGCCCGCTCGTCCTGCTCGGTCACTCCCTCGGCGGGCACGTCCTACTCGCCCACCTCGCCGGCGACCACCAGCTGCCCGAAGCGGCGGTGCTCATCGGGGCGGGTACCCCCTACTGGCGTCGGCAGCAGGGACTGAAGACCCTTGTCCAGACCCAGCTGATGTCACTTGTCTCGCGAGTGGTGGGCTACTGGCCCGGCGAACGGCTCGGCTTCGGCGGTCGTCAGGCGCGCACCCTGGTGGGCGAGTGGGCCACCTTCGCCCGTGACGGTCGGCTGGCGCCGGATGGCTACCCTGTCCGCGAGGCGCTGCGCGAGCGGAGCCTGCCGTTGCTCGTCGTCGACCTCGACGGGGACCACCTGGCACCTCCGAAGGCCGTCGACGGACTGGTCGAGCACCTGCCCGCGGCGCGGGTCGAGCGGTTCACCTTCGCCAAGGGCCCGGACGACCCGGGCAAGCCGGTGAGCCACACCTCCTTCGCCCGCTCCCCCGAGATCATCGGCGAGCGGATCGCGGAGTGGGTGGTCGGCGCGGTCGACGAACGCCGTCCTTCGCCCTGAGTCACGTCCTTCTGGTCAGTCGGGACGCGTCAGGTCCTGGGTGATCGACTGGGCGGCGCCGACCTCGACCCGTGTGGGCGCCCCGAGCACGAGCGGCATCATCGGCTGCTGGTGCCCGAAGTCCACGTCGCGGACCACCGGCACGTCGAGGTCCCCGAGCGCATCGCGCACCGCCTGGTGCTGGGTCAGCGTCTCGCCGTCGGGCGCAGAGGTCCTACCGATCAGCACACCTGCGCAGCGCTCGAACCACCCGGACAGGCGCAGCCCGTGCAGCACCCGTGCGACCTCGTAGGCATTGCCCTCGGCGGCCTCCAGCAGCACCACGGGCGGCTCTGGCTGCTCCGCGGCCCACGACGCCACGTCGCCGAAGGGGGTCCCCGCCAGCGGCGATAGCACCTCCAGACAGCCACCGATGAGTGGCCCGGAGAAGGACGCGGACTCCCCCGACAGCAGCGACCACCGGGTCGGCTCGGTCAGCGTCATCCGCGACACCTGCGGATCGGCCTCGTAGTCGTCCCAGCCGGCCGCCCGCCGGTGCGTCGCGGCGGTCTGGGTGAGGGCGCCCCCTTCGTTCTTGGCGACGTCGAGCCAG
This sequence comes from uncultured Janibacter sp., assembly GCA_964386935.1. Taxonomy (GTDB): domain Bacteria; phylum Actinomycetota; class Actinomycetes; order Actinomycetales; family Dermatophilaceae; genus Janibacter. Next base: position 30,829 of record CAYLUX010000010.1, read on the forward strand.
TGCAGCAGCCCCGCCGCGGGCTCGTACGGCGTGTCCATGAGGTTCTGCCCGTGCAGCGTCGCCCAGCCGGCGCGCAGGGTGAGCGGGAGCATCGTCGTGGTCGTGTCGGAGAAGCCCACGTACCAACAGGGTTCGCACTCGGCGAGCAGGTCAAAGTCCAGGTACGGCAGCAGGTCGATCCCCGTCTCGCCACCCCACGGCGGGACGACGGCGGCGACGTCCGGGTCGACGAGCAGCGCCATGAGCTCGTCGGCCCGCGCCTCCTTCGACGCGCTGACGTGGTCACCACCGCGGAGGCAGACACCCTCGATCACCTCGAACCCGCGCCGCCGCAGACCGGCGATCGCGACGTCGAGCCGCGGCAGCAGCGGCGTCGGCACACCACTGCTGGGAGCGGTGACCGCGATCGTGTCTCCGGGGCGAAGGGAGTCGGGCAGGCGAGGGAGCATGGCCCCATCCCACCAGTCGGCGGAGGCGAGGTCGAGCGGGTTAACCTCTCCCCCATGCCCGCACGCGCGATCTGCTTCGACCTCGACGGCACGCTCGTGGACTCGCTGCCCGACATCATCGCCAGCCAGCGCGAGGCGATCGCCGAGCACGGGCTGCCGGTCCCGCCACCGGAGCAGGTGCGTCCACTCATCGGGCTGCCCTTGGACGACACCTTCGCCCGGCTGGCACCCGACGGCGACCCGGCCGCCCTCTCGGAGAGCTACCGCCGGATCTACCCGGCGCGCTTCACCCGGGGCTCGGCCCCCTTCGCCGAGGTACCGGAGGTGCTGGCGACGCTCCGGGAGCGGGACTGGCTGCTCGCGGTGACCACGACCAAGGGCACTGCGATGGCACGCGACCTCGTCACGGCACTGGGGCTCACCGAATACCTGGACCACGTGCAGGGCACGGACGGTTTCCCCGCCAAGCCGGCCCCTGATGTCATCCACCGGGCGCTGGAGACCCTTGGCGCAGAAGGGGTCTGGATGGTCGGCGACACCACGCACGACATCGAGGCGGGGCGTGCCGCGGAGCTCGCCACCTATGCCGTGTGCCGCCCGGAGGCCACCCATCCGCGGGACGTCCTGGCGGCGGCTGCACCGGACCGGCTCGAGGAGTCGCTGACGGGGCTGCTCGCGCTCGCTCAGACCTCGTAGGTCGTGTCCGGGCGGGCAAGCTCGACCTCGCCCGGCCAGACCGTCGCGGCATCCGCCCGGCAGACCTCCGGGTCGTTCCACGCCGGGATGTGCGTGAGCATGAGCCGGCGCACGCCACCGGCCGCCACGGCCGCCTCCGCGGCCCTGCGCCCGGTGAGGTGGATGTCACGGACGTCGTCCCGGCCCTCGACGAAGGCCGAGTCCACGAGCGCCAGGTCCGCCCCCGTGAGCAGCGGGCTCAGCGCCTCGCAGGTGTCGGTGTCACCGCTGTAGGCCAGGACCGCGCCGTCGGCGGCGACCCGGAAGCCAAAGGCCTCGACGGGGTGGTTCACGGGGAAGGAGTCGACGACGAAGGGTCCGATGCGGGTCGGCGTCCCCGGGGTGAGCTCGTGGAAGCCCAAGACGCTGCTCATCCCCTCCTCCCCGAGGCCCTCGTAGGCCTCGTGCAGTCGCTGCTCGGTCCGACTCGGTCCGTGGATCGGCAACCGACCGGAGGGCACGCCCTCGGGGTGGTAGGTCCGGGTCACGTACAGCCCGGTCAGGTCGATGCAGTGGTCGGGGTGCAGGTGGCTGATGAGCACCGCGTCGACGTCCGCCGGGTCCACGTGCCGCTGCAGGGCGCCGAGCGCGCCGTTGCCGAGGTCGAGGACCAGGTGGTGGGTGCGCCCCTCGTGCTCGGCGCTGACCAGGTAGCACGACGCCGGTGACTCCGGCCCCGCGAAGGAGCCCGAGCAGCCGATGACGGTCAGCCTCACCCGTCTCCTCCTCGGTCGCCGAACACGTCCGCCACCTCGGGTCCGAGGAAGCGTCGGGCCAGGGCCCGGAAGCGCTCCGGGTCGCCGGTCGTGGTGAAACCGTGCTCCGGCTCCGGCAGCGACTCGGGGCGCAGCAGACCCTGGTCTGCAAGGACACGGTAGACGCCCTTGGCCGTTTCCTCGGCAGATGAGACGAGAGTGACATCCTCGCCCATGACGTAGGACAGCGCGCCGGTCAGCAGCGGGTAGTGGGTGCAGCCCAGGACGAGGGTGTCCACCCCGGCATCACGAAGGGGGTCGAGGTAGCGGTGGGCGACCTCGAGGACCTCCGGGCCGGAGGTCGTCCCCGCCTCGACGAGCTCGACGAAGCGCGGGCACGGCTGGGAGATCACGTGCGTCTGCGGGGCGGCCGCGAAGGCGTCCAGGTAGGCCCGCGAGCGGTGGGTCCCCTCGGTGGAGATCACGCCCACGCGGTTGTTGCGGGTCGCGAGCACGGCCCGGCGGACCGCCGGCCGGATGACCTCGACCACGGGCACCGAGTAGCGTTCCCGCGCGTCGTGCAGCACCGCAGCGCTGGCGGTGTTGCAGGCGATGACGAGAAGCTTGACCCCGTGGTCCACGAGCCGGTCGAGGCACTCCAGGGCGTAGCCGCGCGTCTCGGCGATGGGGCGCGGGCCGTACGGCGCACGTGCGGTGTCGCCGAGGTAGGCGACGGGTTCGTTCGGCAGCTGGTCGATGACCGCCCGGGCCACGGTGAGGCCGCCGAAGCCGGAGTCGAAGATGCCGATGGGTCCGCTCGGATCCTGCTGACTCACTCCCCGCCCCCGGCGGTGAGGGCACGGGTGAGGGACTCCTGGAGCCAGGTGAAGAAGTCGTAGACGCTCATCACGAAGAGGGCCGGGTCCTCGGGGCCGAGCTCGGCGGCGACCTCCTCGAGGCGCGTGGCGTCCTCGTCGGTGCGCAGGCCGAGCCGCTCGCCCATGACGAGCCGCACGTCGGTCATCGCCACGAGCACGGCGGGTGCCTGCGCCCGGCTGAGGACCCACCGGTCCTTCTCGGCGGCACGGAGCGTGTCGATCATCGTCGTCAGGTTGGCGTGCTTGCGCTGGCGCAGCCCCTGCTCGGTGAAGCGTCGGAACTCGGCCGCCTCCTGCTCGTCCTCCCGGTTGCCGGTCGGGAAGAGCCGGTCCAGGGCGGGGTCGCGGTCCTCCTCGAGCCCGAAGGCCCGGTCCGGCACGCCAGCCGCACCGGCACCGTCCTCGGTGTCGGTCGCCAGGTCGCCGAGCCCCGCCACGATCGCCTCGAAGGGGTCGTCCGGGTCCCCCTTCGCCCCGGCGGTCGGGGCCACGAGCTCCCGCACCTGCGTGCACAGGCCGATCACGACCGAGCGCTCGTCGTCGTCGAGCACCGCGGCCAGCCTCTCGCCCTCGGGCATGAATGCGCGCGCCATCACTGGTCCTTCTGGTACGTCGCCCACAGGCCGTAGCCCTGCAACGCCTCGGTGTCGGCCTCCATCTGCTCCTTCGGCCCGTGCGCGACGACGGCACGGCCCTTGAGGTGCACGTCCATCATCAACTTCTCCGCCTGCTGCTCGGGGTACCCGAAGTGGGTCATGAAGACCCACGTGACATAACTCATCAGGTTGACCGGGTCATTCCACACGAGGGTGATCCAGGGGACGTCCACTGCCTCGATGGCGTCGGGCTCGATGGACTGCTGCTCCGTGGGCGCGATGGACACGCCCCCCACCATAGAGTGGCGAGCGTGATGAACCGATCCAGCACGGCACTCCTGACCGACCAGTACGAGCTCACGATGGTCCAGGCCGCCCTGCACAGCGGTGCGGCCTCGCGGCGCTGCGTCTTCGAGACCTTCGCGCGGCGCCTGCCAGACGGGCGGCGCTACGGCGTGCTCGCCGGCACCGGGCGGCTCCTCGACGCCATCGAGGACTTCCGCTTCGGCGATGACGAGCTGCGCCACCTGCGTGACGGCGGGATCGTCGACGAGGACACCCTGGACTTCCTCGCCGGGTACCGCTTCGAGGGCGACATCTGGGGGTATGCGGAGGGCGAGAGCTACTTCCCTTACTCCCCCGTGCTCGTCGTCGAGTCCGACTTCGCCCACGGCGTCGTGCTGGAGACGCTCGTGCTCTCGATCCTCAACCACGACAGCGCCGTCGCCTCCGCCGCCTCGCGGATGACCGGGGCCGCCGGCACCCGCCCGGTGATCGAGATGGGTGGCCGGCGCACCCACGAGGAGTCCGCCGTGGCCGCTGCTCGGGCGGCCCACATCGCCGGCTTCGCGTCCACGTCGAACCTGGAGGCGGGGCGTCGCTACGGGGTGCCCACCGGCGGGACGGCCGCGCACTCCTTCACGCTGCTGCACCGGAGCGAGCGGGAGGCCTTCGAGGCGCAGGTCGCCTCGCTCGGCACCGACACCACGCTGCTCGTGGACACCTACGACGTGACCGAGGGAGTACGCACGGCCATCGAGGTCGCCGGCACCGGCCTCGGTTCGGTGCGGCTGGACTCGGGCGACCTCGTCGTCCAGGCCCGGGAGGTGCGGGAGCAGCTGGACTCGCTCGGGGCGACGGAGACCGGGATCGTCGTCACCTCGGACCTCGACGAGTACGCGATCGCGGCCCTCGCGGCGGCCCCCGTGGACACCTACGGCGTCGGGACCCGCGTCGTCACCGGGTCCGGTCACCCGACCGCCTCGATGGTCTACAAGCTCGTCGCCCGCGAGGACGAGCAGGGTCGGATGATCGGCGTCGCGAAGAAGAGCAAGGACAAGGAATCGATCGGTGGACGGAAGTACGCGCTCCGCCGCCGCAATGCCCACGGCGTCGCCGAGAGCGAGGTGCTCGGCATCGGCGAGGCGCCGGTCAGGGACGAGGGCGACCGCGACCTGCTCGTCCCGCTCGTGACCGACGGCGAGGTCGTCGGCCGGGAGCACGCCACCCTCGAGGCCGCCAGGGACCGGCACGAGGCCTCCGTCGCCGAGCTGCCCCGCTCGGCCCACCAGCTGAGCCGGGGGCGCCCGGCGCTGGAGACGATCTTCCTCACCGAGACGCCGTAGCTGCCGAAGTGGGCCTGCCGCCTTCGGAGTTCTCCGGCGCACTCCGTGGACGGACGTGCGCCAGCATGGGTGGATGACGTCCCGGATCTCGCACACCAGCCTCGACTGCACGGATGCCTACGCCCTCTCCGAGTGGTGGAAGCACGTGCTGGGCTACACCGACGTTCCGGACGACCCCAACGAGCCGGGTCACCCGGAGTGCATGATCCTCGACCCGGGGACGGGGCACCGGGTGCTCTTCATCGAGGTCCCGGACCCCACCCCCGGGAAGAACAAGATGCACTTCGACCTGCGGCCCACCGACCGGACGCGGGACGAGGAGGTGGATCGGCTCCTCGGCCACGGGGCCGAGCTGGTCGACGACCGGCGCAGCAGGGACGGATCGGGACTGGGCTGGGCGACCCTCGCCGACCCCGAGGGCAATCTCTTCTGCGTGCTCAGGTCGGACGAGGAGGTCTCCGCCACCTCCTGACGAGGGACGTCGAGGTGCGTTGTCGGTGGTCGCCCATAGCGTGGTCTCCATGACGACGACGTCCGGCCCCGAGGCCCGGGCAGTGACTGCCCTGGGTGAGGACGTCGCGGCCGTGCGCGCCCGGGAGCCCTTCGAGCTGGCGGAGTCCCTGGCGGCCCTGACGCGCGAGGACCTCGAGCAGCTGGGCACCGCGGAGGCCGAGGTCGTCGTGGCCGCCACCCAGCGTCTGGCGAATGCCCTGGGTGCCGTGCAGGCTGCCGCGGTGACGACGTACGCGGACCGGGTGGACGAGGACCTCGAGCGCTACCGCGAGCAGCGTCGACGTGACTTCGAGGAGCGGCGCGATGCCGCTCGGGCGGCAGGGAGGACCTTCACCGAGCGCTGGCACCCGATCCCCGGGGAGCGGTCCTTCGCGGCGGCCGCGCTGGCGCCGCTGCTGCACCTCTCGCCGCGGACCATGGCGACCCGGGTCGATCGCGCCCGCCGGCTGGACCACGAGATGGCGATGACCTGGGCCTCCGCACGCAACGGGGACCTCGAGCCGCACCGGGTCGACGCGATCGTGCGAGCCGCGGGCCCCTTGGAGGACGACGACCTCGAGGAGTTCGAAGCGAGGCTCTTCGCGAAGGACGTGAGCGGGCTCTCGACCGGTGATCTGGCCACCAGGGCCCGCAGGGCGGCGACGGCGACCAACCGGGAGGCCGTCGAGGAGGTCGCTGCGCGCGCCAGGAAGAAGCGCTCCGTCACCTGCCGTCCGGACCCGGACCTGCCGGGCATGTCCGCGTGGCGCCTGCTGCTGCCCAGCGAGTCCTCGCGGCGGATCTGGGCGGCGGTCGACGAGCTCGCCCATGAGTACCACCGCGCACGCCTGGACACCGACGACCCGGTGACCCTCGACCAGGCCCGCGCCGATGCCCTCGTCGACCTCCTCCTCGGCCGCGCCACGGTCGAGACGACCGTGGAGCTGGTCGTCCCCGTCGCGGCCATGACGACCGACGGGGCGCCTCCCGGTGCCTCGCAGGCACCGAGCACCCCGGGCACCTACCGCCGGTCCGAACGCCGCTCCCCCGCGGAGATCCTCCGCGACCGCGGTGGCACCGACGACCTCATCCTGGAGTGGGTCAGCGGCCGTGAGCTGCACCGCGCCTCCACTCTGGAGTGCGAGTACGCCCTGCTCCTCACCGACCACCTGCAGGTGGTCGGCAATCCGCACCTGGCCCATGCCCCACCACCCGGAGACCACGGACCACCCACAGCGGCGTCGTGGTTCGTCCCCGGACACGTCGACAACACCCGCGCCGGTGCCCTGCTCCCCGACGACCTGGTGGCGTTGCTGTCCGACCCGGACACGAGGCTGCGCATCGTCGGCAGCGACAGCCGGACCGGGGCCGCGTCGACCGACAGCACCGCCGCCTACCGCCCGGCCCGTCCCATCGCGCGGCGGGTGCGGCGGCGGGACGGGTCGTGCCGGTTCCCCGGCTGCGCCACCCCCGCCGAGCAGTGCCACCTGGACCACGTCACCCCGTGGCCCGAGGGCCCCACCGAGGACGACAACCTCGTCTGCCTCTGCCCCACCCACCACGGGTTCAAGCACCACGCCGGCTGGCGGCTCACGATGACGCCGGACGGGGTGTGCACCTGGACCGCACCGACCGGCCGGAGCCATCGCACCGACCCCCGCGAGGCGCACTCCACCTCGGTGTGAGGGCCCCTCCCCGGGCGGCACACCCCGTGGCATGCTCACGGGTATGGCACGTGCACTGGTCCTCGTCGACATCCAGAACGACTTCTGCGAAGGGGGATCGATGGGCGTCACCGGTGGCGCCGCCGTCGCCTCCCGCGCCGCGGACCGGGTCCGCGCCGACCGCGACGCGGATGCCCCGACCTACGCCGCGGTCGTCGCGACCGCGGACTGGCACGAGGACCCGGGCGAGCACTGGTCCGACGAGCCGGACTTCGTCTCCTCGTGGCCGGTCCACTGCGCGGCGGGCACCCCTGGCGCCGAGTTCCACCCGGGCTTCGCGCCGGTGCTGGAGCACGTCGACGAGGTCTTCCGCAAGGGCCTGCGGGAGGCCGCGTACAGCGGGTTCGAGGGCCATGCCCGGACGGACGGCAGCACGCTCCTCGCCACGTGGTTGCGCGATCGGGACATCACCGACCTGGACGTCGCGGGCATCGCGACCGACCACTGCGTGCGCGCCACCGTCCTCGACGCGCTCCGCGAAGGCTTCCGGGTACGGGTCCTGCAGGACACCGTCGCCGGGGTGGCACCACAGTCCACGGAGGCCGCCGTGGCGGAGATGACCACGGCCGGGGCCGAGCTGCACTAGCCTGCCCGCCATGCCCACTCCGGCCGAGCACCGTCAGCCCACCCACCGGGGGCTCTTCATCTCCCTCGTCAACGACGCCGCGCTCTTCCCGCCCGCGTCACGCCCTATGCCGGAGGCGCTCGCCGAGCACGAGCACCACCGCGCCTCCGCGTACTCCGATGTCGTCGGCCCCTTCCTCGTCGGGGTCCCGATGGTGCAGGACCTGCTCGCCGCTCTGGACGGCGGCGCGCCCGCGCCCCGCGCGGTGGGACTCGTCGCGCGCCCCGGCACCGAGGTGCCGGAGATCGACGCGGCACTGGCCACCCTGACCGCCGACCCACGGGTCCGGGTGGTCTCGGTCGATGCCGGGTGGAGCCCGCAGTGGCGCAACCTCGACCTCGGGGAGCTGCCGATCCACCTCGAGGTCGGGAGGGACCGGCCCGAGGAGGTGCTCGACGACATCGCCTCGGCGGCCCCCTTCGTCGACGTGCGGGCGAAGTTCCGCACCGGCGCCACCCCCACCTGGGACTGGCCGGAGGCGGAGGAGCTCGCCGGCTTCCTCCTGGGCACCACCGAGCGCCAGCTCCCCTTCGTCCTCACCGGTGGACTGCACCACGTCGTGCGCGGGCGGCACTCGGTGCACGGGGCGAAGGGGGACGTCCTCGAGGAGCAGCACGGGCTGCTCAACGTCCTGGTCGCCGTCCACGGCGCGACCGGCGGCTCCGACGTCCGCACGATCGGGGAGCTGCTGGAGATCCGCGACGCCGGAGCACTCGCCGACGTCGTGGCCGGCTGGTCCGCCCCGGACATCGCCGCGGTCCGCGCCGCGCTGGTCGGCTACGGCTGCTGCGACGTCACCGACCCGATCGGCGAGCTGACCGACCTCGGTCTGCTGGCGGCGGAGGGCTCAGACGCCTGAGTCCTCCGGCGCCCGCGGGGCACGGCGTCCGACGACCACCTCGGTGCCGGCGATCTTGTCGTGCAGCGCCTGTCGCCTCGGGTTGCGCAGCGGCCAGAGGAGGTCGAGGGTCCGACCGACCACCTCGACGAGGCAGGTGAAACCCCAGAGCACGCGCAGGATGAGCGGCAGCAGCATCCGCATGAAGGCGGTGCCCACGCCCATCGGGCCGGGCCGGTCGGTGCGCCGCACCGAGATCCCCATCGCGAGCTTGCCCGGGGTCGCCCCCATGGCGACGAGGAAGCCGATCCCGTACACCGCCTGCACGACCACGACGATGCCGATGGCGATGAAGAAGTACTGGTAGTCCAGGTAGCCCGCGACCTCCGTCACGGAGAGTCCCTCGACCTTGGAGGGGTCCTCGGTGACCGCGTTCATGGCCCAGTCCCAGTAGTCCGCCATGAAGCGCCACCACGCCCACCCCGACGCGATGAGGGCGATGGCGCCCAGGACCACGGCGTCGATGAGGAAGGCACCGACCCGCTGCCCGAAGTCGGCCAGGACGGCGCCGTCCGCGGTACCCGTCTGCCCGGGATCCTGCCGGGGTACGGGCGACTGCCCCGCTGCCGGCGGCTGTCCCGGCGCCTGGGGCTGCCAACCGGTCTGCTGCCCCGGCTGGGACACGGGGCGGCCGTACACGTCGGTGGTCGGGGCGGGCCCGGACACCGGCTGCTGCTCGGCAGCGGCCTCGGTCCGGGCCTGCTGCCGAGCGCCGGGACCGCGCGAAACGGTGTTGTCGGTCCAGATGATCCCGTCGAAGTACCGCAGACGGGACTCGTCCTCCGGGTCGTCGTACCAGCCGGCGCGATCGGGAGTGCTCATGCGCTCACGATCTCACGACGCGTCAGGCTGCCCGAACCGTCTCCCGCGGCCCACGGGTCAGAGGTTGCCGCGCTTGTCCTGCTCCCGCTCGATGGACTGGAAGAGCGCCTTGAAGTTGCCCTTGCCGAAGCCCAGGGAGCCGTGCCGCTCGATGATCTCGAAGAAGACCGTGGGGCGGTCCCCGATCGGCTTGGTGAAGATCTGCAGCAGGTAGCCGTCCTCGTCGCGGTCCACGAGGATCCCCCGACTCTGCAGCTCCTCGATCGGCACCCGCACCTCACCGATGCGTGCCCGCAGCTCCGGGTCCTCGTAGTAGGCGGCGGGGGTGTCGAGGAACTCCACGCCCTCGGCGCGCAGCAGGTCCACGGTGCGGAGGATGTCGTTCGTCGCGAGCGCGAGGTGCTGGGCGCCGGGGCCGGTGTAGAAGTCGAGGAACTCGTCGATCTGGCTGCGCTTCTTGGCGATGGCCGGCTCGTTGAGCGGGAACTTCACGCGGTGGTTGCCGTTGGCGACGACCTTCGACATCAGGGCGGAGTACTCGGTGGCGATGTCGTCACCGACGAACTCGGCCATGTCCGTGAAGCCCATGACGCGCTTGTAGAACTCCACCCACTCGTCCATCTTGCCCAGCTCGACGTTGCCGACGATGTGGTCCAGGGCCTGGAAGAGGCGCTTGGGTGCGCCGTCGCGCTTGACGAAGGAGGAGGTGCGGGCGACGTAGCCCGGCAGGTACGGGCCGTCGTAGGTGACGTCGCCGATCGTGCGCTGGATCAGGGTGTGGCGGGTCTCCCCGTACGTGGCGATCGAGGCAATCCGCACGGTGCCGTGCTCGTCACTCATCTCGTACGGCTCCTCGAGCACCGTCGCGCCGGCAGAGCTGGCCTGGGCGATGCACCGGTCCACGTCCGGGACCTCGAGGGAGATGTCCACGACGCCGTCACCGTGGCGGCTGTGGTGGGCGACGAGGGGGCTGTCCGGCTTGACCGCACCCTTGAGCACGAACCGGATCGAGCCCGAGCGCAGGACGAAGGCCTTGTGGTCCATCTGGCCGTTCTCGGGGCCGGAGTATGCGATCAGCTCCATGCCCCAGACGTTCTGGTAGTACACGGCCGCCTGCGTCGCGTTGCCCACGACGAAGGTGATCGCATCCCAGCCGGTCACGGGGAAGGGGTCGGTGGTCTCGTCGTAGTCGACGAGGCCCACGAGCTGGGCGAGCGTGGCGGGATCCAGGTTGGCGTTGCGCTCCTGGGGGGTCAGTTCAACTGCGCTGTCGGACATACCGTCAGCGTGGCGCGCCTGCGATCGACTGTGCAACAGGACCCATCTTGGCTGCGCAGGGTGCGCACAATGTTGCCATCAAGCCCACATCCGGACGACAATCTGACCATGACGACAGCGCAGTCGACGAGGATCGACGACCTCGATGCCCAGATCATCGCACTCTTCACCGAGCAGCCCTCGGTCGGAGTGCTCGGTGCCTCCCGGGCCCTCGGCGTCGCCAGGGGGACCGTGCAGGCGCGACTGGACCGCCTCCGGTCGAAGGGGGTGATCCGCAGCCTCGCGCCGACGATCGACCCCGCGGCCCTGGGGTACCCGGTCACCGCGCTGTGCACCCTGGAGATCCGGCAGCGCTCCGGCCACAACTCCGTTGTCGAGCACCTCACCCGGATCCCCGAGGTCCTGGAGATCCACAGCACAACCGGTCGCGGGGACCTCATCGTGCGCATCGTGGCCACCGACAACGCCGATCTGGGCCGGGTCATCGACGACATCCTCGCCGACACCCACGTCGTGCGGGCGAGCACCTCGATCTGCCTCGTCACGCACCTGGAGATGCGCACGGACCCGCTCGTGCAGGCGGCGACGCACCTGCCCCGCTGACTCAGCGGCGCCCGACGAACCACCGGCGGATGCGCTCGATGCGATCGGTCACCTGCTCGCTCGTGGCCTGGGCGAGCTCCGGCCCGCCACAGGCCCGGCGCAGGTCCATGTGCACGTTGGCGTGCGGGGCACCGGTCTTCTTCGCATAGGCCGAGACCAGCTTGTTCAGCTCCTTGCGCTGGCTGGCGAGCGCGCGGTGGGCCGCGACGGGCGCCTCCTGCTGGCGGGCGCTGGTCTTGCGGGAGTGCTTCGTCTGCCGTTCGCTCAGCAACGTGCGCACCTGGTCCGGCTCGAGCAGGCCCGGCAGACCGAGGTAGTCCTGCTCCTCCTCGGAGCCCACGTCCGCGTGCAGCCCGAACTGCTGGGCGTCGTAGAGGACGTGGTCGAAGTGGGCATCGGACTCCAGCGCCTCGAAGCTGCCCTGCAGCTCGTCACTGGCCGACTCCGAGCGGTTCGCCTCGGCGAGCAGCCCCTCCTCCTCGGACCAGAGGGGAGCCTCCTCGTCGGCGGACTCCGGGCGGTCCAGGGCGTGGTCGCGCTCCTCCTCCAGGGACCCGGCGTGGGCGAGGATCGTCGGCACGCTGGGCAGGAAGATGCTCGCGGTCTCGCCCCGGGCACGGGCGCGCACGAAGCGGCCGACCGCCTGGGCGAAGAAGAGCGGGGTCGAGGTCGAGGTCGCGTACACCCCGACGCACAGCCGGGGGACGTCGACCCCTTCGCTGACCATGCGCACGGCGACGAGCCAGCGGGAGGTGCCACGGGCGAAGTCCTCGATGCGCTGCGAGGCACCGGAGTCGTCGGAGAGGACGACGGTGGGCTTCTCACCGGTGAGGTCGCGCAGGATCCGGGCGTAGGCCCGGGCCTGGGTCTGGTTGGAGGCGATGACCATCGCGCCAGCGTCGGTGACGTGCCGTCGTACCTCGGTGAGGCGCTTGTCGGCGGCCGCGAGGACCGAGGGGATCCACTCCCCCTTCGGGTCCAGCGCGGTGCGCCAGGCCTGGGCGACGAGGTCCTTGGTCATCGGCTCACCGAGGTGGGCCGCCACCTCGTCGCCGGCCCGGGTGCGCCAGCGCATCGCGCCGCCGTAGGCCATGAAGAGCACCGGCCGCACGACCCCGTCGCGCAGCGCCTCGGCGTAGCCGTAGGTGTAGTCGCTCGAGGAGCGCAGGATCCCGTCCTCGCCGTACTCGTAGGAGACGAAGGGGATGGGGTTGGTGTCGGAGCGGAAGGGGGTCCCGGTCAGGGACAGCCGACGCACCGCGGGTTCGAAGGCCTGCCGGATGCCGTCGCCCCAGGACTTGTTGTCGCCGCCGTGGTGGATCTCGTCGAGGATGACGAGGGTGGACGCGGACCGGGTGCGCTGCTCGTGGACGGACGGGCGGGAGGCGACCTGCGCGTAGGTGACCGCCACGCCGTCGTAGTCGCTGGAGGTGACCGCGGTGGTGTTCGAGAAGCGCGGGTCGAGGCTGATCCCGACCCGGCCCGCGGCATCGGCCCACTGGGTCTTCAGGTGCTCGGTCGGCGCGACCACCGTGATGTTCTCGATCTCGCCGGCGGAGAGCAGCTCGGCTGCGACCCGGAGGGCGAAGGTGGTCTTGCCCGCGCCCGGCGTGGCGACGGTGAGGAAGTCCGCCTGCGGGGAGTCCAGGTAGCGCCGCAGCGCCTCGACCTGCCACGCCCGCAGTGCCCCGGCGGTACCCCAGGCGGCCCGCCTCGGGAAGGCGGGAGGGAGGTGGAATGCCGCAGACTGACTCATCGCCGGTCCACCTTAAGGGACGACGTGATCAACTCCGTGCGGCCTGGGCGAACATGGTCTGCAGTCCGATGCCCAGCTCGCCCGCGGTGTCGGCGAAGTGGGTCTGCACCAGTCCCCCGTGCCCCGGCGAGGCGAGGGCACGCGAGTCCATGCGGACCCATTCGCCCACCGGCTCACGGTGCAGCGCGACGTGCAGGTCGCAGTTGATGTAGGCGTGACGACGCGGGTCGACGGCCATGGTGATGCCACCCCCGGAGTCCGCGACGACGAGGGCGCGCTGCCACGGTGTCGGCTCCTCGCCCTCGACGAGCTGTCCACGCTGGCGTCCCCAGGCCAGAGCGGTGCCGTCGGTGGCGGGGCCGCCGCTGATGAAGCGCCACTCGACGGCACTGAGGTAGCCATCGACGTGGGCCCCGTGCATCTGCAGCCAGTTGCCGCCGACCTCGGCCTCCGGCCCGGGGACCGGGCCGCCCTCGTGCTGGCCGTCGTGCGGCAGCACCGGGTAGTCCTCCGGCGTGCGCACGATCCGCCAGGCTCTCGCCACGGCGACGGGCGCCCCCTTCGCCAGTGCGGTGGCCTCGAGGAGCTCCATCGACCGGCCACCGCGCACGGTGCGGACCTCGATGTCGAG
>CAYLUX010000011.1:0-31227 GCA_964386935.1 uncultured Janibacter sp.
TCACCGGCTTCCTGCTGGCGATGTTCACCCTCTTCTTCTTCCTCTACGACGGCGCCGGCATCTGGGCGTGGGTCGTGCGGCTCTTCCCCCGCGGATCCCGCGCGAAGGTCCTCTCCAGTGGCGAGATCGCGTGGCGCCAGCTGAAGGCCTTCACCAAGGCCACGATCTTCGTCGCGGCGGTCGACGCGGTCGGCATCGGGGTGAGCGCCTTCGCCCTTGGTGTCCCCTTCGCCTCCGGCATCGGCCTGCTCGTCTTCCTCGGCTCTTTCGTCCCGATCGTCGGAGCGCTGGTCTCCGGCTTCATCGCGGTCGTGCTCGCCTTCGTCACGCAGGGGCCGATCACCGCGCTGCTCATGCTCCTCGCCGTCATCGCCGTGCAGCAGATCGAGCAGCAGCTCCTCCAGCCGCTCGTGCTCGGGCGCGCCGTGCGGGTCCACCCGCTCGCGGTGATCCTCGGCATCACCACCGGAGTGATCGTCGGCGGCATCATCGGGGCGCTCGTCGCGGTCCCCCTCGTGGCCGTGCTCAACGCAGTCGGCCACAACCTCATCACTGTCCCCGAGGACGCACCCGGCGAGGAGCAAGCGGTGTCCGAGGACTCCCCCGGGACATGAGCGAAGGGGGCCGGTGGCCCCCTTCGTCCTTGCCTGCGTCGTACTCCGCTGCGGCTCAGCGCCAGCCGACGACCGGCGGCAGCTCCTCGTCCTCGACGTCGATGACCTGGGGCACCTCACCGGAGGGCGCGGTCAGCGGGTGCCGCTGCGGCACCGAGGGGGTGACCGGGGCGCGGTCGGCCCGGGCCTTCATGGTGTACGTGGGGCGGGGCACCGGAGTGGGCTGCCAGGTGCCCGGCTCGGGCTCGGCCTGCGGAGCGGGCTCCGCGGCCGCGGGCTCGTCCTCGGTGATGTCGTAGAACTGCGAGCGCCGGCGGGGCGCCTCGCGCGGCTCTTCCTCGCGGGCGGTCGGGGCGACGTGGCGCTGCGGCTCGGCGGCCTCGCGGACCTGCCGGCGCGGCTTCGCGGCCGGAGCAGCCGGGGCATCGGCGTGCCGGTGGGCGGCGGCCCGCTCCCGGACGACGCAGCGGCGCAGCCAGACGAAGGACCCGCCGACGGCTAGCAGCCACAGCACGGGGGCCCACCAGGGCAGCGGGCCGAAGGCGGCGGCGAGCAGGATCACCGGCAGCAGCGCGGTGGCACCGAGGAAGGTCAGGCCACGGGCCCTGCGGGAGACCTCACCCGGACGGAACGAGGGGCGGAACGGGGCCCGCGATTCCGTGGCCTCCTCGACCTCGTCGGTCTCGGGAGCGGGGGTGGCACTCGCCGAGCGCGCGGCGCGCGTCGGCATGAGGGAGTGGGAGCGTGACGGACCGGGGTCCGCCTGCTGCTGCATGCCGTGCTCCCCGAGGACGCGCATGGCGTCGGAGAAGCGGTCGGCGGTGCGGACCGTGGCCAGGTGGTCGTGGCGCTTGATCCAGTGGCCCAGCAGGTAGACGGCCCAGATCCCCACGACGAGGACGAAGATGAGGCTGCTCGGCTGCACGGGGTCAACGCTATGCAGCCCGGCGCCGAAGGTGGTGCACCTTACTCGGTGTGTCGCGCACGTGACTGGTGTTGCGCACGTGAAATGCGCCCGATGAGCCCGTCCGGCCCCAGATCCTCGCTCGTCACGGCGAAGGAGCGGTGGTCGCGCCAGTCGCCGTCGATGTGCAGCAGTCGACGCTTCATGCCCTCCTCGCGCAGCCCGAGCTTGACGGCGACGGCGAGGCTCGCGGCGTTCTCCGGGCGGATGTCGACCTGGATCCGGTGCAGCGCAAGGCCCTTCGGTGAGAGCAGGTGGTCACCGACGAGCGCGGCGGCGGTCGGCGTGATCCATCGGCCGGCCACCTCCCGACCGACCCAGTAGCCCAGGCTCGCCGAGCGCATCGCCCCGTGGACGATGCTGCTCGCGCTGATCATCCCGACGAGTCGCTCCCGCAGCTCGATCACCCAGGAGAGGTTGGTGCCGTCGCGCGCCCCGCGGTCGAGGGAGCGCACGTAGCCACGGAAGTCGGCGGTGATGTCGCGTCGCGGCAGACCGCCCGGCGGCACGGTCGGGTCCCAGGGCGTGAGCCAGTCGACGTTGCGGGCCCGCAGCGAGAGGAAGTCCTCGCGATCGGAGCGCACCAGCGCCCGCAACGTGATCGGCTCCCCCAGAGGGGTGGTCCCGGTGAGCACGGGGAGCCGGGAGCGCGCCATCAGGCCGGCAGCTCGGTCTGCCCGGTCAGCCGGGTGCCGTCGGCCACCGCGGCCGGCCCGTCGGTGGCCACGACGCGCACGTCGCCGCTCGCGCTCACCCCTTCGCCGAAGGTCACGTCGCCCTCGACGGCGAAGGAGGTGCACTCGCGCAGGGAGGGCGCCCCCTTCGGGAAGCGCGCGTCGAAGTCGCCCACGAACTTGTAGGTCTTGTCCAGGGAGACCCGCGGGTCGGGGCGGTCGGTGCGGGAGACGATCCGGGAGTCCTGATCGAGGCCGAAGACGTCCGAGCGCAGCAGCAGCAGCTCGTTGGTCGTCTTCACCGGCCGGAAGCGGGTGCGCGGCACGCGCAGGGCGGCACTGCCCTCGAAGGCCTCGACGGCGGTGCCCATCGCGGACTCGATCTGGATGATGTCCGGGCTGTCGGGTCGGGTCGGGTCGACCGTCTTGTGGTTGACGATGATCGGCAGCCCGAGCACGCCATCACGCTCGTCCAGCAGCCGCTCGAGCGCCGCGAGGTCGACCCAGAGGTTGTTGGTGTTGAACCACCGGTGCCGGTCGGTGTCCTGGAAGAGGTCCTGCTCCTCGTCGGACACCATCGCCGACTCGCGCAGGATGATCCGCCCGTCGGACTTGCGCACCGCGACGTGACCACCCTTGCGGTCGTTGACGGTCCGCTCGGCGACCTCCGCCGCGAAGGGGATGCCCTCACGGACCATCCACGCCGCGATGTCCGGGTCGCAGGTGGCGCCAAGGTTGTCCGCGTTGGAGATGAAGGCGTAGCGGATGCCTGCCTCGCGCATGCTGCGCAGCAGGCCGGAGGCGGCGAGCGAGACGTAGACGTCGCCGTGGCCGGGCGGGCACCACTCCAGCTCCGGGTCCTCCGGCCAGGAGACCGGGGCGAGGGTGTCCGCGTCGAGCTTGGGCTCCATGCTCTGCAGGAAGTCCAGCGGCAGCGCCTGGTCGGCCAGCTGCGGGTAGCGGCGCAGGATCGCCAGCGACTCCTCGCGGGTACGGAAGGAGTTCATCAGCACCAGCGGCGGGCGGGCGCCGTGACGCTCCTCGAGCGCGATGACCTGGCGGGCGATGATGTCCAGGAAGCTCAGGCCGTCACGGGCCGTGAGCGCCGACTTCGGGCCGGAGACACCCATGCTCGTGCCGAGGCCACCGTTGAGCTTGACGACGGCGACCTGCCGCAGTGCCGCGGCCCGCTCCTCGTCGTCGGCCTCGATGGCGGAGAGCGCCGGCACCTCCACCAGCGGATCGATGTCCGACTCGGGGATCTTGCCCCGGGCGCCGTCGGCCAGCTGCTGCCAGTAGTGCTCGAAAACCGTGATCGCGCGCGGGTCCACCCCGCGCTCGCGCATCCGTGCCGCCGCCTGGTTCCGCGCATCGGGTTCCATGCGGGTCACCCTACGATGAGCCCGTGGAGGCGAAGGGGGATGTCCGTCGCCGGCTGCGGGAGGCCCGCCGCCGGATCGTCGCCCTGCGCGACCTCGACGCCGACGCCGCCGACCTCGCGCGGCGGGTGTCCCCTTTCGTCACCGAGCTGCCCGCCGGGGCAACCGTGCTCTCCTACGAGTCCCTCCCCCACGAGCCCCCCACCGGGGGCATCCACACGCTGCTGCTGGAGGCCGGTCACCGGGTCCTCGTCCCGATCACGCTGCCGGACTGGCGCCTGGACTGGTGCCGGCTCGACGACCCCGACCGCAGTCCACTGGGGACCGACGCCCCGCGCAGTGCGGACCTCGCGGTCATCCCCGCCCTCGCGGTCGACGAGGCCGGCACGCGGCTCGGTCAGGGCGGCGGGTGCTACGACCGGGTGCTGCCGATGCTGCCCGCCGGCACTCCCGTGCTCACCCTGCTCCACCCCGGCGAGGCGGGCGCCGACCCCCTTCCCCGGCATGAGCACGACGTGCCCGTGCGCACCGTCGTGACCGCCGAGGGGATCCACGGCGATGGTGCGGCAGAGGCGACCCCCCGATGACCGCGGCGGAGGCCGCCACCGGATTCGGCCTGCCCGAGCTCTCCCCCGTCCTGCTCGTCTCCTCCCTCATCCTCATCGTCTGCGTCGCCGCCGTGCGGCTCGCGACGACATCCGGGCTGCCGACGCTCCTGCTCTACCTCGCCATCGGTCTGGCCGTGGGCAACCAAGGGCTGGGGATCGACTTCACCTCGGAGCAGATGGCCCAGGTCCTCGGCTACTCGGCCCTCGTGCTCATCCTGGTCGAGGGTGGCCTCACGACCAGGTGGGAGTCGATCCGTCCCTCCGTCGGCCCCGCGCTGTCCCTCGCGACGGTGGGCGTGCTCGTCTCCGTCGGTGCCGTCGCGGTGGCGCTGCACCAGATCCTCGGGACCGACTGGCAGGTGAGCCTGCTCATCGGGGCGATCCTCGCCTCGACCGACGCGGCGGCCGTCTTCTCGGTGCTGAGGGTCGTGCCGCTCCCCCGTCGGATCTCCGGTGTGCTCGAGGCCGAGTCCGGCTTCAACGACGCCCCCGTCGTCCTGCTCGTCACCGCGCTCTCGATGCAGATCGCCCACCCGGCCGAGGCCGAGCCCTGGTGGGTGCTCGGCCTCCAGGCAGCCGCCGAGCTCGCCGGCGGTGCCGTCATCGGTCTGGCCGTCGGGTGGCTCGGTGGCCGGCTGATGCGCCTGCTCGCCCAGGGGACCTCCGGCCTCTTCAGCATCGGCATCGTCTCGATCGGGGTGCTCGCCTTCGCCACGGCCTCGGTCGTACACACCTCCGGCTTCATCGCCTGCTACCTGGCGGCGCTGGTGCTCGGCAACATGGACCTGCCGCACCGCCAGTCGGTCTCCGGCTTCGCCGAGGCCCTCGGTTGGCTCGCCCAGATCGGGCTCTTCGTGATGCTCGGCATGCTGGCCAACCCCAGCGGCTTCATCGACCAGGTGCCGCGGGCGATCATCGCCGGGCTCGTGCTGCTCCTGCTCGGGCGGCCGCTGTCGGTGCTCGTCTCGCTGGCCCCCTTCGGGTTCCGCTGGCAGGAGCTGTCCTTCCTCTCCTGGGCCGGACTGCGCGGGGCCGTGCCGGTCGTGCTTGCGACGGTCCCGATGACCACGCGGGCGCCGCACACCGGGTGGATCTTCGACCTGGTCTTCATGCTCGTCGTGATCTTCACCCTCGTGCAGGCCCCGCTGCTGCCGTGGATCGCCAGGGCGCTGAAGGTCACCGAGCCCAGCCGGGCGACCGGGGTGCTCGTCGAGTCGGTCCCGCTGGAGCAGATGGGCGCCGAGATGCTCGAGGTCCTCGTCACCCCGGGTTCGAAGCTCGCCGGCACCGAGGTCTACGAGCTGCGCCTCCCGCGGCGGGCGAACGTCTCGCTCATCGTGCGCGGTGAGGACACCTTCGTCCCGGACGCGCACACCCGGCTGTGGACCGGCGACCAGCTGCTCGTCGTCACCCCCGGTATCGCCCGGGCGAAGACGGAGGAGCGCCTGGAGGCGGTGAGCCGTCACGGGCGGCTGGCCGGGTGGCGCCGCGACGTATGATGGCCTCGCCATGCCTACCTATGCCTACGTCTGCGCCGACTGCGGTCACGCCTTCGATGCGGTGCAGTCCTTCACCGAAGACTCCCTGACCACCTGCCCCAAGTGCTCCGGCCGACTGCGCAAGCAGTTCGGTGCCGTGGGCGTGGTCTTCAAGGGCAGCGGGTTCTACAAGACCGACTCCCGCACCTCGAGCGACAAGGGGGCGGGCAGCTCCTCCTCGAGCAGCTCCTCGGGCAACGGCTCGTCGTCGAAGGGCTCGTCCGGCGCCTCCTCCGACGGCGGGGGCTCGTCCTCGAGCACCTCCTCCTCGGAGTCGTCCACACCCTCGAGCGCGAGCAGCACCTCGTCCACCGCGAGCTGAGGCGACCACCGCCACCGGCGATGCGTCCCTAGCGTCGCCGCATGGCCGGATCTCGACTCGCCCAGTACCTCCCCTCCCTCTTCGGGCCCTCCCGTCGCGCCGCGTGGCGGCTCTCGGTGGTGCGCCGGCTCCTGGCGCTGGCGGCCCTGCTGCTCGCGGTCCAGCTCGCGGTCGGCGCGACCGCCCCTCCCGACGAGACGGCCCCCTCCACCCCGACGAAGGGGGCCACCATCGCGCTCCCGCTCGCCTCCGCCGTCGACCTGCCCACGGGGTCGAGGGTGACGGTCTACGCCGCCGGACGCGCCGGGCCCGTCGCCCGTCGGGCGACGCTCGTGGCGACGGAGCCGGGGACCACGGGGTCACCCCGCGCGCAGGTGTCGGTGCCGGAGGAGCAGGTCGGGCCGATCGTCCAGGAGCTGGGGGCCACGCCTCCGGTGAACTTCGTGCTCGTCGGCCGGCCCGGAGACCGATAACCACACGGTGTCGCGGGTGTCACGCCGACACGCCGGTGCTGAAGTTGCTTAGGCACTGCACGTTCTGGACAATCTGTCTGCTGGATGGCGAAGTGGCCGTCCCGTCATGCCATCATCCAGAAGGGAAACATCATGCAGGGTTTCAAGGAGTTCTTGCTCCGGGGCAACCTCGTCGAGATCGCCGTCGGTCTGATCATCGCGACCTCGTTCGCGACCGTCGTCTCGACCTTCACCGACCTGCTCCTGAGCGCCATCGCCAAGGTCATCGGGGCCAACCCGGACTTCACCAGCTTCAAGCCCGCGGGGCTGCCGGTCGGTGCCTTCATCACCGCCGTCATCGCCTTCCTCATCCTCGCCGCGGTCGTCTACTTCGGTGTCGTCAAGCCCTACACCGCCATGCGTGAGCGCTTCGCTCCCGTCGAGGAGGCGGCCGACGAGGTCGCCCTGCTCACCGAGATCCGGGACGCCCTCACCAAGGCCTGATCCACACAGCCCGAAGGGGGCCGGTCACCGTCACGGTGACCGGCCCCCCTTCGTGGTGCTCGGGTAGATCAGTCCCAGTGCGGGGGCCGCTGCTCGCGCAACCAGCGCTCGTGGGCGTCCTCCTCGGGGTACTCGCCCCAGCCCGCCGCGGTGTCGTCGCGGGTCTGCTCGGGGCGCCGGCGCCGCACGCGCGGGCGCTGCTGCCCGGCCTTCTGCTCGGGCTCACCCCCCGCCTTCGGCTCCTTCTCGGCCTCGCTCATGCCGATCCCTCCTCACCGTCGACGGCGCGTCGCACGGCCCGGTGGACCTCGGCCTCCTGGCGGGCCGGGTCGGCGAAGATGTCCGTCGTCCAGAGTCGCAGGTGCCCCCACCCGAGGTCGAGCAGTCGCTCAATGAGGATGCGGTCACGCTGCCGGGTGGAGGCCAGGCCGGCGTAGCCGGGGCCGTCCACGTCGACCGCGACGAGCCAGCGGCTGGTCTCGCGCGGGTCGGCGACCGCGATGTCGATGCGGTACTCGCCGTCGCCGACGTTCGTGCCGACGACGAGACCGGCGGCGCGCAGCCGTTCGACGAAGCCCTGCAGCAGCGGGCTCAGCGACTCCTCGTCGGCCTCGGGCTCCTCGGTCGGTCGCTCGAGCGCGCGCAGCAGGGTCCGCAGCGCGGTGTGGCCGGGCAGGTGGCCCCACTCGCCGTCGAGGTCACCCGGGTTCAGCGTGGTCACCCAGGTCGCGGCGTGCCGGGCGCGGGTCGCGGCGAGCAGCACCAGCCGCTCCCCCTCGGGGCTGCTCAGGGCCCCGAAGCGGTGGACCATCCGCCCGTCCGGGGTGTGCCCGTGACCGACCGAGATGATCATCCGGTCCCGCTGCTCACGCTGCCACCGGCCGGCCGGCTTGATGGCGAGGGGCTCGGCGAGCTCGTCGACGGCATCGGCGAGCTCGGGCTCGTCGCGGAGCAGCTCGGCGAGGGCCTCAGTGATCCGCTCCGCGTGGTGCTCCCCGAAGGTCAGCACCCCGAGGGAGTGCATCGGGTGCTCGAGCAGGTGCCGGCGGACCTCCGCGACGACGGCGCCGACCTCTGCGGGCGTCGACTCCACGAGACCGGTCTCCTCGTCGAGGGGCGCGCCGTGCCCCTCGACGCGGCGCAACCGCACGTCCTCCTGGGGCCCGGGGGCCGGCGGGTGGACGACCTCGGCGGCGCTGGCCCCCTTCGCGAGCAGGCCGGTCACGCGGGGGCGCGGGAAGGCGCTGTCCCGCAGGGTCTCCCCCGGCAGCACCTGCTGGGCGACGTCGGCGAGCGACTCGGTGGGGGCGGCCAGCGCCGGGACGCCCCTGTCCGCGGTCCAGGTCCGCGGCGGGAGCTGCCCCCGGTCACCGATGACGAGCAGCTGGCGCCCGCGCACGATGGCCGAGAGGGTGCGGGCCAGCGTCGTGCGGGAGGCGTCGTCGACGATCACCAGGTCGAACTCCTGCCCCGGCGGCATCACCTGACCGATGACGAAGGGGGGCATGGCCCAGGCGGGTGCGGCGGCCGCGAGGAGCGGCTCCCAGCTCGTGAGCGCCCGGCTCCACGGGAGCCCGGGCAGGTACCCGTCGTGGACTGCGGCGACGTCGCGGGAGAGGGGGCGGTGCCGGCGGCCGACCTTGCGGAAGCGGTCGCGCTGCTCGGTCGCTATGCGGGTCGCGTTGACCTGCATGCTCTCCCGGTCGGCGTCGGCGAAGGAGCGCAGGGCCTCGTCGAGCTGCTTGCCCGTCACGCGGGCGTAGCGCTCGTCCCGGCCCGCCTCCTCGAGCACCGAGGTCCACCAGACGAAGCGCACCTCGTCGGCGACCGACTCCGGCGGCACCTGCCGACTGATGAGGTCCTCGAGCAGGTCGCCCAGGCCCCGAGAACGCAGGTCGTCGAGGTCGTCGATGACGTCCGGGACGATCCGGGCACCGGTGGCGTCGCCGGCCAGGTCCGTGAGCAGCTCCTCGAGCCGGTCCCACCCGGTCTCGAGGAGGCCGTCCGCGTGGCCGATCACGGAGCCGACGTGGGTCAGGTCGGCGTAGACCTTCTCGTAGGCGGAGTGCGCGGCGTCGATGTCGGTGGGGACCCGCGGCCGGCCGCTGCCACCGGTGAGCGAGGACCAGGTCCGCTGCTGCTCGGCGACGCGGGTGAGCGCCGCGTGCAGGTCCTGCGGGGGCCTGCCGGGGCGCAGCAGCTTCCGGGCACGGCCCCGCAGCCGGCGCCGCTCGAGCACGCCCAGCCGACCCGAGTCCGGCCCCGGGTCGGTCGCGGCACACATGTCCTCGAGCGGTGCCTCGAAGATCTCCGGGCGGAAGATCTCGAAGGTGTCCCGCACCTGCTCGATCCCGGCGAGGAACCGGCCGTACTCCGACGGGGTCGTGGCACGCGGCTCGGCGATGCCGGTGAAGACCTCGGCCATCGTCGTGCGGAGTCGGGCCAGCGCGCCCTCGCGGCCGCGGAGCCGCTCCACCGCGGCGAGCACCTCGTCGACGTCGTCCTGGCTGGTGAGGCGCGCGCGGGTCCACGGGGCACTCTGCCGGCCGGGTCGCCACACCCGGCGGCGGGCTAGGGAGGCGAGCTGCTCGGCGGCGGCCTCCCGGCCCCCTTCGTCCATGGCGGCGAGCGCGGAGCCGTGCAGCCGCACCCGCGAGCGCGGTGCCGGCCGGCGGCCACCGAGGGAGACAACGGCATCCTGAGCCTGCGCGATGCTCACGCCCCACGGGCTGCGCAGCTCGTGCAGGGCCTCGGTGTGCCCCTCGAGCACCCGGGCCGCGTCGGCGGCGCGCTTGCCGGGAGCACGGTCCCCGGCCGGGGTGGAGGACTGCTGCCACCTGCCGACGACCTCCTCCGCGTCCGCCTCGAGGGTCGGGTCCGGGACGACGAGCACGAGCTCTCCGAGCCCGGCTCCCGCGAGCTCGCGGGCAGCGGTCTCGAGGGCGGTGTGCTTCTCGGCCACGAGCAGCACCCGGCGACCACGTCCGGCCTGCTGGGCGATGGTGGCGGCGATGAGTCGTCCGGCGCCTGTGCCGGGGGGCGCGTCGACGTAGAGGCTCTCGCCCGCGGCGACCCGGTCGAGGACGAGCTGCTGGTCGGAGGTGAGGTCCAGCACGGCCTCGTCGGCGGTGCTGGTCGCCTTGTCGCCGGGCTCGATCGGCTGCTTCGTGAGCAGTGCCGCGGCGATCTCGTGGCGCTCGGCCCGCTTGTCGGCGATGATCCGGGCCAGGTCGGCCAGCTCCTCCGCCTTGCCGTACGGGAAGGAGCCGATGGCGATCCGGTCGGTGACGGTGAAGCCGGGCAGATCCGCGCACTCCTTCTCGAGGGCGGCGTAGACCGGCGCCGGGTTGAAGCCGCGTCCCTCGCGGCGCCCGAGGGAGACCAGCGCCTCCCCGTCGATCGTGCGGCGCAGCGCCCGCTGCAGGTAGGTCATCAGCGCCGGGTTGAGCTCCACCCGCTCGTCGAAGTCCAGGGCGAAGTCCGGCCCCGGGCGCAGCCGCCGCAGCCGGCAACGACGTAGGAGCACGGGAGCCTGCGGACGCTCCTGCTCGCCGGAGACCCGCCACGAAGCGGCGCCCATGGCGAGGAAGCAGGTGTGGACCCCGTGCTCCTCGGCGATGAGGTCGCAGTGCTCGGTGAGGCGCCGGGCCATCGCCTGGACCCGCCGCAGCGAGCTCGGCTCCCGGACGAGGTCGGAGAGTCGGGCGTCGTGACCGGCGAGCAGCATCGCCACCCCGCCGGGGTGCGCGGTCGTCAGCTCCAGGACGTCGGGGTCGTGGGACGGCCAGATGAGCGTGTTGGGGCCGCCCAGCTCCATGAGCTCGACGCGTTGGGAGTCGAGCGCAGCCGACATCGGGGCCGGGGTCGACGAGGGCGTGGTCACGAGGGCAACGCTAACAACGCTCGGACCCGCTCCGGCCCCGAGGAGTCACCGTGGGAGAGAGGTCACCACCAGGGCCGTTACCCTTGTGCGGGTGCGCCGGGCGCGCACATGCCTCCGTAGCTCAGGGGAAGAGCACTTCTCTCCTAAAGAAGGTGTCGCAGGTTCGATTCCTGCCGGGGGCGCCCGTGTCCTGGGTCGTGACATCGCTTTTCGCGGTGTCGCAGCCCAGGACTTCTTTGTTGCCACAGCGGGTCGAGGTTCGAGCGATCGAATAGACGGCCGGACAGACCTCGACCCGGAGCCCGCGTCCGAGCACCCCTCCCCGGTTGACGCTCCTCTGCGCCCAACTTAACCTGAACGCCGTTCACCTGAACGACGTTCAGGCACCGATCGAGAGGACCACGATGACCGACGCGAGCAGCACCTTCGACGCCCTGGCCGAGCGCATCCTCGCCGGGGGCAGCGCCACAGAGGAGGACGCGCTGGCGGTCCTGCGCTCCGGCGACGAGGACCTGCTGCACGTCGTCGCCGCGGCCTCGCGGCTGCGCCGGGCCCACTTCGGCCGCACGGTCAAGGTCAACTACCTCGTCAACCTCCGCTCCGGGATGTGCCCGGAGAACTGCAACTACTGCTCCCAGGCGCTCGGCTCGGACGCGCCGATCCTCACCTACTCCTGGCTGACCAAGGAGCAGGCACTCGAGCAGGCGACCGCCGGGATACGCGGCGGCGCGAGCCGGGTGTGCATGGTCAGCAGCGGTCGCGGCCCGAGCGAGCGGGACGTCGACCGGGTCGCCGGCATGGTCGAGGCCCTCAAGGAGACCGACCCCGAGGTCGAGGTCTGCGCCTGCCTCGGCCTGCTCAAGGACGGCCAGGCCGAGCGGCTGCGCGAGGCCGGGGTCGATGCCTACAACCACAACATCAACACCGCCGAGTCCCACCACGAGCAGATCGTGCAGACCCACAGCTACGCCGACCGGGTCGAGACCATCACCCGGGCGAAGGGGGCCGGCCTCTCCCCCTGCTCCGACCTCATCGCCGGTCTCGGCGAGTCCGACGAGCAGCTGGTCGAGGCACTCTTCGCGCTGCGCGAGCTGGACTCGGACTCCATCCCGGTCAACTTCCTCATCCCCTTCGACGGCACCCCCTTCGAGGGCCACTGGGAGCTGACCCCGGCCGCGTGCGTGCGCATCCTGGCGATGGCCCGCTTCGTCTGCCCCGACCGCGAGGTGCGCATCGCCGGCGGCCGGGAGATGCACCTGCGCTCGCTGCAGGGCCTCGCGCTGCACGTGGCGAACTCGATCTTCCTCGGCGACTACCTCACCTCCGAGGGACAGGCCGCCGAGGAGGACCTCCGGCTCATCCGGGACAACGGTTTCGTCGTCCTCGGCAGCGACGAGGAGCGGGCCGAGTCCGCGGCCACCCCGCAGATCCGGCAGCGTGGCGCGGGGACGGAGATCCCGGCCAACGCCTGAGGCGGGCAGCAGCCGGCGGGGTCCGCCCGCTAAACTGGTCGAACCCCCCGGACCCTGCCGAGAGGCCCACGTGACCTTGCTGCTGCTCGCCCACTTCGTGGCGGCGGCAGTTGCCCCGGCACTCACTCGCCTCATCGACCGGCGGGCCTTCCTCGTCCTCGCCCTCGTCCCGGGCGCGGCCTTCGCCTGGCTCGTCGCGCAGACCCCGAAGGTCACGGCGGGCCACGCCGTCGTCGAGACCGTCCACTGGGTCCCGTCCCTGGACATGCACTTCACGATGCGCCTCGAGGCGCTGCAGTGGGAGCTCGCGCTGCTCGTGACGGGGGTCGGGGCACTGGCACTGGCCTACTGCGCCTGGTACTTCAAGGAGGGCGAGCCCGGTCTGTGGCGCTTCAGCAGCGTCTTCACGGCCTTCGCGGGCGCCATGCTCGGCCTCGTCCTCGCCGACAACCTCATGGCGCTGTACATCTTCTGGGAGCTGACGACGATCTTCAGCTACCTGCTGATCGGTCACAACCCGGTCCGCTCGGCGAACCGCCGCTCGGCGACCCAGGCCCTCCTCGTGACGACCTTCGGCGGGCTCGCGATGCTCGTCGGCACCATCATCCTCGGCGAAACAGCCGGCTACACGATCAGCGAGCTCCTCGAGAACCCGCCGGAGCCCGGCGGCCTGACCACCACCGCCGTCCTGCTCGTCCTCGTCGGCGCCCTGACGAAGTCCGCCCAGATCCCCTTCCACTTCTGGCTGCCGGGTGCGATGGCCGCGCCGACCCCGGTGAGTGCGTACCTGCACGCCGCGTCGATGGTCAAGGCCGGCATCTACCTCGTGCTGCTGCTCGCGCCGATCTTCGCCACCACCCCCGGATGGCAGGTCCTCACCGTCGGGTTCGGGCTGGTGACGATGCTCATCGGCGGCTGGCACGCCCTTCGCCAGACCGACATCAAGCTGCTGCTCGCCTACGGCACGGTCAGCCAGCTCGGCATGATCACCGCCATGTCGGGCATCGGCACCCGAGCCGCCGGGGTCGCCGCCCTCGCGCTCGTGCTCTCCCACGCGCTCTTCAAGTCCACCCTCTTCCTCACCGTCGGGATCATCGACAAGGGCACCGGCACCCGCGACCTGAACCGGCTGCACGGCATCGGCCGGCAGGCACCGGTGCTCGC
Source organism: uncultured Janibacter sp. (assembly GCA_964386935.1). Classification (GTDB taxonomy): domain Bacteria; phylum Actinomycetota; class Actinomycetes; order Actinomycetales; family Dermatophilaceae; genus Janibacter. Next base: position 13,575 of record CAYLUX010000011.1, read on the forward strand.
CACCGCCGCCGTCGTCGCGGCCGCCTCGATGGCCGGCCTGCCCCCGATGATCGGCTTCGTCGGCAAGGAGTCGGCGCTCGCGGCAGCCCTGGAGTCCGGTCACGAGCAGCTCGAAGGGGGCGCCGCTCTCCTCGTCGTCGCCGGCCTCGTGCTCGGCTCGGTCCTCACCGTCGCCTACTCCGCCCGCTTCCTCTGGGGCGCCTTCGCCACGAAGCCCAGCCACGGGCGCACCCCGTCACCCACCCCCTTCGACGCCCCGTGGCAGATGCTCGCGGCGCCGGTGCTGCTCGCGGTGCTGACGCTGGCCACCGGCTTCCTCGGCGGTCCGCTCAGCGAGGCACTGGCCCCGTACGCCGAGGAGCTGGCCGGGCCGCCCGCGCCGGAGCTGGCCCTCTGGCACGGGCTGAACCCCGCCCTCGGGCTCTCGGCCGTGGCCATCGTCGGCGGCCTCGCACTCTTCATCGCCCGCGAGCCGCTCGCCCGGCTGCAGGAGCGGCTGCCCTCGACCCCGACCGCCGAGCGCGCCTACCAGAAGGTCCTGCTCGGCCTCGAGCGCTCCGCCGTGGAGGTCACCGCGATCTCCCAGGTCGGCTCGCTGCCGATCTACCTCGCGACGATCTTCCTCGTCGTCACCGTCCCCGGGGTCATCGCGGCGAGCGCGCTCACCGGGGGCGTGGACGTGCGCCTGTGGGACACCCCCAGCCAGGCCGGGATCGGGCTGATCATCATCGCCGCCGGCATCCTCGCCACCCGCTCGCGCAACCGGCTCCAGTCGGTGATGTTCGTCGGCCTCACGGGGTACGGCCTGGCGCTGCTCTTCCACCTGCACGGCGCACCCGACCTCGCCCTGACCCAGGTCCTCGTCGAGACCTTCTCCCTCGTGGTCTTCGTGCTCGTGCTGCGCAAGCTGCCCCCGGACGTGCGCCGTCGCCCGCTGGCCCGCAGCCGTTCGTGGCGGCTGGTCGTCAGCATCGCCGTCGGGCTCTCGATGAGCCTCGTCGCCCTCGCCGCCACCGGGGCCCGGATCGCGGAGCCGATCTCACGGGCCTTCCCGGAGGCCGCGTACGCCTTCGGGCACGGCCGCAACGTCGTCAACGTGACGCTCGTGGACATCCGCGCCTGGGACACCCTCGGCGAGATCTCGGTCCTCGTCGCGGCCGCCACCGGCATCGCGAGCCTCGTCTTCGTGCGCAACCAGGACATCCGCCAGTCCTGGGCCAACCGCCCCGACCTGGCGAACGTGCGCAACACCCTGCCGCCGGAGCGTCGCTCGGTCATCCTGGAGACCGCGACGCGGCTGGTCTTCCACGCGATGATCGCCGTCTCGCTCTACCTGCTCTTCGCCGGGCACAACCAGACCGGCGGGGGCTTCGCCGGGGGGCTCGTCCTCGGGCTGGCGCTGCTCGTGCGCTTCCTGGCCGGCGGTCGGCACGAGCTCAACCGGGCCGCCCCGGTGAGTGCCGGCGCCGTCCTCGGCTCGGGGCTGGTCGTCTCCGCGGTCTCCGCCCTCGCCCCGCTGGCCTTCGGCGGCACCGTGCTGCAGTCCACCGTCTTCGACCTCGACCTGCCGGTCTGGGGCGAGATCCACCTGGTCACCGCGCTCACCTTCGACATCGGGGTCTACCTCATCGTCGTCGGCCTCGCGCTCGACGTCGTCCGCTCCCTCGGCGGCGGCATCGACCGGCACTCCGAGGAGGACCAGGCCCAGTCATGACCCCGAGCCTCACGCTGATCATCGTCGCCGGATTCCTCATCACCTGCGGCGTCTACCTGCTGCTCGAACGTGCCCTCACCCGGGTCGTCCTCGGCCTGGTGCTCACGAGCAACGGGGCCGCCACGCTCTTCCTCGTCGTCTCCGGGGAGGCGAAGGGAGCACCCTTCGTCGGTCGACGGTCACCGGGCGAGATGAGCGACCCGTTGCCGCAGGCGATGGTCCTCACGGCCATCGTCATCTCCCTGGCCACGGTCGGCTTCGTGCTGGCGCTGGCCTACCGGCAGTGGCGGCTCACCGGCAGCGACGACGTGCCGGACGACGCCGAGGACGACCTGATCCGCGAGCTCGCGCGCCGCGACGAGGTCTCCGCCACCTACGACCCCGACACCCAGTCCACCACCGAGGCCGACGAGGAGGATGCCTCCGCATGACGATGGCCAACCTCCTCCCGCTGCCCGTGGTGCTCCCGCTCCTCGGCGCGGCCCTGACCCTCGTGGTCCGCTACAACCGCCGCATCCAGGCGGTCATCGGCGTCACCGTCCTCACGATCAGCCTCGCCGTCGCGATCGCGCTCATGTGGCACACCCACTCCGAGGGACCGATCGCCCTGTGGCTCGGGGCCTGGCCGGAGCCGCTCGGCATCACGCTCGTCGCCGACCGGCTCTCCGCCCTCATGCTGCTCATCAGCAGCTTCGTCATCCTCTCCGTGCTCGTCTTCGCCATCGGGCAGCGGGTCGCGGACGGGGACGAGGACGCCCCGCTGGCCATCTACTTCCCGACCTATCTCGTGCTCTCCGCGGGCGTCTCCAACGCCTTCCTCGCCGGCGACCTGTTCAACCTCTTCGTCAGCTTCGAGATGCTGCTCTTCGCCTCGTACGTGCTCCTCACCCTCGGTGGGAGCCGACAGCGGATCCGGGCGAGCACGACCTACGTCATCGTCAGCATGGTCTCCTCCTTCCTCTTCCTCGTGGCCATCGCGGCGGTGTACGCGGTGGCCGGGACGGTCAACCTGGCCCAGCTGAGCCTGCGGCTGCCGCAGGTCGACGACCGCGTTTCGCTCGCGGTGCAGCTGAGCCTGCTCACCGCCTTCGGCATCAAGGCCGCGATCTTCCCGATGTCCGCGTGGCTGCCGGACTCCTACCCCTCCGCCCCGGCCCCGGTCAGCGCGGTCTTCGCCGGCCTGCTGACGAAGGTCGGCGTGTACGCGGTCATCCGCACCCAGTTCCTGCTCTTCCCCGACTCGCCGCTCTCGAACCTGATCATGGGGCTCGGGCTGATGACGATGCTCGTGGGCATCCTCGGGGCGGTCGCACAGCCGGGCATCAAGCGGATGCTCTCCTTCACCCTGGTCAGCCACATCGGCTACATGCTCTTCGGCATCGGCCTGGCGACCCAGCTGGGTCTGTCCTCGGCGATCTTCTACGTCGCGCACCACATCGTGGTCCAGACCGCGCTCTTCCTCGTCAGCGGACTCATCGAACGGGTCGGCGGCGCGACCTCCATCCACCGGCTCGGCGGCCTCGCCGCCGCCTCCCCGGTGCTCGGTGTCCTCTTCTTCGTCCCCGCGATGAACCTCGCCGGCATCCCACCCTTCTCCGGGTTCATCGGCAAGGTCGGTCTGATCCAGGCGGGCACGCAGGTCGCGACACCGATGGCTTGGCTGCTCGTCGCGGGGTCGGTCGTCACCGCCCTGCTCACCCTCTACGCCGTGTCGAAGACGTGGAGCTACGCCTTCTGGCGGCCCCGGTCCACCGGCGAGGAGCAGACCCGGGAGCTCCCCGCCCTCACCCCCTACTTCGGTCGCCTCAGCGACGCGATCGGTCCCACGCTGGCCGCGGTCCGGGCGCCCGCGAGCCCGATCACCCCGCCGGCCGAGCCGCCCCCCACCCGGTCGATGCCGCCCCTCATGCTCGCGGGGACGACCGCCGTCGTCGCCTTCAGCGTCGGCCTCTCCCTCGCCGCCGGTCCGCTCTTCGGCTACACCGACGCCGCCGCGGAGCAGATGATGAGCACGAACGGCTACGTCGAGGCAGTCCTGGCGAAGGAGGCACCGTGAGCACCACGACGCACCGGCGCCGCCCCCGTCACCGCGGCGGGTGGCAGCCGCGCACGATCATCGCGCTGGCGGTCGTGTGGGTACTGCTCTGGGACAAGGTCACCCTCGGCAACATCGCGAGCGGCCTGATCATCGGGGCGATCGTCACCCAGGTCTTCCCGCTGCCCTCGATCCAGTACCACGGGCGCCTCCACCCCTGGGGGATGGTCGTGCTCGTCTCCCGCTTCCTCGGCGACCTCGTCGTCGCGGCCCTCGAGGTGGCCCGCGCGACCCTCGACCCCCGCCCGCCGAAGGGCGGCTCCATCGTCAAGGTCCAGCTGCGGGTGCGCTCGGAGTTCTACATGACGATCATCAGCGCCAACGTCTCCCTCGTGCCGGGCTCGATCGTCGTCGAGGCCCGCCGCGCCGCCAACGTCCTCTACATCCACGGCTTCCACGTGACGACCGAGGAGGGGCGCGAGGAGCTGCGCCGGGAGGTCCTGGGCATCGAGGACCGTGTCGTGCGCGCCTTCGGCAGCGCCGAGGAGATCGCCCAGCTCGACACCACCACGGAGGTCACGTCATGACGGCCGTCATCGTCGACATCGCCCTCGTCCTCTTCATCGCCGCGGCCGGGCTGGTCCTGGTCCGTGTCCTCCGCGGCCCGACCGGCCTGGACCGGGCGCTCAGCCTCGACGTCGCCGTCGTCATCATCACCGGGATCATGTCCGCGCAGATCATGCACAGCGACGACACCGCGGCGCTGCCGATCCTCGTCGTCTTCTCCATGACCGGCTTCGTCGGATCGGTCTCGGTGGCCCGGTTCATGGCGCGGGAGGAGGACCCCAAGTGAGCTGGTCCGCCGCCCTCGACCTCGCCGGTGCCGTCCTCCTGCTGCTCGGCGCGCTGCTGGCCTTCATCGGCGCGCTCGGCCTCGTGCGGCTCCCGGACATCTTCGCCCGGATGCACGCGGCGACGAAGCCCCAGATGCTCGGTCTGCTGCTCACCCTCGCCGGCCTCGCGCTGCACGTGCGCACCTGGGAGTCCGTGGCCACGCTCATCGTCGTCGCCGGCGCCCAGGGCCTCACCGCACCGGTGACCGCACACCTGCTCGGCCGCGCCGGCTACCGGGCCGGTGTCGCCGTGCCTGAGCTGCTCCACCACGACGACCTCGGCGAGGACTACAAGCGACTGAAGCGGTAGCCGCCCCCTTCGCGCGGGCCGGGGTCGGCCCCCTTCGCCCCGGTCAGGCCACGGGCTCGACGAAGACGTGCTGGGCCACGTCGACGGGCAGCGTGACCCCGTCGCTGGCTGCCGCCCCGGACCGCGTGACGACCACCGAGTCGTCCGAACCGCCCTCGGCCACCCACACGACCTCGCCCGGGCGCAGCCGGGCGCTGGTCAGCAGCGCCAGCGCCTTGCCCTCGACCTGGGCCGGCTCACCGATGCGGCGCACCCGGAAGTCCCCGTCGAGCTTCGAGTCGAGCACCTCGACGAGGTTCATCAGTCCCTCGAGGTAGTCGTCGGAGGGCTCCTCGTCCCCGCCGAGCAGCTCCTCGACGCCCGGGATCGGCGTCCCGTAGGGCGACTCCCGGTGCTCGGGCAGCATGGCGAGGATCTTGCGCTCGACCCGGTCGCTCATGACGTGCTCCCACCTGCACGCCTCGTCGTGGACGTACTCCCAGTCCAGGCCGATGACGTCGGAGAGCAGCCGCTCGGCGAGCCGGTGCTTGCGCATGACCCGGGTCGCCTGGTGCTTGCCCTCCTCGGAGAGGACGAGGTGGCGGTCCCGGCCCAGGCTGACCAGCCCGTCCCGCTCCATCCGGGCGATCGTCTGGGAGACGGTCGGGCCGGAGTGCCCCAGCCGCTCGGCGATCCGGGCACGCATGGGAGGGATCCCCTCCTCCTCGAGCTCGAAGATCGTGCGGAGGTACATCTCGGTGGTGTCGATGAGGTCCTTCACGTCCCCCATCATGCCTTGTCCGCTCCGGATCAGCCCCCGCCGGAGGCGCCCACCCGGTTGCGGTCGGCCCGACCCACCCACACGGTGGTCCAGCCGAGGCCCAGCAGCCCGGCCACGCCCAGGCTCACGGCGGCGACGGGCAGCGAGATCAGGGCGGTGACCGCCGTGAGCCCGAGCGAGCCGCCCGTGTTGCCGACCTCGCCGCACATGCGCCAGGCGGCGAGGAACTGGGCACGGTCCAGCGCGGGGGCCGCGTCCGCGCCCAGGGTCATGACGATCCCGGAGCCGAGGCCGTTGCCGAGGGCCATGACGAGGGCGACGGCGATGAGGGCGGCCTTGCTCTGTGCGAACGGCAGCAGCAGGAAGGCGATGGAGACCGTCGTCATCACCGCGGCGACGATCCACACCCTCCCGAGCCGGTCCATGATCGCCCCGCCCGGGTAGACGAGGCAGATCTCCGCGAGCGCGGCGACGAGGAAGACCTGCGATGAGTCGACGCCACCGAGGCCGATGTGCAGCGCCCACAACGGCAGCAGCACGACCCGGGCGGTGCGCAGCGCCGAGATCATCCCGACGCCGGCGCCCTGGGTGAGCAGCAGCCGCAGGTTCCGGCGGGCGACCGCGGCGATGCGGCCGGTGGGCTCGGCGGCGCGGGCCCGCTCGCTCTCCCTCGTCAGGTCCGGGCTGGCCACGACGAGGACGAAGGAGCCCAGGGCGAGCAGCACCGCGACCCCGTAGGCACCCTGCAGCCCGAGGAGTGGGATGGCGAGGGAGCCCAGCGCCGGGCCGAGCAGCATCCCGGTGCGCATGGACCCGCCGAGCAGCGACATGCCTCGGGCGAGGAGATGGCTCGGCAGCACGTCGATCATGAAGCCCTGCCGGGCGAGGAAGAAGGCGCTCGTTGCCGCCCCCGAGAGCAGCAGCGCGAGCGCCATGAGCCAGAGCGAAGGTGCCCACCCGGCGACGACGAAGGCGAGTGCCTCGAGCAGTCCCGCGCGGGCCAGGGTCGCCCGCTCCCCGATCCGGGCGACGAGCCACCCGGCCGGCAGGGTTCCGAGCAGCTGCCCCACCTGGGTCAGCGAGACGACGAGGGCGGCGGTGCCGATGCCGGCACCGAGCTCGTCGGCACGCAGCGCGGCGATGGGGACGACGGCCCCCTTCGCCGCCGCGGAGAGGAGGGAGGGCCCGTACGCGGGTACGGCGATCCTGCGCCATCGGAAGTCCTCGTCCGCGCCCACCGCCCCATCCTGCCTCCCTCGATCCGGCGTGAAGGACGTGGTTGGGTGGGAGGCGTGAGCACCGTCACCGAGGAGACCGTCGTCAGCGCCGACCGCTCCGGGCCACCGGGGTGCGGCAACGGGGGCTGGGTGGCCGGCCTCGTCGCCGAGCGGCTGGACGACCTGACCGCGGGCGAAGGGGGTGGCCCCGCCACCCACGTCCGCCTCACCGCCCCGACGCCGCTGGAGCGCCCCCTTCGCTGGGAGGTCGCCGGCACCGTCGCCGAGCCGGAGGACCTGACCGTCCACCTGCTCGACGGTGAGACCCTGCTCGCCACCGCCGGGCACGTCCCCGCGCCGGAGCTCGCCGTGCCGGCGCCGGTGACGGCGGAGCAGGCGGCCGCCGCAGTCGCGGACTTCGACCCCTCCGGCAACCCCTTCCCCACCTGCTACGGGTGCGGGCACGAGGCGCACGACGGCCTGCACGTGTACGCCGCCCCCGTGCCCGGACGCGACGGGGTGCACGCCTCACCCGTCGTCATCGAGGAGGAGGGGCTGCCGCCGGTCTTCGCCGTGCTGGACTGCCCGGGGGCCTTCGCGCTCGGCTTCGAGGAGCCCATCCTCACCGGCAGCTTCACCATCACCGTCCACGACGAGGTCCCCCGCGGACGCGAGCTCGTCGTCATGTCCTGGGTGGTCGGCCGCGAGGGGCGCAAGCGCCACACCGGCACCGCCCTGCTGGACGGGGACACCGTCCTGGCGACCGCCGCGACGACGTGGATAGCCCTGCGACCCGAGAGCACCGGAGGTACCCCTTGAGCATCCCCACCCCCAGCGTCCCCGAGAGCGTCTTCACCTACGCCGCTCCCCGCCTGAAGTTCGGCCCCGGATCAGTCGAGGAGATCGGGCACGACGTCGCCGGGCTCGGCGCCCGATCCGTGCTGGTCGTCACCGACCCGGTCCTCGCCGCGACGGGTCACCCCGAGCGGGTGGCCGAGGCGCTGCGCGCCGCGGGCCTCACCGCGGAGGTGCACGACAGCGCCCACGTCGAGCCGACCGACGCCTCGCTCGCGGCGGCGGTGGAGCGGGCGCGAAGCGGTCCCCGCCCCGACGTCGTGGTCGCCGTCGGCGGCGGCTCCAGCATGGACACTGCCAAGGCCGTCTCGCTGCTGCTCAGCAATGACGGCGAGCTCATGGACTACGTCAACGCCCCGGTCGGCGGCGGCCGCGCCCCCGAGCACCCGGTCCTCCCGGTGGTCGCGGTACCGACAACCACCGGCACCGGTGCGGAGTCGACGACGGTGTGCGTGCTCGACGTGCTCGCCGCGAAGGTCAAGACCGGCATCAGCCACGAGCGGCTGCGCCCGGTGCTGGCGGTCATCGACCCGGACCTGACCGCCACCCAGCCGGCGGGCGTGACCGCCTCGGCGGGGATGGACATCCTCTGCCACGCCCTCGAGTCCTGGACCGCGCGCCCCTACACGGCCCGCGAGCGCAAGCAGGCCCACGAGCGGGTGCCGTACTGCGGGGCGAACCCGATCGCCGACATGTTCGCCGAGCGGGCGATGCGTCTGCTCGCGGGGGCCTTCCGCCCGGCCGTCGCCGGCGACGACGCCGCGCGCGCGGACATGGCCCTGGCGGCCACCTTCGCCGGGATGGGCTTCGGCAACGCGGGGGTGCACCTGCCGCACGCCGGCGCGTACCCGATCGCCGGTCGGGTGCACGACCTGGACACCGACTTCCGGCCCGACGGGTACGGGCAGGATCGCCCGATGGTGCCGCACGGGATGTCAGTCGCCGCGACCGCACCGGCGGTCTTCGCGCTGACCTTCGAGGCCGACCCGGAGCGCCACCTCACCGCGGCCTCGTGGCTCGACCCGCAGGGCCTGGACGCCGACGTCCCCGGGCCGGAGCGCCTCCCCGCCGTGCTGCGCCGACTCATGCGAGACATCGGCCAGCCCTCGGGCCTGGCCGAGATCGGCTACGGCGAGGCGGACGTCGACGAGCTCGTCGCGGGCACGATGCAGCAGCAGCGCCTGCTCGCCAGCGTCCCGCGCCCCGTCACCGAGGAGGACGTCGCCGGGGTGATGCGGGCCTCGATGCACCACTGGTGAGGGGGCTCAGGGCTGGAGGCGCTCCCGGCGCCAGGCGGCGGGGTCGTCGAGGCCCCCTTCGCCCACCCGCGTCCAGCGGAAGCGGTCGTGCAGCCGGTTGCTCCGGCCCGCCCACGCCTCGACGGCGTCGCAGACGATCCGCCAGCCGCCCCACGTCTCCGGCCGGGGCACCTCACGCCCCTCGAAGCGCTCCTCGGCCCGCGCCCACGCCTCCTCCAGCTCCTCGCGGCCACCCACCGGTGCGGACTGGTGGGAGACCCAGGCGCTGATCTGCGAGCCGCGGGGCCGGCCGGCGAAGTAGGCATCCAGCTCCTCCTGCCCGATCGGCTCCGCCCTGCCGCGGAAGCGGATCGCCCGGAACATCGCCGGCCAGGTCAGCGTCGCCGCGAGCGCGGGCACCTCGCGCAGCTGGGCGCTCTTGGCCGACTCGAGGCTCGTGACGAAGCCCGGCCCCCGAGGGTCGAGGAAGCGCAGCAGCACGGTGCGCACGTCGGGTCGCCCCTCGCGATCGACCGTGGCGACGGCGATGGAGAGCGGCTCGGGCACGTCACCACGGTCCAGCTGGCGGGTGCGGGCGGCGGCCACCCACTCCGTGGCCAGGGCGAAGGGGGCCTCCGGCACCTCGGACTCCGCGAGACCACCGCCGGTGTAGTCCAGGTGCTCGACCCGGATCGGCGTGCGCGGGATCATCCCCTCCGAGGACTCGCTCATGCGGCCAGCCTACGACCGCGCAGGCGCGAGCCCGTACCCATCGGTACGCTGCCGAGGTCACCGGGCAGGCCCCCTGCCCGGCATCCGTCCCCGAGCCCCCAGGAGTGTCGTGCGCCCTGCCCCCCAGCGCCGCTCGCGCTCCCCCCGGCGCGGCTCGGCCCCCGCCCTCGCCCGATGGCGCGAGCTCGTCAGCACGAACGTGGACCGGATGGGGCCCCGCTACCGGCCGGCGCTGGACGGCTACCGGGGGCTCTTCGTCGTCCTCGTCATGCTCTTCCACTTCGGCGTGACGGCCCTCGCCGGGGGCTGGGTCGGCATCAACCACTTCTTCACCTTCTCCGGCTTCCTCATCGGCGGGATCCTCATCCGGCAGGCGCAGCGGAAGGGACGCATCGACGCGGTGGGCTTCTACCTGCGTCGGGCCCGCCGGATCATCCCGCCGATCGCGGTCCTCGTCGCGGGCGTGCTCGTGCACACGGTGCTCGTGGACCAGGGCGACCGTCCGCAGACGGCCGGCGACGCCTTCGCGACGATGACGCTGTGGCAGAACTGGCGTCTCGTCCAGCGCGACGACCAGTACTTCGACCTGCTGGGTGACCCGAGCCCCCTTCGCCACGTGTGGACGCTGGGGGTCGAGGAGCAGTTCTACGTCTTCGTGCCCTTCCTCATCACGGCGGTCCTGCTGCTGCGCAAGCGCTTCGCCCGTACGGCGGTGGTCCTGGGGCTGGCCGTCGTCTCGGCCGTGTGGACCGCCTGGCTCTCCGGGGACGGCGCGACCGGGTCACGGCTGTACTACGGCACCGACGTGCGCGCCCAGGCGCTGCTCGTCGGCGTCGCGGCGGCGATGTTCTTCACCCCGGACAGACGGGGGCGCGCGCCGCGGATGGCCCGCTCCACCGCGGAGGCCATCGGCTGGGTCGGCACGATCGGGTCGATCTGCGCCTTCTTCGTCCTCGACGAGACCGGGCGGTGGGTCTTCGAGATGGGCGGGATGCTGCTCTTCGCGCTGCTGGCCGCGTGCATGGGCGCCTCCTCGCTCGACACCCGCCCGCTCCGGATCAACAAGATCTTCAGCCTGCCGCCGCTGGTCCACCTGGGCCAGATCTCCTACGGCCTCTACCTCTACCACTGGCCGATCGCGGTCTGGCTGCCGCTGGACCAGCTGCCCCAGGTCCTCGCGATCCTCGTCAAGCTGGCGCTCACCTGGGTCTGCGCCGTGCTCAGCTACCGCTTCGTGGAGCTGCCGGTGATGATCGGCGGCTTCCGCGCCCTCGTGCCCCGCGGCGTGCCCCGGGCATTCCGGCGGTGGGTGGCGCCCGGCGTCCTCGCGGCGATGACCGCGTGCGCACTGCTGCTGAGCACCGCGTGGAGCTCGGCCATCGACGGCGACTGGAACGGCAAGCCCCTGCCCGGCGCCGCCACCTACCACCGCCCGGACACCGACCTGCACGTCGCCGTCGTGGGCAGCTCGATCGCCCAGTCGCTGCGGGACGGCTTCCAGGACGACGACTACCCGGGCCTGGAGGTCAGTGGCCACACGCGAAGGGGGTCCTGCAACGCGATCCCGCTGACCTTCCGTTTCATGGGTGGCGGCGAGGTCCCCGAGGACGAGACCTGCGCCTCCTGGCGGGAGCGCTGGCCCACCGAGGTCGAGCACGCCGGTGCCGACATCGTCCTCTCCCCCGTGGAGACCGCCCTCACCCAGCCGCTCGTCGTGGACGGCCACACGCTCGAGCCGGGCACCCGCGGCCATGACAAGGTCATCCGCCGCACGCTCGACGCCCTCCTGGAGCAGACCCGCGGCACCGGCGCCCGCCAGCTGCAGCTGGTCAACGCGACGTGCCACGACGACCCCGCCGGGATCCGCGAGGGCGAGAAGGTCGGCGCCGTGAAGATCGACCCGACGGACACCAACACCGTCCTGCGGGAGTGGGCGGAGCAGGCCGACTCCCCCGACCTCGACGTCACCGTCCTGGACCTGAACAGCGTCCTGTGCCGGGGCGGGAAGTACCGCCCCGTCATCAACGGTGCCGAGGTCTACTCCGACCGGGTCCACTTCTCCCGGCAGGGGTCCGAGCTGGTCTGGACCTGGCTGGCGCCGCAGGTCGTCACGGCGTGGAGCTTCCGGGACGCCTGAGCCCTCAGCCCCGCTCGGCGTAGTTGGCGCTCACCCGGCCGAGCACCCACTTCCAGACCATCGGCGTCGCCTCCGGCGCGAAGTGCAGGAAGTCGTTGAAGAGCTGGATGTCATCGATCTTCTTCCGGTACCCGTCGGGGCACAGCGCGCCGTGCAGGTCGACCAGCCCGACGTCCTCGTGCCGGTCCGCCCAGTCCTTGACGACAGCGTTGACGTGCTGCGGGTCGCCGAACTCGGCCACGACCTGGGGGCTGGAGTCGATGACCACGCGGAACTCCTCCGGGAGGGCCTTCTCGTTCGCCTCCCGGCAGGGGACGGTGACGATCTGGACCTGCTCGGCGCCGGCGTCCAGCGCCTGCTCGCGCACCGTGTCGAGGCGGTCCATGATCAGGTCCCGGTAGGCCGGGTCGTCGAACCAGATCCGCTCGCCGTCGACGAGGTGGGGGACGATGAGCAGCGGCGTGGCGTAGATGAGCAGGACCTGGTCGCCCGCCTCCTCGAACTGCTTCGGCCACTCCTTCTTCGCCTTGGTGCACTCCGGCTTGTCCTCCATCCGGAAGCCGGGCGCCCAGCTGATCGGGGCGGAGAGCAGGTCGCAGCCCTCCTTGGCGAAGTTGTCCACCTCCACCCCGGGGAAGCGCTCCTGCGGGAAGCGCTCGGCGAGGTAGTACGGCACGGAGTCGCCGTAGACCGCGATGCGCTCCGGGGAGCCCGGCTCATAGGCCTTCTGGTCGGGGGCGATGTCCGGGGCGGGCGCCTTGGCGGCCGCGGCCACCTCGCTGTCGACGTCGGCCGCTGGCGCGGTTCCGGCGACGGCCAGTCCGGTGGAGGCCAGGACGAGCACCGGGACGACGATCGCCGCGGCGGGGGTGCGCAGCCGCGGCAGCAGTCCCCGCACCCCGTGCTTGATCACCGGGCGCTCGAGATAGCGGTAGGACAGGTGCGCGATGACGATCGTCAGCACCGAGTCGACCACGAGGGTGGCCGCCACGCTGCCGCCGAACCGGTCGGGGCCGAGCAGCAGCCTGATCGGCCAGTGCCACAGGTACAGCCCGTAGGAGAGGCGGCCGACGTAGGCGAGCGGGCGCCACCCGAGGCCGGTGACCACCCAGCTGGGGCGCGGGTCGGCGCAGGCGAGGACGAGCAGCGCCGAGCCGACGGCGAAGAGGAGCATCCCCCCGGCGTTGAACATCCACCCCGAGTAGGGCCCGACGAAGACCATCGAGACCACGCTCGAGGCCACCCCGAGGGCGCCGGCGACGAGCACGAACCGGCGGGGCAGCAGCGGGGGCCTCCCGCTGCGACCGGGCGCGAGCCACACGCCGAGCGCGGCGCCGACGAAGAGCGCCTGGGCCCGGGTGTCGGTGCCGTAGTACAGGCGCGGGTAGTCACTGATGTCGTGGAAGCCCAGCGACGCGGTCCAGACCGCCGAGGCCAGCGCCCCGACCAGCAGCGCGATCGTCATCGCCCGGCGGGTGCGCAGCACGGCCATGAGGGCGAGCACGACGAGCGGGACGAGGACGTAGAACTGCTCCTCGATCGCCAGGGTCCACGCGTGACGAAGGGGGCTGGCCCCACCCTGGTCACCGAAGTACTGGTCGCCCTCGAGGACCAGCCGCCAGTTCATGACGTAGGCCAGCGTGGCCAGGACGTCCCCGCCGATGGTGCGCCGCACGGCCTCGTCGGCGAGGAACCGCGCGTAGACGAGCACGAAGCCCAGGACGAGGAAGAGCGCCGGGAGCAGCCGTCGGGCACGGCGGGCGTAGAAGGCGAGCGCGTCGATCGTCCCGGTGCGCACCCGCTCCTCCACGAGCTGGCGGGTGATGAGGAAGGCGGAGAGGACGAAGAAGAGGTTGATGCCCACCCAGGCGCCGGTGAGCCACGTCAGGCCGAAGTGGAAGGCCATGAAGCAGAGCATGAAGATGCCGCGGACGCCGTCCAGCGCCGGGCTGTACCCAAGACGTGAGCGTGCCACCATCGCTCCTGTCCGGTCTGCCTGTCGTGCGCGGTCTGCTCCCTCGGTGGATGGTAGTGGCCGATCCGTCAGGGGGCGGTCGGACATTCGTCACATTCTGGGTGAGTGCACAATGGACGCTGCACCGTCGCTGATCAGGAGGCACCATGTCCGACACGGACGTCAAGCACGGACTCGAGGGAGTCATCGCCTTCGAGTCGGAGATCGCCGAGCCCGACAAGGCCGGGGGCGCCCTGCGCTACCGCGGCGTCGACATCAACGACCTCGTCGGCAAGGTCTCCTTCGGTCGGGTCTGGGGGCTGCTCGTCGACAACTCCTTCGACCCGGGCCTGCCGCCGGCCGAGCCCTTCCCGCTCCCGGTGCACACCGGCGACATTCGGGTCGATGTCCAGTCCGCCCTGGCGCAGCTCGCGCCGGTGTGGGGCTTCCGCCCCCTGCTGGACATCGACGACGCGCAGGTCCGTGACGACCTGGCCCGCGCCTCCGTCATGGCGTTGTCCTTCATCGGCCAGTCCGCCCACGGGCTGGACTCCCCGATGGTTCCCCAGGCCCGGGTGGACGAGGGCAGGAACATCGTCGAGCGCTTCATGATCCGCTGGCGCGGCGAGCCGGACCCCAAGCACGTCGAGGCGATCGATGCCTACTTCACCTCCGCGGCGGAGCACGGCATGAACGCCTCCACCTTCACCGCGCGGGTCATCGCCTCCACCGGCGCCGACGCCGCGGCCTGCCTCTCCGGGGCCGTCGGCGCGATGTCCGGGCCGCTGCACGGCGGTGCGCCCTCCCGCGCCCAGCACATGATCTCCGGCGTCGAGCAGACGGGCGACGCCACGAAGTACGTCAAGGACGCGCTGGACCGCAAGGAGCGCCTCATGGGCTTCGGGCACCGCGTCTACCGGGCCTACGACCCGCGCGCGGCCGTGCTGCGCGAGACCTGCCGTCGGCTCGGCGCACCCCGCTACGAGGTCGCCCTCGAGCTGGAGAAGGCCGCCATCGCCGAGCTCGCCGAGCGCTACCCGGACCGGAAGATGGAGACCAACGTCGACTACTGGGCGGCGGTGCTGCTCGACTTCGCCGAGGTCCCCGGCGAGATGATGACCCCGCTCTTCGTCTGCGCCCGCAGCGCCGGCTGGTCCGCGCACGTGCTGGAGCAGAAGCGCACCGGCCGGCTCATCCGCCCCAGCAGCCGGTACGTCGGCCCCAGCACCCGATCGATCACCGACGTCGACGGGTACGACGCGCTGCCGAAGGGCTGAGGGCCGTGCGTACCCGGCTCCCCGTCGTCGCGGCCACCGCTGGCCTCGCGCTGGCACTGACCGCGTGCTCCGGCGAGGGCGCCGGCCCGGGCCCGACCGCGCCGGAGTCCGCCGCCTCGACCGCCGGTGGCGAAGGGGGCGGGCAGCCCCCTTCGTCGGAGAAGACCACGTCCACGTCCTCCTCGAAGGGGGAGGACACGGACACGTCCTCGAAGGAAGAGGGCGAGGGCACCGGGTCCGAGGAGTCGACGGACTCCTCGGAGTCCTCCTCCACGCCCACCGACACCGGGAAGCCCTTCGACCCCGAGGAGTTCACCGACCGGCTCCAGTCCGCGATCGCCGAGAGCCCCACCGCCCACATCTCGCTGGAGATCGAGGTCGACGGCAATGTCGCGATGAGCGCCGAGGGGGACCAGGACCTCGTGGGCGGCGCCCTCGACATGGACGTCCAGATGGCCGACCAGGAGCTCGGGTACCGCCTCGTCGACGGCGACTACTACTTCGAGCAGCCGCCGAAGTGGGTCCCGGTGAGCCGCGACTCGGACAACTCCGCCGTGCGCCAGACGCTGGACCAGATCCAGGCGCTGAGCATGCGCAACCAGTTCGACGCCTTCGTCGCCGGGGTCGAGGACGCCGGCGTCAAGGGCCACGAGGAGGTCGGTGGCGTCCGCACCCGCCACTACACGGCCACGGTGGACACGGAGCGCTCGATGGCCGAGCTCGAGGTGGACACCGACGACGGCGTGCCGGACGCGGTCATCTACGACGTCTGGCTGGACCAGCAGGACCGCATCCGGAGGATCTCCTTCGAGCTGAACGGCGCGACGACGACGGTGAATGCCACGAACTGGGGCGAGCCGGTCGACATCGCGGCACCGACGGGGTCCGAGCTCGCCGAGTCCCCGTAGCGGACGCCCCGGCACTGCCGGGCACGGGTGCGGGAGAATCACCCTCGTGAGCGAGATCAGCATCCCGGCAGGAATCCTCCCCCGCGACGGCCGCTTCGGCTCCGGCCCCTCGAAGGTCCGGCCCGAGCAGGTCGCCCGCATCGGCGAGCTCGGCAGCAGCGTCTTGGGCACCTCCCACCGCAAGCCCCCGGTCAAGGGGCTCGTCGCCGAGGTCCGCTCCGGCCTGACCGAGCTGTTCTCGCTGCCGGAGGGCTACGAGGTGGTTCTCGGCAACGGTGGCGCGAGCGCCTTCTGGGACATCGCGACGCTCTGTCTGGTCCGCGAGCGCGCCCAGCACCTCGTCTTCGGGGAGTTCGGCGGCAAGTTCGCCAAGGCGAGCGCCGCTGCCCCCTTCCTCGCCGAGCCGACGGTGCGCACGGCCGAGCCCGGCTCGCTGGTGGCGCCGGTCGCTGAGCCGGGGGTGGATGCCTACGCGTGGACGCACAACGAGACCTCGACCGGCGTCATGGCACCGGTCCGCCGCGTCGAGGGCGCGGACGAGGACGCGCTCGTGCTGATCGACGGGACCTCCGGCGCGGGCGGCCTGCCGATCGACGTCGCCGCCACTGACGCCTACTACTTCGCGCCGCAGAAGTCCTTCGCCTCCGACGGCGGGCTGTGGCTGGCGGTCCTCTCCCCCGCCGCGATCGAGCGCGCCGAGCGGCTGGCCGCGACCGACCGGTGGGTCCCGCAGATCCTCTCCCTCACCGCGGCGATCGAGAACTCCCGCAAGGACCAGACGCTGAACACCCCCGCCGTCGTGACGCTGGCGCTCCTCGCAGAGCAGCTGCGCTGGATGAACGAGGGCGGCGGGCTGGACTTCACCACCGCGCGCAGCGCCGACTCCTCCGGCCGGGTCTACGACTGGGCGACGAAGGGGGCCGTCACGTCCCCCTTCGTCAGCGACCCGGCGGCGCGCTCCTCGGTGGTGACGACGGTCGACTTCGTCGACGAGGTGGACGCCGGGGAGGTCGCCGCTGTGCTGCGCCGACACGGCGTCGTCGACGTCGAGTCCTACCGCAAGCTGGGGCGGAACCAGCTGCGCATCGCGACCTTCCCGGCGATCGACCCGGAGGACGTATCGGCGCTGCTCGCCTGCATCGACCACGTGGTCGAGCGGCTCTGAGTCACAGCGCGGCGACCACCGCGACGACGAGCACGACCACGAGCACGAGCAGCGTCATCCGCCGCCTGAAGCGAGGGGTCACCGCGAGGCCACCCTCGCGGCGTCCGGCACCGGCCGGGGCGGGACGGGCGGACCCTCGTGGAGCACCTGGAGGCGTGGGCGGCTGCTGCGGGAGTAGGTCACCCGGACATTCTCGTGCCTGAGGAGCCACCGCGAGACGGCGGCCACCGTGATCCCGACCGCGATCGCCCCGACGGCGACCGTCCAGCGGGCGCCGAGGGCGTCGGCGATGACCCCGAGCAGGGGTGCCCCGAGCGGCTTCCCGCCGACGAAGAGGGCCATGTAGAGCGCCATCACGCGGCCGCGCATCGCGGGTTCGCTGCGCATCTGCACCATCGCGTTGGCGGTCGTCGTCGCGGTGAGCGACGCCAGCCCGCACGCGGCCAGGGCGATCGCGA